>JAEUOD010000117.1 GCA_016791065.1 Dechloromonas sp. | reverse complement strand
TGGGTAGTTGAGCGATCATTCGCCTGGATCGAGAAATGCCGCCGTCTATGGAAAAACTGCGAACGCAAACTCAACACCAGCCTACAGTTCATTCACCTTGCATTCCTCGCACTTTTGCTCAGAAGATCGTGAACAGGTTCTGAGCGAGGCGCTCGAAGAAGGGCTGGCCAACAACCATGCGCCGGCCGAGCTGGTGGCGATCAAGCCCCAGTCGGAGCAGTTATCGGCGATCATGCGCGGAATCGGCAAGGTCAGGGAGGGCGACGTCATCGCCATCGATTTTGCGGCCGACGGCATCGCAGTCAGTCTTAACGGCATGGGACGCGGCAAGGTGGCGGGAGGCGAATTTGCCCGCGCCTTGCTCAAGGTCTGGCTCGGTGAAAAACCGGTCGATGTTGCCCTGAAGAAGGCCTTGCTGGGTTCGTGAGACGGGAGAGGAGGAGAAAAACATGGAAAAGATCTGGTTGAAGAGTTATCCCGCGGGCGTCCCCGCCGAAATCAGCATCGCGCACATTCCGTCGCTGGTCGGCTTGTTCGAGCAGGCCTGCGCGACCTATGCCGACAAGGTGGCCTACATCAGCATGGGGCAGGAAATGACCTACCGGGAGCTCGACGAGGAAACCCGGGCCTTTGCCGGGTGGCTGCAATCGCTGGGCCTGAAGAAGGGCGATCGCGTCGCGCTGATGATGCCCAACCTGCTGCAATACCCGGTTGCCCTGTTCGGCACGCTGCGCGCCGGGTGCGTCGTGGTCAATTGCAACCCGCTCTATACGCCCCGCGAACTGGAACATCAGCTCAAGGATGCGGGTGCCGTCGCCATCGTCATCGTCGAGAATTTCGCGCATACCCTGGATCAGATCGTTGCCAACACGCAGGTCAAGCATGTACTGGTGACGCCGATGGGCGAGATGCTCGGCGCGCTCAAGGGCATGCTGGTCAATCTCGTCGTCCGCCACGTCAAGAAGCTGGTGCCGGCCTGGACGCTGCCGGGGGCCATCGGCTTCAAGGCAGCCCTGGCCGCCGGGCGGCGGCACGGTTGGCAGCCGGTTGCCTTGAACCAGGACGACACGGCCTTCCTGCAATACACGGGCGGGACGACCGGGGTCTCCAAGGGCGCGATGCTGACTCACGGCAACATCGCCGCCAATGTGATGCAGGCTCATGCCTGGATCAAGCCGGTGATCCGCGAAGGCGAGGAGTTGATCCTGACGGCATTGCCGCTCTATCACATCTTCGCCTTGACCGCGAACTGCCTGATCTTCCTGATGATCGGCGCCCGCAACCTGCTGATCGCCAATCCGCGCGATATTCCGGGCTTCATCAAGGAATGGGGCAAGTACCCGGTCAGCGTGGTGACCGGGGTCAATACCCTGTTCAACGCGCTGCTCAACAACCCGGATTTTGCCAAGCTCGATTTCTCGACCCTGCGCGTCACGCTCGGGGGCGGCATGGCGGTGCAGGGGCCGGTGGCCGACCGTTGGCTCAAGGTCACGGGCATACCGTTGCTGCAAGCCTACGGTCTGACCGAGACCTCGCCGGCAGCGACGATCAATCCGCTCGACATGAAGGAATTCAACGGCGCCATCGGCCTGCCCATTTCCTCGACCGAGGTCTCGATCCGCGACGATAACGGTAGCGAAGTACCGCCGACCCAGGTCGGCGAAATCTGCATTCGCGGACCGCAGGTCATGAAGGGCTACTGGAATCGACCGGACGAGACGGAAAACGTCTTCTACGCCGACGGCTTCCTGCGCACCGGCGACATGGGCTACGTCGATGCCCAGGGCTATGTTTTCCTGGTCGATCGCAAGAAGGACATGATCCTGGTCTCAGGCTTCAACGTTTATCCGAACGAAGTCGAGGAGGCTGTCGCCATGCATCCGGGCGTCATCGATGTCGCGGCCATCGGCGTGGCCGACGAGCATTCCGGCGAGGCGGTGAAGATTTTCGTCGTGCGCAAGGATCCCAGACTGACCGAAAAGGCGCTGATCGAGCACTGCCGGACCGTGCTTACCGGCTACAAGATTCCGAAACATGTCGAATTCCGCGACGACCTGCCGCGCACCAACGTCGGCAAGATACTGCGTCGTGCCTTGAAAGAGGGGGCGTAATGCCGATTCCCGCATCACTCAACAAGAACCTGACGCTGCCGGTGATCTGCGCGCCGATGTTCATCGTCTCCAACCCCGATCTCGTCATCGCCCAGTGCAGGAGCGGCGTCATCGGTTCCTTCCCGGCGCTCAATGCCCGCCCGGCCGATCTGCTCGACGACTGGCTGCTGCGCATCAAGCGCGAACTGGCCGATGACCCGAAGGCCGCGCCGTTTGCGGTCAACCAGATCATCCACCAGTCGAACGAGCGCCTCGAACACGACATGGCGCTCTGCGTGAAGCATGAAGTGCCGTTGATCATCACCAGCCTGCGCGCCCCGAATGAGATCGTGCCCCAGGTCCATGCCTATGGCGGTAAGGTTTTCCACGATGTGATCAGTGTGCGCCATGCCGAAAAGGCGCTCGAAGCCGGCGTCGATGGCCTGATCCTGGTCTGTGCCGGTGCCGGCGGCCATGCCGGCACGCTCAGCCCCTTCGCGCTGGTCGGCGAAATCCGCAAGTTCTACAACGGCCCGATCGCGCTCTCCGGCGCCATCACCAACGGTCGCGCCATCCTTGCGGCGCAGGCGATGGGGGCCGATTTCGCCTACATCGGCACCCGCTTCATCGCGACCCGCGAGGCGAATGCGGCGGCAGCCTACCAGCAGGCCATCGTCGATTCGGCCGCCGCCGACGTCGTCTATACGCCGTATTTCACGGGTGTCCATGGCAATTACCTGAAGAAGAGCATCGTCGCTTCCGGTCTCGATCCGGACAACCTGCCGGACAAGGACAAGACGGCGATGAACTTCGGCGGCAGCACGGCCGCCAAGGCCTGGAAGGATATCTGGGGCGCCGGGCAGGGCGTGGGCACGATCGACGAGGTGATGCCGACAGCCGATCTGGTGGCCCGTCTGAAGGACGAATACAGCACGGCCAAGGCCGTCTTGTGCAGCAGTAACTACTGAAAAAAACCTAAAAGGAGACAGCAAACATGAGCGACTACCAAGCGCCGCTAAAGGACATGCGTTTCGTCATGGACGAACTGGCCGGCTTCAAGGAATTGCATCAGTTGCCCGGCTACGAAGAGGCGACGCCCGATCTGGTCGATGCCGTTCTCGACGAGGCGGCCAAATTCACGTGCGAAGTCCTCGCGCCGCTGAACCGCGTCGGGGACCGGGAGGGTTGCACGCTGGGCGCCAGCGGCGTCGTCACCCCCAAGGGCTGGAAGGAGGCCTACCGGGCGTTCCGCGATGCCGGCTGGAACGGCATCACCTCGCCGACCGAATTCGGGGGGCAAGGCTTGCCCGACTCCCTGGGGGTTGCCGTCAAGGAGATGGTCTGCTCGGCAAACCTCTCCTTTTCCCTCGGCCCGCTGCTGACGACTGGGGCCGTCGAGGCACTGCTGACCTGTGCCAGCGACGAACTGAAGTCGGTCTACCTGGAAAAGATGATCACCGGCGAATGGACCGGCACGATGAACCTGACCGAGCCGCAGGCCGGCTCCGACCTGGCGCTGATCCGTTCGCGCGCCGAGCCGCAGGCCGACGGCAGTTACCGCGTCTTCGGCCAGAAAATTTTCATCACCTACGGCGACCACGACATGACGGACAACATCGTCCACCTCGTGCTTGCCCGCCTGCCCGATGCGCCGGACGGCGTGAAGGGCATCTCGATGTTCCTGGTACCGAAATTCCTGGTCAATGCCGACGGTTCGCTCGGCGCACGTAACGATGCCCACTGCGTCTCGATCGAACACAAGCTCGGCATTCACGCCAGTCCGACCTGCGTCATGGCCTACGGCGACAATGGCGGGGCGGTCGGCTGGCTGCTCGGCGAGGCGAATCGCGGCCTCGAATACATGTTCATCATGATGAACGAGGCACGCCTCGGCGTCGGCCTGCAGGGCATCGCGCTCGGCGAGCGCGCCTACCAACAGGCCCTGGCCTATGCCCGCGAACGCAAGCAGGGGCGCGATGCGGTGACTGGCGAGGCGCTGGTCAGCATCGACAAGCACCCCGACATCCGGCGCATGCTCATGCTCATGAAGGCGCGTGTCGAAGCATGTCGTGCCGTGACCTACTACACCTCCGGCCTGCTCGACCGGGCGCACGGGCTGAGCGATCCGGAAGCGCGCAAACAGGCGCTCTATCTCGCCGAATTCATGATTCCCATCGTCAAGGGCGGCGGTACCGAGATGGGTATCGACGTGACCTCGCTCGGCATCCAGATCCACGGCGGCATGGGCTTTATCGAGGAAACCGGCGCCGCGCAGCACTGGCGCGATTCGCGGATCACGACGATCTACGAGGGCACGACTGGCATCCAGGCCAACGACTTGCTCTTCCGCAAGCTGATGCGTGACCAAGGGGCGACGGCGAAGATCGTTTTCGCTGAAGTGCATGCCACCGCTCGGGCGCTGGGCGCTTCCGGCAAGCCGGAACTCGAGGCCGTCGGCCTGCGCCTCGGTGCTGCCCTGAAAACCTGGACGGAAACGACGGAATGGCTGGCGGCCAATGCCAGGAGCAACCTTTCCGGCGTGCTGATGGCCGCCGTGCCCTACCTGCATCTGGCCGTCACCGTCTGTGGCGGCTGGTTCATGGGCAAGGCGGCGCTAGCTGCTGCCGCGTATCTGGACAAGGGCGAGGGCGACCAGGCCTTCTATCGCGCCAAGGTCGCCACGGCCCGCTTCTACGCTGACCAGGTGCTGCCGCAAGCACACGCCCATGCGGAAACGGTCAAGGCCGGCGATGCAGCGCTGGCCGGGATGGGCGACGAACTGTTCGGCTGAGGCCGAACGCAGCCCGCGAAGCGACGGGAGCAAACGACCCTGCGCTTCGCGGCTTGGTAAGATGTCGCATCTCCCGGATGCGCGTTGAACCATGAAACTCCAGCAACTGCCGATTGGCGCCCGCTTCGAATACGAAGGACAGGTTTTCACCAAGACCGGGCCGATGACCGCCTCGGCGGAAAAGGGCGGCCAGCGCATCATCCCGCGATATGCCACCCTGACCCCGCTCGATGGTGCTCCATCCGAAGGCGGCCGCAGCAAGGTTGGCCAGGTCGATCTGCTCAAGGTCCAGGCGGCGTTTTCCAGCTTCCATGAAACGTGCCGCGAGCTCGTCGACGAATCGGCCTGGCCGGCGCTCGAGGTGGCCCGCCGGGAATTCTTCGCCGCCTTGAAATGAATGGCCTGAAGACGGCCGGGGCGCGTTAAGCCGGGGCGGCGAAAAGCTGCTCCCAAGGAAGTGCCTCGTCGGCATCCAGGGCTTGGTAACCGGCCATGGCCTGCAGGCGCTGATGGAATGTGTTGCCGCGAAAGCGCCGGATGAGGTGGCGGACGGCGGCACTTTGCGCGATCGTATTGCGGAGTGCGAGGCAGTAGCGGTCCCAGGTGAGCGGCACGAAGTCCAGATCGTAGCGCGCGGCTGCTGCTGCAATACCGAAGCCGACATCGGCCTGGCCGCTGGCGACGGTGGCGGCGACGGCATCGTGGGTGAATTCCTCGTGGGCGTAGCCGGAGATATCTCTCGGGCTCAGCGCGTTGGCGGCCAGCAACTGGTCGATCATGCTGCGCGTGCCGGAGCCGCGCTGGCGATTGACCATGCGCAGCCCGAGCCGGGCGACATCGGCGACCGAATGCACCGCCAGCGGATTACCGGCCGCTACCAGCAGCCCATGTTGTCGGCGCATGACGGGCAAGCAGACGTATTGTCGCGGTTTGAGCCAGGTGCCGAGCCAGGCCGTCGTCTGTTCTGCCGACCACGACTCCGGCAGGTGAAAGCCGGCGACATCGCATTCGCCGCGCGTCAGTGCCGCCAGGGCCTCTTCACTGCCGCGCCAGTAGATGTCGGCCTCGACGTGGCGCCCGTTCTCGATCCAGTCCGCCAGCGCCAGGTCGTGGCTGGCGGCGATTCGCAGGCGTTCGGGGGACGGAACGTGGCTCGGAAAGAGCACCTCTTGCAGTCGCTGTGCCCAGGGGGCATGCGCTTCAGCTAGCGTGGTGCGGGCGGCGAAGTCGAGCTGGACCAGTTGTTCGCCGAAGTCCGAGAGGCTGGTCCCCCGCCCCCGGGATTTGACGACGAGACTTTGACCGAAGCACGCTTCGCCCTGGCTCAGCAAACCCCAGGCCGAACGATAGGAAATGCCGGCGTTGACCGCAGCCTTGCCCAGCGTGCCTTGCTCGCGCAGGGCAGTGAGCAGCAAGAGCAGGCAGGCTGAATCTGCCTCGGAAAAATCGGGGCCGAAATTCCAGCTCCAGCGGATGCCGGAAGCAGGGGGGGCGGGAGTTGTTGCAAACTTGGACATATTCGGTCTCCCGCCGATTCTACCCTAGGCTTCACTCCCCATAAGCGGCCCCGGGCGGGCTGCAACAATCAAGAACCTGACTGGAGGAAGACCCCCATGAATATCCGCCGGACCCTGCTTGTCACCCTGGCTTCCCTTGTTTTGCTGCCGAACGTGGGCGCCAATGCAGCCGAACGCTTCATCACCGTTTCATCGACCACCTCGACCGAGCAGTCCGGTCTCTTCGGCCACATCCTGCCGGTTTTCGAGAAGGAGAGCGGCATCAAGGTCCGTGTCGTCGCCCTGGGCACCGGTCAGGCGCTCGATACGGCGCGCCGTGGCGACGCCGATGTCGTCTTCGTGCATGACAAGGTCGCCGAGGAAAAATTCGTCGCTGAGGGCTGGGGTGTCGAACGCAAGGAGGTCATGTACAACGACTTCATTCTCGTCGGGCCGAAGGCGGACCCGGCCAAGGCGGCGGGCAAGGACATCCTCGAAGGCCTGCGTCGCATTGCCGCGGCTGAACCGCGCCCGGCCTTCGTTTCGCGCGGCGACAAGAGCGGCACGCATGCTGCCGAACTGCGCTACTGGAAGGCGGCCGGGCTGGATCTCGATGCCATCAGGGGCGGCTGGTATCGCGATACCGGTTCCGGCATGGGGCCGGCGCTGAATACGGCATCTTCGATGAATGCCTACATCCTGGCTGATCGGGGAACCTGGCTGGCTTTCAAGAATCGCGGCGAGCTCGGCGTCGTGGTCGAGGGCGATACCCGCCTGTTCAATCAATATGGCGTGATCCTGGTCAATCCCGCCAAGCACCCTCATGTGAAGAAGGAAGACGGGCAGCGCTTCATCGACTGGCTGGTCTCGCCGGCTGGCCAGAAAAGCATTGCTGACTACCGGATCGGCGGTGAGCCGTTGTTCTTCCCCAACGCCAAGCGCTGACGGGCGCCGCTAACGCACTGCGCCACACGGGCGAAGTTCGAGTACGGCGTCGCCGGGCAGGCCGGGCAGCCAATCCGGTACCGTCCGGCAGGTGCCGCCTGTGCACAGGGTGTAGGGCGGGACGTATGGCGAATGGCGCAGATGAAGCACCGGCAAGGCCGGCAGGTCTGGCGTGTAGTGCCAGGCTCCATCACGCAGCACCGCTTCCGGGGGCGGCTCCATGCCGGCACCGGTGCCTTGGACTCGGGCCGAGACCAGTTGCAGCGCACCGTCGTGCAGTCGGTAATCCTCTTCCCAGACCGTGCGCTGGACGGAATGCGTCCAGCGCACGGTCACCGCATCGCCAAGCGGCGCCAGGAGCAGGCCGGCGGCGAGGCAGATGACACTCACGCCAGTTTTGGCCTGCGGGTTCGCAGCAGGTGCCAGACGACGAAAACCACGCAGGCGGCAAAACCCAGTTCGTCGGTGAGCGGGATGGCAGCGACCAGCAGGAAAGCTGCGGCGGCAGCCCAGATACGCTCCCCGATATTGAGCGGAGCGCGCAGGTAGCCAATGGCGGCGGCTCCCCACAGGGCGATGGCCAGCAGCGCCTTGCCGACGATGTAGGCCACGGCCAGCAGCGACGGATCGCCCTGCAGCATCAGCGCGTTGTCGTAGACCGCCATGAAGGGCACGACGAAGCCGGCAATGGCGATCTGCACCGCCTTGAGGCCGATCTTCATGGCAGGCTCGCGGGCGATCGAACTGGCGGCGAAGGCGGCGAGGGCTACCGGCGGCGTCAGGTCGGCCATGATGCCGAAATAGAAGACGAACATGTGGCTGACGATCAGCGGTACGCCGAGATCGAGCAGGGCCGGAGCGGCGATTGAACTGGTGATGATGTAGTTGGGAATGGTCGGGATGCCCATGCCGAGCAGCAAGCAGATCAGCATGGTGAGCAGCAGCGAGACGAAGAGGCTGTCGGCACCGATCTTGAGTATGAAGCCGGCGAAATTGGTCGCCGCGCCGGTCAGCGTCAGGGTGCCGATGATGATGCCGACGATGGCACAGGCAACCCCGACCGGCAGTGCCTGGCGGGCGCCATCGATCAGGCTGTCGCGCATGATGCCGAGCGTCTGCCGGCCACCCTGGACGCCGAGGCAGCCAAGCACCAGCATGCCGATCACGATCAGCACGGGATAGACGCCCCACTTGACCAGGAGCGAGGCACCGAGCCCGACGCCAATCCAGAAGACGAAGCGGAAGGCGGTGTTCGACAGCCGGGCGGCGACGGCCGCGCCGAGGATCAGGATGGCGCATAGGGCGAGGCCGACCATGCCGGAGTACATCGGCGTGTAGCCGTTGAACAGCATGCCGACCAGACCGGCCAGCGGCAGCACGAGGTACCACTGTTCCCGCATTGCCCGCCACGGATTGGGACACTGCTCCTTGGGCATGCCCTGCAGATTCTTGCGGCCGGCTTCGAGGTGGACCATCCAGAAGGCCGTCGCGTAATAGAGGATGGCCGGTATCGCCGCGGCCTTGACGATCTCCAGATAGGGCACGTTGAGGTTCTCGGCCATGATGAAGGCGACGGCCCCCATCACGGGTGGCATGATCTGGCCGCCCATCGAGGAAGTCGCCTCGACGGCTCCGGCAAAAACGCCGGAATAGCCGAAGCGCTTCATCATCGGAATGGTGAATTGGCCGGTGGTCAGGACGTTGGCGACGCCCGAGCCGGAGATCGTTCCCATCAGGCCGGACGAGACGACCGCCACCTTGGCGGCGCCGCCTTTTGTATGACCGACGAAACCGAGCGCGATGGAATTGAAGAGATTGATCATCCCGGCATGTTCGAGAAAGGAGCCGAACAGCACGAAGAGAAAGATGTAGCTGGCTGAAACCAGGGTCGGGATACCGAAGATGCCCTCGGTGCCGAAGGCCAGCTGATCGACTACCTGGGCGTAGTCATAGCCGCGGTGGGCGAGATCGCCTGGCAGGTGCTGGCCAAGCAGGCCGTAGAGCAGGAATAGGGCGCAGATGGTTGGCAGGGCGGGGCCGAGTATGCGCCGGGCTGCCTCGAAGACGAGCAGGATCATGGCCGTGCCGACGGCCAGGTCGAGCGTGGTCGGATCGCCGCTGCGCTGTATCAGGTCGACTTCAAAAATCCACTGGTAGCAGGCGAGCAGGAAAGCGCTTCCCGCGAGCAGCCAGTCGCCGGGGGCGACGCGGTCGAGCCGGCAACGGCGATGGAGCGGAAAAATGAGGAAGGTCAGGGTCAGCAGGAAGCCGACGTGCAAAGCCCGCATGACCAGGCTGGAGAGCGGATGGAAGGCCGCCATGCCGAGCTGGTAGAGGGAGAAAGTCAAGGCGGTGCCGCCCAGGACCAGCCATGCGACGCCCCCGAGACGGCGCTGGGCGCTGTGCTCGGAGAACGTCTCCTGATCGATGTGGCTCGCGGAGACGTCGGGGTTCGTCATGGCGTGTTACTTGAGCAGGCCGGCTTCGCGATAGTACTTTTCGGCGCCTGGATGCAGCGGCACCGGTGAACCGACGGCCAGTTTCTCCTTCTTGATCGCCTTGGCGGCAGCGTGGGCGGTGGCCATGGCGTCGAGGTTCTCGGTCATCGACTTGGTCATTTTGTAAACCGTGTCGACTGGCACGCCTTCATGGGTGATCAGGTAGTTGGGGACAAGGACCGTCTGTACGTCGGTGGTTTGGCCGTTATAGGTATTGGCCGGGATGGTGCCGGTCTGGTAGGCGGCATCCCCGATTTTGGCAACGATATCGGCCGGGATCGGGATGACGACGATTTTCAGCGCCGTTGCCAGGTCGCGCACGGCGGCCACGCCGAGCCCGGAGGAGAGCAGGGTGGCGTCGAGCTGGCGGTTCTTGATCAGCTCAACCGATTCCGAATAGCCGAGGTACTCCACCTTGGCGAAATCCTGGTAACTCATGCCTACGGCCTTGAGGATGTCGCGGCTGTTCAATTCGGTACCGCTTTTCGGCGCACCGACCGAGACGCGCTTGCCCTTGAGGTCGGCCAGTGACTTGATGCCGGAATCGGCGGCCGCCAGAAAGTGAATGTAATTGGGATAGATCGCCGCGACGCTGCGCAGCTTGTTCAACGGCGCCTTGAAGCCGACCTCGGCATTGCCCTTCCAGGCCTCGGACAGCGTGTCGCCGAGCGTGAAGGCGATCTCGCCCTTGCCGGCCTGCAGCAGGTTGAGGTTCTCGGCCGAGGCCTTGGTCGCCTGGACCGACATCTTGGCATCCGGCATCACCTTGCCGTAGATCTGGGTCAGCGAGACGCCGAGCGGGTAATAGACGCCGCTGGTGCCGCCGGTCAGTACATTGATGAACTCGGCGGCGCCGGTGGTCGCGGAGGCGATGCTCAGCGTGGCGATGGCAAGCAGGGAACGGATCTTCATGGTGTCTCCTCGTTTATTTTTCGGAAACCGCTGGGCGGTCAGTCGAATACTAAACGCAGGCGAGGCACCCTCCAACCGGCTATCGTCCTTGGAAGCCGGGCGGGCGCTTTTCGAGGAAGGCCGAGACGGCTTCGAGATGGTCGGCGGTGTTGTGGCAGACCCCCTGGAAGACGGCCGACAATTCGAGAAAATCGGGCAGTTCCTGGCGCTGGGCGAGTTTCATCAAGCGCTTGGTCATGCGCAGGGCCTGGGGCGGTTTGGCGGCGATGCTGGCGGCCAGTTCCCGGGCTGCGGGCAGCAGGTCGTCGGGGGCGGTGACGGAGAGGACGAGCCCCATGGCGAGCGCCTCGTTCGCATCGAAAACACGGCCGGTGAATGTCAGTTCCGCTGCACGCTGGTAGCCGACCAGACGCTGCAGCAGCCAGGCACCGCCGTCGCCCGGGATGATGCCAAGATTGACGAAGGTTTCGCCCATCTTTGCTTCAGTGGAGGCCAGGCGCATGTCGCACATGCAGCTCAGGTCGAAACCGGCGCCGATGGCCGGGCCGTTGATCGCAGCGATGGCCGGGACTTCGAGCTTGTGCATGGCCAGCGTGATGCGCTGGATGCCCTGGCGGTAGTTCTTCTGGACCTCATGGACGCTGCCGCCGAATGTGCCTTCGCGCTGCAGCATGTGCTTGACGTTGCCGCCGGCCGAAAAGGCCTTGCCGGCGCCGGTCAGGATCAAGACGGAAACCGATTCGTCGGCGTTGATCCATTCGGTCGTCCGGACGATGTCGTCCACCAGCGCCGTGCCGGTGAGTTCGTTGCGCACATCGTCGCGGTCTAGTGTCAGGGTGGCGATGCGGCCCTCGACGACGAGCCTGGCGTCCTGCAGCTGGGGAATCTGGGTCATGGTGGTTTCCGTGGTGGATCAGCGTTTGAGCAGCATGTCGCCGGCGGCATCGAGATCGGCCTTTTTAAGCAGGCCGAGCTTGGTGTGGACGATATTGCCGTTGCGGTCGATGAACTGGGTAAAGGGCAGGCCGCCCTTGGTGTTGCCGAGGGCCTGCATCAGCGGAATGCCCTTTTCCTTGGCAACGAAAACCGGGTAGGTGATCGCGTAAGTCTTGGCGAAGGCTTTCGCCGGTTCGGCCTTGTCCTCAATGCCGATGCCGAGGACCTCGATCTTCCCCTTCTGGCTGTCGCGGAAGGCGTTCAGTTCGGGAATTTCGGCGCGGCAGGGCGCGCACCAGCGAGCCCAGAAATTGACGACGAGCGGTTTGCCGCGGTAGTTCGCCAGAGCGACCGGCTTGTCGTCGAGGTCGCTTAGCGTAGCGGCAAACAGGGGGGCGGATGCCGGCTGTTCGGTGGCCATGGCGAGGCCGGGGAGCAGCGTCAGCAGCAGAATGGAAATGAGCTTTTTCAAGAGCGTTGGCGTCAGGGTTGGAATGGGCACGATGGTAGCACCGCGACGGTCATCGCGAGGCCTGCGGCAATATGTCGCAGGGGCGAACACTGGCCGGCATGAAAGAATGGCCGGGTATTGAGCGCATGCCGGCTCTCTGTAGGACAATCCGCTTCCTCAAGAGTCTGCGGCGAGTAAATTTCGTGAATAGAAAGATCCTGATTGATGTAATCGGCGTGTTGCTGATCGGCCTGGTCGTCGTGATCGGCTACAAGCTCTCGCCGATGCTTCTGCCCAAGGCCGATATCACCGTGCAACCCGATCCGACCTGCGATCTGCAGCGCCAGGCCTGCGCCGTCAGGCTGCCTGGCGGCGGTTCGGTCGAACTGGCGATGGGTACGCACCCGATCCCGCTGGTCAAACCCTTCGAGGTCCTGGTGGCGACGACCGGCGTTTCGCCATCGCGCGTCGAGATCGACTTTGCCGGCGTCGAGATGGGCATGGGCTACAACCGCCCCGTGCTGGCTGCCAAGGGGGAAGGGCGTTTCATGACCGAAGCGGTTTTGCCCGTCTGCGTCACCGGGCAGATGGTCTGGCAGGCGACCTTGCTGCTCGAAACCGGTCATGAGCGCATCGCCATTCCTTTCCGTTTCACCTCGGGGAGCAACTGATCCCATGTCGCAGCGTTCCCTGCTTGCCATTGCCGGCCTCCTCGTCGCCCTGCTGCTGGGCCTAGCCTTCTTCTGGCAGCCCGGTGCCAGCGATCGTCCGCTGCCGCCGGCCGCCCTGCCGCCCGGCGGCGACTTCACCCTGCAGTCCAGTGATGGCGACGTCTCGCTGGCCGACTATCGTGGCAAACTCGTCCTCGTCTATTTTGGCTACACCTATTGTCCCGATGTCTGCCCGACCTCGCTGGCTGCCACCAGCGACGGTTTGCGCCTGCTGACGCCGGAGGAGCAGGCCAAGGTCGCGATGATCTTCGTTTCGGTCGATCCGCCGCGCGATACGCCGCTCCGGCTCAAGGAGTATGTCGCCTTCTTTCACCCGGGCATCGTCGGTGTCACCGGTACGCCGGACAACATCGCCGGCATCGCCCGTCGCTATGGCGTCTTCTACGCTGTCCAGAAGGTCGAGACGGCCGGCGGCGGCTACGTGGTCGATCACTCGGCCGATACCTACGTGGTCGGCCTGGACGGCCGGCTGGTCGGCAAGATCGCCCATGCCACGCCGCCCGCGCAGGTGGCGGCCGAGATTCGCAAACATTTGATTCAACCCTGATGGAGACTCATCCCATGAAGCAACTCCCGCTGTTGGCCGCTGGCCTGATTTTCTCGTCCGTCGTTTTTGCCGGCGCTGCCGACCAGGTCGCCGTCAACGAGCCCTACGTCCGCCTGGCGCCGCCCAATGCGCCGGCCACCGGTGCCTTCATGGTGATCAAGAACAACGGCGACAAGGACATCAAGGTCGTCAAGGCCGACAACCCGGCCTCCAAGGTCACCGAACTGCACACCCACCTCAACGAAGGCGGCGTCATGAAGATGCGCCCGGTACCGGCGATCGACATCAAGGCCAAGGGTGAAGCGGTGCTCAAGCCGGGCAGCCTGCACGTCATGCTGATCGACCTCAAGGCACCGATGAAGGAAGGGGATGTCGTGCCGATCACCCTGACCTTCGACGACGGCAGCAGCAAGCAGGTCGATGCCAAGGTGGTCCGCCCGATGGCCGCCGCGCCCGCGCCGATGGAGCACAAGGGCCACTGAGCCGATGCTTTCCCCGCCCCGGCTGTAGCCGGGGCTGCGGGCGGCCCAATCCACGGCCGTCCCGGCTACGGGGTTTCCCCAGCCTTGCCGCCCGGGCGGCTGTGCTAACCTGATCTCCTGTACTTCACGATCGTTCGTTACATGGATTCAGTCAGCCCCCCGGAAATTGTCGCCGCTGTCGTTTTTGCGCTCGCCGTCCTGCACACCTTTTCGACCAAGCTGTTCGCCAATCTGGCGCATCGCGAAGGCAAGCACGCCGGCCTGTGGCACATGCTGGCAGAAGTCGAAGTGGTCTTCGGCTTCTGGGCCTTCATTCTGGTCGCCGCGCTCTTTTTCCTGACCGGCAAGACCGATGCGGTGGATTATGTCGAAAGCCGCAATTTCACCGAGCCGGCCTTCGTCTTCGTCATCATGGTGATTGCCGCCAGCCGACCCATCCTGCATTTCGGCGTTGCCGCCGTTCGCCTGCTGGCTGCGGCGATGCCCATTTCCAACGGCGCTGCCACCTTTTTCCTTTGCCTTTCGCTGGTACCGCTACTCGGTTCCTTCATCACCGAACCGGCGGCGATGACCCTGGCCGCACTGATGCTGCGCGACCGCTATTTCCAGCAGGGGCAGAGCGAACGCTTCAAATACGCGACGCTGGGCGTGCTCTTCGTCAATATTTCCATCGGCGGCACCCTGACCAGCTTCGGCGCGCCACCGGTACTCATGGTCGCCGCCAAATGGGAGTGGACGACGGCCTTCATGCTCACCACCTTCGGCTGGAAGGCCGCCACTGCCGTATTTTTCAACGCGGCCATGCTGACTTTGCTGTTCCGCCGCGAACTGGCCGCCAGTCAGCAGGCGGTCGTCGCCGACGGGCAGGCCAGAATGCCGATGACGGTCGTCGCGATCCATCTGGCCTTTCTCGTCGGTGTCGTTCTCTTCGCCCACCATCCGGTCGTCTTCATGGGCCTCTTTCTCTTCTTCCTGGGCTATACCGAGGCTTACGAGCGCTACCAGGACCGACTGATCCTGCGCGAAGGCTTGCTTGTGGCGTTTTTCCTGGGCGGGCTCGTGGTCCTGGGCGGCCTTCAGCAATGGTGGCTGCAACAGACGCTGCTCGGCGTCGAGCCTGGCGTCCTCTTCTTCCTGGCCACCGGCCTGACGGCGATCACCGACAATGCTGCCTTGACCTACCTGGCCTCGCTGGTCGAAGGCGTCTCGGCCGAATTCAAGTACGCCATCGTCGCCGGTGCCGTCACCGGCGGCGGCCTGACCATCATCGCCAATGCCCCCAATCCGGCCGGCGTCGCCATCCTGAAATCGAGTTTCGTCGACGAGTCGGTCAGCCCGCTCGGACTGTTCCTTGCAGCGCTGGCGCCGACCTGCGTGGCGATTGCGGCTTTCCTGCTGCTTTAGCTTTTGACCGGCCGCTTGGCCAATTTGCGCTGCAAGGTGCGGCGATGCATCTTCAGGGCGCGTGCCGTGGCCGAGATGTTGCCGTCGTTTTCGTTGAGCACGCGCTGGATGTGCTCCCATTCCAGTCGGTCGACCGAGAGCGGTTCGTCCGGGGCTGGTACCTCGAAGTCCGGGCCATCATCGGCAAAGGCGGCCAGGATGGCTTCGATTTCGACTGGCTTGGCCAGGTACTGGATGGCGCCGAGTTTGACCGCGTCGACGGCGGTGGCGATGCTGGCGTAGCCGGTCAGCACGACGATACGGCAATCGGGATCGATGGCTAGAAGCTGCGGAATCAGGGGAAGGCCGGAGGTGCCGGCGAGGTTGAGGTCGAGGACGATGCGTTGGGCGGGGAGTTCGCGGGCCAGCATCAAGGCTTGGGCGGCATCGAGCGCGCCGCGTGCCGGAAAGCCCCGACGCTCCAGGGTGCGTACCAGAATGGCGTTGAAGCTGGGGTCGTCGTCGATGACGAGGGTGATGTCGTTCATGGCGGGCAGCGTGGGATTTCGATGCGGGCGAGGGCGCCGCCGTCGTCCGGGTTGATCAGGCTGAGCTTGCCGCCCAGTTGTTCGATGGCCGAGCGGGTCAGCATCAGGCCGACGCCACTGCCCTGGGCATGTGCCGGAAAGCTGTTCTGGCCTCCCTGCTCGAGCACGGCTGGCGGGAATCCGGGGCCCTGGTCGCGGATATCGATGCACAACTCGCGGCTGCTCCAGCTGAGGCGGATCTCCAGCGGCTGGCTGCTGGCGTTGGCAGCATTGTTGAGCAGGTTGAGTACCGCCTGTTCGAGGCGTGGGTCGGCGACCATCATGGGAACTGTTCCATGACTATCGATGACCAGTTGGCTGCTGCTTTGCGGGCGGACGGCATGCCAGTGCTGGCGCAAGTTGTCGATCCAGCGATCGGCCGCCTGCAGCGGGGCGCTTTCGAGACGCTCGGCGCCGGCCCGGCGCGACAGGCCGGTGATGATGCTCTTGCAGACGTCGATCTGCTGGCGGAGCAGGGCGATGTCCTGACGTGCTTCTTCGGTTAACCCGGCATCGTTGGCCAGTTCGCCGGTCAGCAGCGCCATGGTGGCGAGCGGTGTGCCGAGTTCGTGGGCCGCTCCGGCCGCCAGCGTACCCATCGCCATCACGCGCTCGTCGCGTAAGGCCTGCTCGCGGGCGCTGGCCAGTTCCGCGTCGCGTTCGCGGATCATCCGGGTCATGCGGACGACGAACCAGGCGATGAGGATGGCCGAGACGACGAAGGTGAGCCACATGCCGATCAGGTGCAGGCGGGTGGCCCGCGTCGCATCCGGTACGGGCAGCGGCAGGTAGAAGAGCATGAGCAGCGAATAGGCGGCAATCGCGGCACCGCCGACGATGGCCACCCCACGTACGGGCAAAGTCAGCGCGGCCACGGCGACCGGCGGCAACAGCAGGGAAACGACCGGATTGGTGGCGCCGCCGCTGAAGAAAACCAGGGCGCTCAGGGTGACGATGTCGATCAGCAACTGGCTGAGCAGTTCGTGCGAATTGGCGCTGCTCGCCCGCGTTGCCTGCCATTGGGCCAAAACGTTGAAGACGGCGGCGACGACCAGAATGCCGAGCAGTGGCAATTGCGGCAGCGCGATATCGAGGGCGCCGGGCGCGATCATGACGAGCAGGGCCATGGCCGCGAGCAGCACCCAGCGGCTGGCGATCAGGCGGCGCAGGTTTGCGAGGTGGTCGTTGTTTTCCGGCGTGGTCGGTGTGAACGGCATGGGGCGGATTATCCGCGATCCGTACCGGTTTTCCGCAGCCTCATCCCTGCGGCAATTTGCCGCAGGCGGTCAGAAGATGCCCGGGATGAAGCGCCGCGTCCGGCGCATGTAGTCGGCGTAGGCATGGCCGAAGTAGGCCAGGCATTCCTGCTCGTCGGCCTTGGCGGTGAGCAACAGGAAGAAGGAGGCCGTGACGGCGACGCCGCTGCCGACCCAGGTCGGATTCTGGAAATAGGCGCCCCAGGCCAGCGCCAGCAGCGAGGCATACATCGGGTGGCGAATGTGCCGGTAGATGCCCTCGGTGACCAAGCTGGTCGTCTTCTCGAATTCGTACAGCGCGTTGTCGCTGCGTTCCTCGCTGGCCTGGCCGTTGCGGCGCAGCAGGCTGAGCCCCTGGTGGACGAGCAGGATGCTGATCGTCATCAGGATCCAGGAAACGACCTGGTGTGGCGCGAAAGGGTCGCGACCCCAGGGCTCCTGGTTGAGGACGAAGAGGACGAGGATGGCTTCCCAGGCGAAGAAGCGATAGAAGCCGTGGCGGCCCGGAGCGCGCAGCGCCTTGCGGGAAAGCCAGATGAGTATGGCCGTGCCGGCCAGGAAGATGATCGTCGGTAGCATGGGCTTACTCCGCAAGGGCGGCCGTCAGGGCCGCCGTCATGTAGCTGTGGTCGAGAACGCCGGCGCTTTCGCGGATGCTGTGCATGGCCCACATCGGCGAGCCGACGTCGACGCTGGCGATGCCGAGGCGGGCCGCGACGATGGGGCCGATGGTGCTGCCGCAGCCGAGATCGGTGCGGTGGGCATACTGCTGGCAGGGGACGCCGGCCTTGGCACAGATCGCCATGAAGCGGGCGGCGGTGTCAGCCGTCGTGCTGTAACGCTGGTTGGCGTTGCTCTTGATCACCGGGCCGGCATTGACCAGGGCGTGATGGCAAGGTTCGTAGGCGGCCGGGAAATTGGGGTGCCAGGCGTGGGCCATGTCGGCGCTGATAAAGAAGCTGCGGGCCAGCATGCGGCGCTGGTCTTCGGAGTCGAGCCCAGCACCGGCGGCAAGGCGGGCGACGACGTCATGGAGGAAACTGCCAGCCGCACCGGCGGCGCTTTCGCTGCCGACTTCCTCATGGTCGAAGAAGGCGCAAAGCGCAGTGGCGGCGGGGTTCGATATGGCGAGCAGGGCGTTCAGCGCGGCGTGGCAGGAGGCGAGGTTGTCGAGCTGGCTGTCGGCGATGAATTCGCGGTCGACGCCCCAGAGCGTGCCCTTCTGCGTGTCGTAGGCATTGAGCTCCCAAGTTAGCAGGTCGTCCGGCGCCACGTCGAGGGCGCTCGCGATCGGCTGGCGGAAGCGGCTTTCGGACGCGCTGTCGTCGGCGACGCCGAGTAGCAATGGCAATTCGGTCTGCTTGTTGAACTTAAGGCCGCTTTCATTGACCTCGCGGTTCATGTGGATGGCGAGATTGGGCAGGCGCAGCAGCGTGTCGTTGAAACGAACCAAGCGGCTCTCGTAGCCTTCGGCTGTTTTCACATTGACCCGGCCGGCCAGCGAAAGGTCGCGGTCGGCGAAGGTGGCGAGGATCGGTCCGCCATAGACCTCGACCCCAAGCCGTACCATGCCGGCCACCTGCTCGGCTGGTTTCGGCTTGATGCGCAGGCCGGGCGAATCGGTATGGGCCCCGATCAGGCGCAGGCCGGCCTCGGCCGGGGATTGCGTGCCGACGACGAAGGCGATGATCGACGATCCGCCGCGCACGACGTAGTGGCGGCCACCCGGCTGCAGGACCCAGCGCTCGGTTTCAAGCAGCGGCGAAAAACCGGCCGCCTGCAGGCGTTCTTCACAGGTCCGGACGGCATGCCAGGGGCTGGGGCTGGCATCGATGAAGGCCAGCAGGTCATGCGCCAGGGCATGGGCGGCAGCGGGAATGTTCATGCGGTTTTCCTTCTTTCCTCGAAGCAGGTGGTGCGCACGATATCGGCGACCCGCCTGTCGTAAAGCATGGCCAGGTGGCCGACCGGCGGCAGTTCCACATCGCGGGCACCGGGCAGGCGCTGATTATCCTGCGGCATGACGTAATTGTCATACGGATTGCGCAGGCAGATGGCCGGAATCCGTACGCGTTCCTGCGCCATGTCGCGCAGCCAGAGCGAATCCGGTTCCATCTCGCGGGCATTGCGGCCGGGCACGATGCGGGCTGATTCGCTGCCCGCATGCGGGGTAGCCAGCGTGATCAGCCGGTCGACCCGTGCGATACCGTGGCGGGCCAGGTAAGAGCGGCAGACCAGTCCGCCCATGCTGTGGCCGAGCAAGGTCACTTGCTTGTTCCCGGTCGCCGCGCAGACCGCCTCGATGCGGTCGTTGAGTTGCGGCACCAGCTTGCCGATGCTGGCCAGCGGCGGCGTCAGACTGAGCGTCGCGACGCAATGGCCTGCCGCTTCCAGACGCCGGCGCAGCAACCACCAGACGGCGCGGCTGCAGCCGTAGCCATGTACCAGCAGGATGGTGCGCTTGCCCGGCACGAGGCGGTCGGCCGGCATCCAGAGGCCTCCGAACGGGACGACGAGCAGGAAGGTGAACAGGAAGGCAAGGTAGTCACTGAGCATCAGCCGCGCCGTTCGCGCAAAACCAAGGCGCGGTGCCGGCGAGGCGAAGGCCATGCTGAACATCCAGAGGACGGCGTTGAGGCCGGCCCGCAGGCCGAGCATGCCGCCGATGGCACCAGCGATGGCATAGGGCCAGCCGGCCCCGAAGCCGAGGCGGGCGATAGCCAGATAGGCGCCCAGTTCGAGGCTGCCCAGCAGGAGCAGGATGAATGCGATCATCGGCGTCTTAGGCGGTCGTTTCGGTCTTGGGCAGCCAGATGCAGGCGCCCTTGGATTCCTTGTCGATAGCGGCCAGGACCTTGTCGTGTTCGGCCAGTTCCGCCTCGTCGGCCCGGCGTACGAGCAGCGGCTTGCGCTGGCGCACCTGGCCATCGGCGCCGATTTGCGGCATGAGCTCGGCATCGTCCGGCTCGATCATCAGGCTGTTCTGGCCGCGCGTCATGGCGAGGAAGACATCGGCCAGCAGCTCGGTGTCGAGCAGGGCGCCGTGCAGGGTGCGCGTCGAGTTGTCGATTTCGTAGCGTTCGCAGAGGGCGTCGAGGCTGTTGCGCTTGCCCGGGTGCAATTCCTTGGCCATCTTCAGCGTATCGGTGACGCCGCTGCAGATGGTTTCGACCGGCACGCGGTCGAGCCGGCGGAGTTCGGCATTGAGGAAGCCGATATCGAAGGGCGCGTTGTGGATGATCAGTTCGGCGCCGTTGATGAACTCCAGGAACTCGTCGACGATGTCGGCGAATTTCGGCTTGTCGGCGAGGAATTCGAGCGTGATGCCATGCACCGCCTGGGCGCCTTCGTCAATCTCGCGCTCGGGGTTGGTGTACTTGTGGAGGTGGCGGCCGGTAAGGCGGCGATTCACCATCTCGACGCAGGCGACTTCAATGATGCGATGGCCCTGGCGCGGGTCGAGGCCGGTGGTTTCGGTGTCGAGGAAGATCTGGCGCATGGCTTATCCCTTGAGTTCTTCGATGCCGCGATTGGCCAGGGCATCGGCGCGTTCGTTTTCCGGGTGGCCGGCATGACCCTTGACCCAGATCCAGGTCAGCTTGTGCTGTTTGACCTGGGCATCGAGCAACTGCCAGAGGTCGGCATTCTTGACCGGCTTCTTGTCGGAGGTCTTCCAGCCATTACGTTTCCAGCCGTGGATCCACTCGTTGATGCCCTTGAGCACGTATTGCGAGTCGGTGTAGATCTTGCCGCTGACCGGGCGCTTGAGAGCTTCGATGGCGCGGATCGCGGCGGTCAGTTCCATGCGGTTGTTGGTGGTTTCCTTTTCGCCGCCCCACATTTCCTTCTCGTGCGGGCCAAGGCGCAGGATCGCGCCCCAGCCGCCCGGGCCGGGATTGCCCTTGCAGGCGCCATCGGTAAAGATTTCCACAGTTTCTTCAGTTGCCATTGCTTTCCTTGTGTACGACGGGGCGCAGCGCCTTGGCGCGCACGATGTTCTTTCGCCAGTCGGGGGTGATCAGGCGCATGCCGTGCGTGCGCTTGATCGCCCGCAGCAGGTAGATGCCGCCAGCGAACGGCCACCAGCGACGGCCGGCGTTTTCCATGAAATGCCAGCGCTGCAGCCATTTCTCCTGGTCCATGGGCGGCACGTAGCAGCCGAGGGTTCCCCGATCCACCTCGAAGCCGAGCAGCTTCAGCCAGTCCTTGAGTCGGGGCAACGACAGGTAGCTGCCGTTCCAGGGGAAGTTTCCCGAACGGTTGGTCAGTCGGCGGAGACCCCAGAGCGAGTGGGGATTGAAGCCGAGGACTATAAGTTGGCCTTCCGGGATCAGGATGCGCTCGACCTCGCGCAGAAGCTGGTGCGGGTCGCCGCTGAACTCCAGTACGTGCGGCAGGACGACGAGGTCGGTGCTGGCCGAGGCGAAGGGCAGGGCGGTCAGTTCGCAGCGGACATGCACGGCACCGGTATCGCCCGCCAGCTGGCGCAGCGGGATGCGGTTGGTGCGCAGGAAGTCGCACTGCGGCAGCCCGATCTGCAGGGCATTGAAGCCGAAGATGTCGGCTACGGTCTCGTCGAGCAGCGCCTGTTCCCAAGCCATGACGTGGCGTCCCTGGGCTGAATCGAGCCAAGCCTCGAAGCCGGGAATTGACATCCGGCGTCCTTGGCTCGATAGTTCCGGCATGTTTGACGTCTCGTTCATTCCCGCATTCAAGGACAATTACATCTGGCTGCTGACCCGCGGCCAGCGTGCCTTCGTGGTCGATCCCGGCGAGGCCGGACCCGTCATCGCGCGGCTCGAAGCCGACGGGCTCGACCTGGAAGGCATCCTGATCACGCATCACCATGCCGACCACCAGGGTGGCGTTGCCGATCTGACCGCGCGCTATCGACCGCAAGTCTTCGCGCCGGCCAAAGAGTCTATCACAGGCTGCACCCACCCCCTCGCGGGCGGCGAGTCCATCGACGTACTTGGCCAGATGTGCCAGGTCATCGCTGTTCCCGGTCATACCCTGGGGCATCTCGCCTACTACGCACCGGGTGCGTTGTTCTGTGGCGATACGCTGTTCGGGGCCGGTTGCGGGCGCCTGTTCGAGGGAACGCCGGCCCAGATGGCGGCTTCGCTCGACAGTCTGGCGGCCTTGCCGGCCGAGACGCGAGTGTATTGCGCTCACGAATACACCGAGATGAACCTGCGCTTCGCGCTTGCGGTCGAGCCGGAGAATGCCGCCCTGCAACGGCGCGTCGCCGCGGTGGCCGAACTGCGTGCCCGCCAGGTGCCGAGCGTGCCGTCCTCGCTGGCCGAAGAATTGGCGACCAATCCCTTTTTACGCTGCACCGAACCTGCCGTGATTGCAGTGGCCCAGCGGCATGCTGTGGAACAGGGAAAGGCTCTCACCGATACCGGCAAGGTACCGGTATTCGCTGCCATTCGCGCCTGGCGCAACGTTTTCTGATTATTTCGCCAGGCGACTGCTGACCTTGCTCAAGGTGTCCAGCACCTTGGCGGCATTGAAGGGCTTGACGATGAAGCCGCAAGCACCGTTCATGATCGATTCCTGAACGGTATCCGGGTCCGTGTTGCTGGTGATCATGACGATCTCCGTTTCCGGGCGGGCCGCCTTGATTTCGCTCATCGCTTCCAGGACGTTCTTCTCCGGCATCACGACATCCATGCAGACGATGTCCGGCTTGAGGCGCTCTGCCATCTCGACGCCGATGACGCCATTGCGCGCCTCGCCGACGACGTCGTATTCCTCGCCACGCAGGATGCTGCGAAGGATGGCGCGCATCATGTCGTTATCTTCGACGATCAGGATAGAAACGCGTTTTTGGGCCATGTCAGTTTGCGGGAATCTTGTCGAAACGGCAGACCCGGTCGCGCCCCGTGTGCTTGGCGTGGTAGAGGGCCTTGTCGGCGGCCGAGAGCAGTTCGTCGTACGGGTTGTCGATATCCGGCACCATGCAGGCGATGCCGATGCTCAGCGTGACGCGCCCGAGTGGAGAACCGGCATGCGGAATGTTCAGGGCATGGATGGCGTGGCGAATTTTTTCGGCGACGAAAAGAGCCCCGCCGATCGGCGTTTCCGGCAGGACGGCGGCGAATTCCTCGCCACCGTATCGCGCCGCGACATCCGAGGCGCGCTCGAGATTGGTGGCGATGGTCGTCGCGACCTGGCGCAGACACTCATCCCCGGCCTGGTGGCCGTAGGTGTCGTTGTAGCGCTTGAAGTGATCGACGTCGCACATCATCAGCGCGACGCTGCTTGCGCTGCGCCGGGCGCGCCGCCATTCGCGCGAGATATGTTCGTCGAAGAAGCGTCGATTGGCGATACCGGTCAGACCGTCGCTGGCCGAAAGGCGTTTGAGTTCCTGGTTGGCGCTGTCGAGCTTGCGGGCGAGGACGACCAGCGAGGTGCGCATCTGGATGATGCGCTGCATGGCGCGAATCTTGGCGTGCAGGACGATCTCGCTGACCGGCTTGTGCAGGTAGTCGTCGCCGCCGGCAGCGATCCCCTTTTCGATATCCTGGTCGGCACCGAGCGAGGACAGAAAGATGATCGGCGTCCAGTCACCGGGCGTTTCCAGGGCGCGGACGCGCCGGGCGACCTCGAAGCCGTCGATGTCGGGCAGCACGACGTCGAGCAGGACCATGTCGGGGCGATCGCGTTCGAAGGTCGCTACCGCGTTCTCGCCGTTCTCGGCCGGAAGCACGGTGGCGCCGAAATCCCTGGCGTACTCGGAGAGGACGAGGAGGTTGGCCCGACTGTCCTCAACGATCAGAATTTTCATGGAGCGGCGCGCTTAGCGGCAGAAGGAATTGAAGAACACGAGGGCGGCGATGGCGATGCCAATGGTCACGCTCCCCCAGCCGATGGCCCAGAACACGGCCTGTCTGGCTTGATAATCGGCACCGCGCTGGCGGAACTCGATATAGCGCTGGATTTCACCCAGGGTCAGGACGGCTGAGAAAAAGAAAAAGATCATGCCGCAAAACAGCAGGATGATATTGAGGTTGGTCAACTGGCGGCAAGAACCTGTCGTATGGCGCAGGAAACTGAGCAAGGCATCGGTCTTGAGGGCAACTTTGCCGACCAGGTAGGCAAGCAGTGCAAAAATGCCCAGCAGCCCGATGACCAGCCAGGTCTGCCAGCGCTTGAGCTGAGCCAGAGCATTCTTGAGGTCGTCGATGATCCAGTTCATGAATTTTTGCTGCGTTTCGCCAAGTGACGGTATGCTAGATTTGGTCAGTCTGCGTTGAGCGGTTCACCATCTAGACATCGAGGCGTGCCGAAAAATCCGGGCTTGCCCCATTCAGAACAAAATAGCGGCGGTAGATTAACATGGCAGACGATAAGGCAGGCGAATCATTGGCGATCCCACGACTGGGTGCCGCATTGAAATCCCCGCGCAGCAAGAGGATCGGCAAATGGCTCGGCGGTTTTCTGCTGGTTTTCGGTCTTTTTGGCTACTTCGCTGCGCCGCCCCTGCTCAAATCCATTTTGCTCGAACGACTCGGGGCTGCGCTGCATCGCGATGTCAGTATCGGCTCGATCGACATCAATCCTTACGCGCTGTCGGCTCGTCTTGAAAAGGTCTCGGTCAAGGCCGAGGGCGGCAAGGAGGTAGCCGGTTTCGACGAGCTTTATGTCAACCTTTCTTCGTCCTCACTCTTCAAGATGGCTGCCGTAGTTGACGAGGTTCGACTGCAGGGGCTGCGTGTGGCGGTGGCCCGCCTGGCTGATGGGCGCTACGACATTTCCGACCTGCTCGACGAGTGGATGAAGCCCAAGGATGAGCCGGATACCGGCACGCCCCGCTTCTCGGTCAACAACATCCAGTTGCTCGATGGTCGGATCGAGTTCGACGATCAACCGATGGGCCGCAAGCATCTGATCAGCGACATCAAGCTCGGCTTGCCCTTCGTTTCCAGTCTGCCCTATCAGGCCGAAGTGCTGGTCGAACCCAACTTCTCGGCCGTCATCGACGGCTCGCCGCTGGCGCTCAAGGGGCGGAGCAAGCCCTTCGCCGGCCGACACGAAAGCGAACTGGATCTCGACCTAGACCGTTTCGATCTCGCCGGCCTGCAAGCCTACGTGCCTGAGTCGATTCCGTTGCGCCTGGAGGCGGGGATGCTCGATTCGGAATTGAAAGTGCTCTTCAAGGAAGTGGCCGACGAGGTGTTTTCGCTGGCGGTAGTGGGCAGTGCCCATGTCTCCGGTCTCGAACTCAAGGAGCGCAGCGGCGAAGCGCTGCTTGGCTGGAAGCGGCTTGACGTTGATCTGGAGAAGGCGGATGTCTTCAACCGTGACTTTGCCGTCAAACGGGTTGCGATTGATGCATTGGACCTCAACCTGACCGTTGATCGTCAGGGCGAATTCAACATCCTGGCCTTGGCCGACAAGCTGGCCCGGCCGTCGGCCGGCACTGCCAAGCCGACGCCCGAGGCTGCTCCGGCCAAGCCGCTGCAATGGTCGCTCGCCGCTTTCGAACTGAGTAATGCTCGCTTGCGCTGGAAGGATGATTCCAATTTGGCGCCGGTTGCGGGCGAGGTACGCAACCTGCAGGCAACGGTGGGCCGGCTGGATAGTCGCCTGGCCGATCCGATCGAGGTTGTCGAGGCCAGCTATCAGGTCGATCTCGGGGAGCGTTTCCGGGTCGACCGGATGGCGGTCAAGGGCGTCCGGATCGATCTGCCGGCCCACCGGATTGAAATCGCCGAGGTTAGCAACAGCGGTAGCCAGGCCCGTCTGGTACGCAACAAGGAAGGACGGATTGAATGGGTCAGTTCGCCGATCCTCAAGACCATCCGGGCGACCGACGCCAAGGTCAAGGACGAGCAGCCGTGGACCGGTAACATCCTCAAGCTTGAGGTGACCGATCTGGCGTTCCGCTTCGAGGATCGTTCGACGACGCCGGCGGCGCTCCAGGAACTCGAGGGCTTCAGCCTGCGGGGCGAGAATCTCGGCAACGAGCCGGGCAAGAAGGGCGCCGTTGTCCTGCAGGGCAAGGTGAACAAGAAGGGGACTGTCAACGTCAGCGGCAGCGTTCAGGGCATGCCGCTCGATGTCGCGCTCAAGGTCGAGACGACCGCCATCCCGTTGTTGCCCCTGCAACCGTATTTTGCCCAGCACGTGAACGTCGCGTTGAGCCGCGGCCAGGTGTCGAACAAGGGTGAGGCGGTGGCGAGCATTGAGAACGGGGGCCTCAAGGCGGGCTACAAGGGCTCGGTGACGCTCGGCGACTTCCTGGCCGTGGACAAGGAAAACAGTGCCGACTTCCTGCGCCTCAAGTCGCTTTATCTTGGTGCCATCGATTTCCGCCTCGAGCCGATGGCGATCAATATCGGCGAGATCGCGCTGAGCGATTTTTACTCCAAATTGATCCTCAATCAGTCGGGTCGGCTCAATGTCCAGGATATCGTCCGCAAGCCGGGTGCCGAACCGGTGGCAATGACCGCCGCCGCGCCGGTAGCGGCGCCGGTCGAGAAGAAGCCGGCCGAGGTTTCGCCAGCCAAACCGCCGGTGCCGATCAAGATCGCCAAGATCACCCTGCAGAACGGCACGATCAATTTCTCCGATTTCTTCGTCAAGCCGAATTACACGGTCAATGTCACCAAGCTGGGTGGGCGGGTTACCGGACTCTCCTCGGCGGCAGACACCGTGGCCGATCTCGATTTGCGCGGCAGCTACGCCAAATCGGCGCCGGTACAGATTCAAGGCAAGCTCAACCCGCTGGCCGCCAAATCCTTCCTCGACATCAAGGCCGACGTGACGGGCGTCGATCTGACTGGTTTCTCGCCGTACTCGGGCAAGTACGCAGGCTACAACATCCAGAAGGGCAAGCTCTCGCTCAACCTGGCCTACAAGCTGGAGAACAACCAGCTGGCAGCGGAGAACAAGGTTTTCATCGACCAGTTCACCTTCGGCGATCCAGTGGAAAGTCCGGATGCGACCAAGCTACCGGTCAATCTGGCGATTTCGCTGCTCAAGAACAATCGTGGCGAGATCGATCTCAATCTGCCCATTTCGGGTTCGCTCGATGATCCTGAATTCTCGGTCGGCGGCTTGATCCTGAAGGTCATCGTGAACCTCTTTACCAAGGCGGTGACTTCGCCGTTTGCGCTGCTTGGTTCGATGTTCGGCAGCGGGGAGGAACTGTCGAATCTTGAGTTCGCCCCTGGGCGGGCACGGGTCAACGACGCCGCTGCCAAAAAGCTGGAAATCCTGGCCAAGGCCTTGAGCGAGCGCAATGTCCTGAAGCTCGACATCACGGGGCGTGCCGATCCCGAGATCGACCGCGAAGGTGTCAAACGGGTTGCCCTGGAGCGGGCGATGCGCCAGGAGAAGCAGAAGGATTTGCCGAAAAAGGGCGAGGAAACCGATTCCTTGCGCGACGTCGAGATCGAGCCCGAGGAATACAAGACCTACCTGACACGGGCCTACAAGGCGGCCAAGTTTCCCAAGCCGCGCAACATGGTCGGCCTGCAGAAGGATTTGCCGGTCGAGGAAATGGAAAAGCTCATGCTGGCGAATCTGCCGGCGACCGATGATGACCTGAAGCAACTCGCCAAGCGTCGCGCCGAGAACGTTCAGGTCTGGCTGATCGAGCAGGGCAAGATCGCGCCGGAGCGTCTCTTCCTCGTGCCACCCAAGGCCGAGTCAGACGACAAGGGCAAGGCGAACCGCGTTGATTTTGCATTGAGATAAACGACGGATGAGCGAAACAACGGGGCTGGCCCTGCTGGCTGGCGTGGTGGTGGTCATTCTGCTGCAGGCGGCCACGTTGCTGCGCGGTGGGCGGCGCGAGGAGGAGGCCGGGCGTTTTCGTGCCTTGCAGGAGGCCCAGGAAAAGGGCTTGTCCAGGCTCGAACGCGAACTGCGCGAGGAACTGGCGCGTAACCGCCGCGACGATGCCGAGGAGGCGTTTCGCGATCGCGAGGAGCGCGCCCAGTCGTCGACCCTTCTGGCGCAGACGGTAACGACCCAGGTCGGCCAGTTCGGCACGCTGCAGGCAGAGCGGCTCGACGCTTTTGCATGCGAGCTGAACCGCTTTTCGCAGGGGCTGGACGAGCGTTTCGAGCGGCTCAAGCTCAGCGTCGAAGGGCGCCTGCTGGCGATCCAGACCGATAACGCCGGCAAGCTCGAGGAAATGCGCCGGACGGTCGACGAAAAGCTGCATGCGACGCTGGAGCAGCGCCTGGGCGAGTCCTTCAAACAAGTCAGTGAGCGTCTGGAGCAGGTCCATCGCGGCCTGGGCGAGATGCAGAACCTCGCTGCCGGGGTCGGCGATCTCAAGCGGGTGCTGAGCAACGTTAAGACGCGCGGCACCTGGGGCGAGGTGCAGCTTGCCGCCTTGCTCGAGCAACTGCTGACGGCCGAGCAGTTCGCAGCCAATGTGGCGACGCTTCCGGGCAGCAACGAGCGCGTCGATTTTGCCATCCGCCTGCCAGGCAAAGATGATGGCGCAGTGGTCTGGCTGCCGATCGATGCCAAGTTCCCAATCGAGGATTACCAGCGTCTGCTCGAAGCCCAGGAGCGCGGCGATGCGCCGGCCGTCGAGGAGGCGTCGCGCGGGATCGAGGTCCGTTTGAAGCACGAGGCGAAGAGCATTCGCGAGAAATATGTGGCGCCGCCCCATACGACCGACTTCGCCATGCTCTACCTGCCGGTCGAAGGGCTGTATGCCGAGGCCTTGCGCCGGCCGGGGCTGGCCGAGGCACTGCAGCGCGATTTTCGGGTCAGCCTGGCCGGGCCGACGACACTGGCCGCCTTGCTCAACAGCTTGCAGATGGGTTTCCGGACGCTGGCCATCGAACAGCGCTCGGCCGAGGTCTGGGCAGTACTTGGTGCGGTGAAGACGGAGTTCGGCAAGTTTGGCGAGGCCTTGGCGCATACGCGCAAGAAACTCGATGAAGCGAGCAACAGTATCAGCCGGGCGGAGACCCGGACACGCCAGCTATCCCGGCGCCTGAAGGACGTCGAGGCTTTGCCGGCAGGGGTGTCGGAACAATTGATCGGAGTGGGTGAAAAGGATGGGGAAGACGAATGAACTGGATGCGGCCTACCGCGCGACGACTTACCGGGTGTTCCTGCCCGGCGGCTTTGCTGATCTGAGGATCGATCAGCCGAACGCCGTCCTGAGCGCCTGGCTGGACAAGAACGGGTGTTCCGGCTTCGCTGTCATCACCGCTTACAACCCGGGGTCGGAGGTGGTGGCGGCGGAACTGAACGCGGAGCGCCAGTCGCAACTGGAGTGTGACCTGCTCGAAGGCCACTACGAGCCCTATGCCGGCGAAAACGTACCCGACGAGGCAGACGGGCCGGTCGAGGAAAGTTGCTTCGTGCCCGATATCACCTGCGAAGATGCCTGTGCGCTGGCCGGGGATTTTGGGCAGAATGCAATAGTCTGCGGGGGCGCAGACGGAATTCCCCGACTGGTTTGGATAGAAGAACAAGAATGAGCAAGAAAATCGGCCGCTTCGAATTGCGCGGCGAACTGGGGCGCGGTGCGCAGAGCACGGTCTGGCTGGGTTTCGACCCGCAATTGCAGCGCGAGGTCGCGATCAAGACGGTGCACCTGACGCGGCCCGATCCGGCACAGAACAAGGTTTTGCTCGACGAGGCCCGGATGGTCGGGCAATTGCGCCACCCCAACATCGTGCCTATTTTCGAGGCCGGCGAAGAAGGGGGCGATCTCTACCTGGTTTTCGAGTACGTGCCGGGCAAGACCCTGGCCGATTTTCTGCACGATAGCGGAGCCCTGACGCCGGTTAGGGCGGTGACCCTGCTGCGCCCCATCCTCGATGCGATCGCCCAGGCGCACGCCCAGGGCATCATTCATCGCGATCTCAAGCCATCCAACATCCTGCTCGATGAGAACGGTACGCCGCGCGTCATGGATTTCGGTATCGCGGCCCGTATTGGCAGTGCCAGCGACGATCTTGAGGAATACACGGGAACGCCAGCCTATATGGCGCCGGAGTACGTCGAGCGACGCGAGGTCGGCGAGCGTACGGACGTATTCGCGGCCGGACTGATCCTGTTCGAACTGCTCTCAGGACGGCGGGCGGTCTCGGGGGATAACATCTTCCAGGTCATGCACCGGATTGCCAATGAAGATATCCGCCTGCCCGCTGGCATGGCCATCGATGAGCCTCTGGCGGCCATTCTTCACAAGGCGCTGGCCCGCGATCCGGCGCTGCGCTATCAGAGTGCCCGGCAGTTTGCCGATGCGCTCGACAGCTATCTCGATCCGGACGATGAGCTTCAGGCAGGGGGAGATACGCGCCAGTCCACGCTCGACTTCCTGCTGCGCCGGATGCGCCACAAGAGCGACTTCCCGGCCTTGTCGGAATCGGTCAGCGCCATCAACAAGATCGCCAACAGCGAGACGGAGAGCATCAGCAAGCTCTCCAATACCATCCTCAAGGACTTCGCACTGACCAACAAGATTCTGCGTCTGGTCAATTCGGCCTATTTCCGGCCGGCTGGTGGCGGCAGCATCAGCACGGTGTCGCGCGCGGTGATCGTGCTCGGCTTCGAGGCAGTGCGCAATATCGCGATCACCGTTCTGTTGTTCGAGCATTTGCAGAACAAGAGCAACGCCAACCAGCTCAAGGAGGATTTCCTGCGCGCCAACCTGGCCGGCATTCTCGCCAAGGACATTTCGGCCACGGCCCAGATGCGCGACTTGGAGCAGACTTTCATCTGCTCCCTGTTCCACAGCCTGGGACGTTTGCTGACGCAGTTCTATTTTCCTGACGAGTCCGAGGAAATCCGCCGCATCATCGAACAGAAGGGATCGAAAGAGGATAGTGCCGCCCTGCAGGTGCTGGGCATTTCCTTCGAGGATATGGGTATCGCCGTTGCCCGCCAGTGGGGCTTTCCGCCACTGATCGTCGGCAGCATGCGGCGCCTGCCGAGCGGTCCGGTGAAGAAGGCGACGACGCAGGAAGACCGTTTGCGCCTGTTGTCGGGCTACTCCAACGAACTGTGCGACGTCATCGCACAGGCGACGCCGGAGGCGCGCGAACGGGAGATGAAAAAGACGATGGCCCGTTTCGCCGATGCCGTCTCCCTTGATCTCAAAGAGGTGCAGCAGACGGTACAGCGGGCGGTCGAGGAGGCGGCCGAGTTTGCCAGGATCATCCATCTCAACCTGCAGCAGACCACTTTCGGCCGGCAAATGCGGCAGTTTGCCCGCCATGCCGGAGGGGCGTCAGCCGAGAGTGGCGAGGTTGATACGATGGATGGCACCCTACTGCGCGACAGTGATCCGCTGGCCGGAGCAGGGGGCGAGTCGGATGCCGCGGAGGGGCGTCAGGTCGATGCGCAGTCGGTCCTGACCGCTGGTATTCAGGACATCAGCAACACGCTGGTCGATGGTTTCAAGCTCAATGACATCCTGCGCATCATCCTCGAAACCATGTACCGGGCGATGGGCTTCAAGCGCGTCGTGCTGTGCATCCGCGATGCCAAGGCCGGGGTCATGCAGGGGCGTTTCGGCTTTGGTCCGGAGGCCAACGATGTAGCCAAGGCCTTTCGTTTTCCGCTCAGCTTCACGCCGGACATCTTTCATGCCGCTACCTCGAAGGGTGTCGACATCCTGATCAGCGACATCAACGATCCCAAGATCGCCGAACGCATTCCCGATTGGTACCGCAAGGCGGTGCCGGCGCATTCCTTCGTGCTGTTCCCCCTGAATATCAAGGGGAACCCGGTGGCGCTGATCTATGCCGACCGCGACGAACCCGGCGGCATCGAGATTCCGGAGAAGGAGCTTTCCCTGCTGCGTACCCTGCGTAATCAGGCCATTCTGGCGATCAAGCAGGGGAGCTGAGGCGGTTTACCAGAGCTTCCACCAGGCCGTCTTGCGCTCGAGGCCGTCCTTGTAGAAGCGGCTGTTCGGGAAGTTCTGGCGCATCACCCGGTTGCTGTCGTCGCGCAGGTCGGTCATGCCCAGCTTGTCGTAGCCGGTGACCATGATGAACATGGCTTCCTCGATGGCAGGGGCCTGGGGGTAGGTCTTGAGCGCGTACTGGGCGCGGTTGATGGCGGCAATGTAGGCGCCGCGCGTGATGTAGTAGCGGGCGACGTGGACTTCGAGCGAAGCCAGCGCATTGACGAGGTACTCCATGCGCTTGATGGCGTCCGGGGTGTACTTGCTCTTCGGGAAGCGCGTTGCCAGTTCGCGGAAGGCGTCGAAGGCTTCGCGGGCCGCCTTGGGGTCGCGTTCGGTCGGATCCTGGGTGCTGATATAGCCGATCAGACCGAGGTCTTCATTGAAATTGACCAGGCCCTTGAGATAGTAAACGTAGTCGACAGCCGGGTGATTCGGGTGCAGCTTGATGAAGCGGTCGCAGGCTGCGAGTGCCGAGCCGGGCTCATTGGCTTTCCAATACACATAGCCGAGTTCGAGTTGTGCCTGCTGGGCATAGCGGCCATACGGGAAGCGCGATTCCAGTTTTTCCAGGTATTTGGCGGCCTTGTCCCAAATGCCTTCAGCCTGGGCATCCTTGGCTTCCGAGTAGAGCTTGGCAGCCGACCAGCCTACCGTTTCGTCCGGCATGTTGCCGAAGGAGCTGCAACCGACAAGGGAGAGGGCAACGAAAAGTGCAGCCAGGAGACGCCAGAAGGTCGGGAAATTGCGGAATGCAGCTAAACTTCGCATCATGAAAGATTCCAAGGAAAACTCCGGCGATTATAGCCGAACTGAACCGCTCAGCCTGACGGTTCCCGATGCCAGCTATGGCCGCCGCCTCGACCAGGTGCTGGCCGAGATGCTCCCGCAACACTCGCGCAACCGGCTGCAAGCTTGGGTGCGGGATGGGCAGGTCGTCGTCGAAGGAAAGGTCGAGTGCGAACCCAAGCGCAAGATGCTGGGGGGGGAGCGTCTCGTCGTCAATCCGCTCAACGATGTGCGTGATATTCCAGAACAGCCGGAAGACATTCCGCTCAATATCGTCTTCGAAGACGAGACGCTGATCGTCATCAACAAGCCGGCCGGGCTGGTCGTCCATCCCGGTAGCGGCAACTGGAGCGGTACCCTGATGAACGCGCTGCTGCACCATGTGCCGGGCATCGAGCAGATTCCGCGTGCCGGTATCGTGCACCGCCTGGACAAGGATACGAGCGGCCTGCTCGTCGTCGCCAAGACGCTCGAAGCGCAGACCGACCTCGTCCGCCAGTTGCAGGCGCGCACGGTGCGTCGCGTCTATCTGGCCGTCGCGGCCGGCGCCATGAAGAGTGGAGGCGGTGTCGACAAGCCGATCGGCCGGCATCCGGTTTTGCGCACCAAGATGGCGGTCGTCCCGGAAAACCGGGGGGGAAAGCCGGCGCTGACCTGGTTCCGCATCATGGAGCAGTTCCCGTACTGCACCTTCGTCGAGTGTTCGCTGGAAACCGGACGGACGCACCAGATTCGCGTCCACCTCGCGTCGATTGGCCATCCGCTAGTCGGCGACCAGGTCTATGGCAAGGTCAATCCGAAGTTGCCCGATTTTCCGCGTCAGGCGCTGCATGCGACCCGCCTTGGTCTGGTCCATCCGCTGAGCGGCCTGAAGATGCAGTGGGAGGTGCCGATGCCGCAGGACATGCGCGACCTGCTCGATTTCCTGCGTTATGGCGCTTGAGTTGCTGCGGCCGGACTGGCCGGCACCGGCCAGGGTACGCAGCCTGCAGACATTGCGCGGCGGCGGCTGCAGTGGCGCTCCATGGGGGAGTTTGAACCTCGGCGATCATGTCGGCGATGATCCGCAATGCGTAAGCCGCAATCGCGCGCTCATACGCGGGTTGTTGCCGGCAGAACCCTTATGGCTTAAGCAGGTGCATGGCGTTGCGGTAGCCGACGCCGATCGCCCGCTGGCGATGCCGGAGGCGGATGCCGCCATTGCCCGTCAGCCGGGCAAGGTGTGCGCGGTGATGACTGCCGATTGCCTGCCGGTCCTGTTCTGCGATCGCGCTGGAAGTGTTGTTGCTGCGGCGCATGCCGGCTGGCGTGGTTTGCTCGCCGGTGTGCTGGAAGCGACGACGGACAGGATGGCGGTGCCGCCGGGCGAATTGATGGCCTGGCTGGGGCCGGCCATCGGCGCCGGCGCTTTCGAAGTCGGCGACGAGGTGCGCGCTGCTTTTGTCGCAAGGGATGCGGCAGCGGCCTCGGCCTTCATTCCCGGGGCGCCAGGCAAGTGGCAGGCGGACATCTATCGCCTGGCTCGCCAGCGTCTACAGACGGCCGGGCTTGGTTCGATCAGCGGCGGCGAGCGATGTACGGTCAGCGAACCTGAACACTTCTTCTCCTATCGCCGCGATGGCGTGACCGGCCGCATGGCCAGTCTGATCTGGCTGGCCGACTGAAGCCTTGGCTTCAGAATACCGGGCCGGAGAAGACTTCCTTGAAATAGGCGTCGGCATCATGTCCGGCAACCTGAAAACCGTTCGCCAATGTGGTTTGGTTGCTACCGGAGCGGCCCGGACTGCCTTTGAATATGGCCTCGTAGCTGCAGGTTTCGTTCCGTTTTGTCGGATGGTGTGCGCTCATCCAGGAAATCAGTTTGGCGATGGACATGATGGCCTCCTTGTGTGTCAGGCGGTGATAGCAGCCTCACTATAAGGCGATTGCTGCGCTGCAGCAATCGAGTCTTTCTAAACCGATGGCTTAGTAATTCTTAACCATGGGTCGACCAAGCCGGGCCGCGAGTCGCATCGCAGCCCGGTTGTTGCCGCCGACAAACGACCTGGGGACTATTTCTTCCAGGCGTCGGCCTGAACCAGGGCATCTTCGCGCCAGGCATCGCGGGCGGCCTGATTGGCCACCCAGTTGGGGAGGAAGGTATAGGCCTCATCGAGCAGGTGCGGCGTGTGGCGGCCCGGAGAGTAGCGCTGGGCACGATCGTAGTATTCCCGCAAGGCTGGCTTGAAGTTCGGGTGGGCGCAGTTGTCGATGATCACCTTGGCGCGCTGTTTGGGCGACAGGCCGCGCAGATCGGCCAGACCTTGTTCGGTGACGATGACCTGGACATCGTGCTCGGTGTGGTCGACGTGCGAGACCATCGGCACGATGCAGGAAATGCTGCCGCTCTTGGCGCTCGACGGCGTCATGAAGATCGAGACGAATGCATTGCGAGCGAAATCGCCCGAGCCGCCGATGCCGTTCATGATCGAGGTGCCCATGATGTGCGTCGAATTGACGTTGCCGTAGATGTCGGCTTCGATCAGGCCGTTCATTGCGATGACGCCGAGGCGGCGGATGACCTCCGGGTGGTTCGAGATCTCTTGCGGGCGCAGGATGATCGAATCCTTGAAGCGGGGCAGGTCGGCGTTGAGTTCCTCCAGCGCCTGTGGGCTCAGCGAAAAGGAGGTGGCCGAGGCACAGGTCAGCTTGCCTGACTTGATGAGGTCAAGCATGCCGTCCTGGAGTACTTCGGTGTAGGCCGTCAGGTTCTCGAACGGCCCGTCCTGCAGGCCGGCCATCACGGCATTGGCGACGTTGCCGACACCGGACTGCAACGGCAGCAGGTTGGCCGGCAGCCGCCCCTTTTTCACTTCATGTTGCAGGAACTCCAGGATATGACCGGCGATCAGCCGCGAGTTGGCGTCGGGCGGGGTGAAGGGCGAATTGCGGTCGGCTTTGTTGGTCTCGATGACGGCAATGACCTTGTTCGGGTCGATGCGATAGTAGGGTTCGCCGATGCGGTCATCGGTCTTGAGCAAGGGGATCGGCTTGCGGTGCGGGGGCAGGGCGGTGCCGTAGTAGATGTCGTGCATGCCCTCGAGTGCCGGGTTCTGCCAGGAATTGACTTCGAGGATGACCTTGTCGGCTTGATCGAGCCAGGTCTTGTTGTTGCCGATCGAGGAAGATGGGATGAGGCGCCCGTCTTCGAGAATGCCGGCAACTTCGACCACGGCAATGTCCAGCTTGCCGAGAAAGCCGGACCAGACGAACTGGGCGACGTGCGAAAGGTGAATGTCGATGTATTCCATCTCGCCGGCATTGATGCGCTTGCGGCAGGTAGGATCGGACTGGTACGGCAGGCGCATCTCGATGCCATCGACCATGGCCAGTGCGCCGTCAAGTTCGGGGGCGGTCGAGGCACCGGTCCACACGCCAATCTTGAACTTCTTGCCGTGCAGGTTGGCGTCCATGATGCGCTTGGCCAGCGCCGTCGGCACTAGCTTCGGATAGCCGGCTCCGGTGAAGCCGCTCATGCCGACATTGACGCCGGACGGGATCAGGTTGGCGGCCTCTTCGGCCGACATGATCTTGCCGCGCAGCGCGGCGTTGAGAATACGTGAACCTCCATCCATGTTTCTCGATACTCCAGTAGGTAAGGTGAGTGATGGTCGACTTAAAAAAAGAGCCCGCACGAGGCGGGCTCAAACCAGATCCAAAGCGCATTAAGGTCTGGGGGAGACCTTGCAAATTTAGCAATTTCGTCGTTTTCTAACGAACGAGATTTTTTTATCCGATAGGTAAGCGAAACTTAATCGTCCGATCGATTCAGCGTGCCGGGGTGCTTTCGGCAGGCGGTGCAGACGGGATAGTCGGCACCGTTTCGGTAACGGCGGACTGAAGGGGCGTCTCGGACGCCTTGTTCGTGTCCGCCACGCTGGCTGCGTTCGGCAATGCCGGTGCGATGGCGGGCGGTGGCAGCGTCGCGGCGACTTCTTCCTTCTTGCCACAGGCGGTAAGTGCAACGGCAAGCAGCGCGGCGACGAGCAGTGACTTGTTCATGACGAAATTTTTCCTTTCACGTTTTTGACAAAACGACCGAAGTGTCGGTCGCTGGTAAAACATTAGTCAGCCGCTTGTCGGGCGACAAACGACTCTTTATGATGCGACGGTTTAGAAAATCTAAATCATCCATCGTGACCTATCGCCTGCCTCCGCTCTCCGCCCTGCGCGCCTTCGAGGCAGCCGCACGCCACCTGAGTTTCAAGAAGGCGGCTGAGGAGTTGCATGTGACGCCGGCGGCAATCAGCCAGCAGATCAAGGCACTTGAAACCTATCTTGGGGTCAGCCTTTTTCGGCGTTTGACACGGGCATTGGAAATCACCGCCCAGGGGCGTGCCATGCTGCCGAAGGTACGCGAAGGTTTCGATTGCCTGGCCGAGGCAGTCGATTCCACGCGGCGCGATGGCGACGGCGTACTCAATGTAACGGCGCCACCATCGTTTGCTGCGCGCTGGTTGGTACCGCGTCTGCCACGTTTTGCGGCGGCGCATCCAGGCGTGGAATTGCGTTTGTCGAGTGGTGGCGACAGCGTCGACCGTCCCGGTGAAACCCTTGTTCAGGGAGGTCGGGGCCTCGATTTACGCGAGGCTGACAGCTTGCTCGCCATTCGTTACGGGACGGGAAACTACCCTGGTTTACAGGTGGAGCGAATTTTTGCGCCGGACTGGGTGCCAGTCTGCAGTCCGCGCCTGCCGAGCACCGAGCGGCCGCTCACCGTTCCCGGCGATCTCGCTCGGCATGTGCTCATTCATGATGAAACCATCGAGGATGAGGCCTTGCAGCCGGGTTGGGGGGATTGGCTGGCGAGTGCGGGTGTCAATTCGGTCGATGCCGAACGTGGACCGCGTTTTTCGAACGCGGTGCTCGCCGTTGAGGCAGCCCTGGAAGGGCAAGGAGTCGCCCTCGCACTCAAGCCGCTGGTCGAGGCCGACGTGGCGGCGGGCCGCCTGATCGTGCCTTTCGATATCGCGGTTCCTTCCCCTTTTGCTTATTTTCTTGTGATGCGCAAGGCCGTGGTACAACGCCCCTCGGTCGCGGCGTTCCGGGCATGGCTGTTGAGCGAGGCTACGGCCGTTAAGCCGAACTGGCCGGCAAGCGTATAATCCGCGCCTTTCCCTATCAGCAGATTTTCGTGAGTACTCTTTCCTGGATCATTGCCGTGTCGCTTGCGGGGGGGCTTCTGAGCGTCGTCTGCGCGGCAGGATTGAGCGTCGCACTTGGGGCGCACCGCGTGAATGTGCTGATCTCCTACGCCATTGGGGCGCTGCTCGGTGCAGCATTCCTGGAAATCCTGCCACATGCCCTGGAGCATGGCGACCCGCACCAGATGGCGGGGACTGTGCTGTTCGGCATCCTCGTTTTCTTCGTGCTGGAAAAGCTGGTGCTCTGGCGCCACTGCCACCATGACCACTGTGAGGCCCACGAAGCCCATGCGCCGGCGCACGACCACGGGCGTTCCGGTCTCATGATTTTAGTTGGTGACACCTTTCACAATTTTGTCGACGGCATTCTGATCGCGGCAGCCTTCCTGCAGGGCACCGAAGTCGGCATTGTCACGGCGCTGGCCATCATTGCCCACGAGATTCCTCAGGAAGTCGGCGATTACCTGATCCTGCTGCATTCCGGCTACAGCAGGATAAGAGCGCTGGCCTTCAATATGCTGTCCAGCCTGGCGACGCTCGTTGGCGCCATGCTCGCCTATTTCGCGCTGTCTGAAATGCAGGAGTGGATTCCATCGCTGCTCGGTCTGGCAGCGGCGAGCATGATTTACGTTGCGGTGGCCGACCTGATTCCCGGTCTGCACAAGCGCACTGAACTCAAGGCGACCCTGCAGCAGGTACTACTGATTTGTCTTGGCATTGCCTCGATCGCGGTCGTTCAGGCGCTGGTCGGCGAATAAAGCGACGAAGATCATTCCTGGCTGTCTTTGGCATGGCGTTCGGCCATCAGCTCTCTGTATTTCTGCCGCTGACGGCGGACTTTCGATCCGGCGAAGTAGATCAACAGGCTACATGGCAGGGCGCCGTAGAACAGGAACGACAATATTCCGGCGATGATGCTCGGTTCGTTTGCGGCGATCAGAATGGTGACGTATAACCATCCGATCACAATGATTACGGTTAATGGCATGCCGTAATTATGCATTGACAGCGCAGAAGCCGGTATGCAGAATCCAAAGGCTCTAACCCCTACAACATTCAAGAGACGAGATTCCCATGGCGCAGGGACCGAATAATAACGACGCATTTCTGGGGTCGGCCATGCAGTTCATGCAGGCTGGCCAGAACATGGCGCAGCAGTTCATGGATTATCTCGGCAAGGCGACCGGTTCCGCCAACACCCAGCCGCCCGTGGTCGACCCGCAGGCGATGACGGCGTTGCAGAAGCAGTTCATGGACCAGCAGATGTCGCTTTGGCGCGCCATGCTTGCCAAGCAGCAGGGGCAGCAGCAGGATTTCAAGGTTAGCCCGGAGCCGGGTGATCGCCGCTTCTCGGCACCGGAGTGGCGTGAAAGCCCGATCTACGATTATCTGCACCAGGCCTATCTGCTCAATACCCAGTATCTCAAGCAGATTGTCGAGGTCATCCCGGCGGATGACGACAAGGCGAAGAACCGCATGCGTTTTCTTGCCCGGCAGGTGGCCGACGCAATGGCGCCGTCGAACTTTGCCGCAACCAATCCCGAATTCATCAAGCTGGCCCTGGAAACCAAGGGACAGAGCATCACCGACGGTATCAACAACCTGCTCAAGGATTTCGAGAAGGGACGCATTTCGATGACCGACGAATCGGTCTTCGAGGTCGGCAAGAACATTGCTACGACCGAAGGTGCGGTCGTCTTTGAAAACGAGATGATGCAGCTCATCCAGTACGCCCCGCTGACGCCCAAGGTCGGCACGCGGCCGCTGGTGGTCGTGCCGCCTTGTATCAACAAGTTCTATGTCATGGACCTGCAGCCGGACAATTCGTTGATCCGCTTCATGGTTGAGCAAGGGAACACGGTTTTTCTGGTTTCCTGGCGTAATCCGAAGGAAGAGCAGGGCCATCTGACTTGGGATGACTATCTCGAGCATGGACCGATCGCTGCGCTGCATGTTGCCCGGGATCTGTGCAAGGTCAAGCAGGTCAATGCGCTTGGCTTCTGCGTCGGAGGAACTATTCTGACCTCCGCCCTGGCCGTGCTCAAGGCGCGGGGCGAGGATATCGTTTCCTCGCTGACGCTGTTGACGACGCTGCTTGATTTCTCGGATACCGGCGAAATTGGCCTCTTCATCGACGAACAGGGCCTGACCACCCGTGAGGCGACCATTGGCAACGGTGGCCTGCTGCCCGCCCGGGATCTGCAGAACACGTTCTCTTTCTTGCGTGCAAACGATCTGGTCTGGAATTACGTCCAGAACAACTATTTGAAGGGGCAGAAGCCGCAGGCGTTTGACCTGCTGTACTGGAACTCCGATTCGACTAACCTGCCGGGGCCGTTCGCATGCTGGTACATGCGCAACCTCTACCTGCAGAACAATCTGCGCGTCCCGGGTAAACTTGAGATGTGTGGGCAGCGCATCGATCTCGGTACGCTCGGAATGCCGGTGTATCTGCTAGCGACGCGCGAGGACCATATTGTGCCTTGGCAATCGGCTTACCAAAGCACGCGGATTCTTGGCGGCAAGGTGCGTTTCGTTCTTGGTGCCTCGGGGCACATTGCAGGCGTGATCAATCCGGTCAGCAAAAACAAGCGTAGTTACTGGGTTAACGATGATGTAAAACTGGATGCCGAAGGCTGGTTGTCGGCGGCAGAAGAAAAGAAAGGCAGCTGGTGGGCTGACTGGGCAGGCTGGATCAAGCCGCTGGCAGGCGATCTCAGGGCGCCACGCAAGCCGGGCAATACAAAATACAAGCCGATCGAACCGGCGCCCGGGCGTTACGTCAAGGAACGCGCCGTTTAATTGCAACGATTTCCGGAGGAGGGAACGATGTCAAGAGTAGCGCTAGTTACCGGTGGCATGGGCGGTCTGGGTGAGGCGATTTGCATCAAGCTCGCGGCCTTGGGTTTCAAGGTGGTGACCACTTATTCACCCGGCAATACCAAGGTTCAGGACTGGCTGAAGACCATGAACAACATGGGTTATGGCTTCAAGGCTTATCCCTGCGACGTGACTGATTTCGATTCGGCAAAGGCTTGTGTCGACACGGTGACCGCCGAAGTCGGCGCGGTCGATGTTCTCGTCAATAATGCAGGCATTACCCGCGACATGACGTTCAAACGCATGAACAAGGCCGACTGGGATGCCGTGATCCATACCAACCTGGACTCTGTCTTCAATATGACCAAGCAGGTCATGGACGGCATGGTTGAACGCAAGTGGGGGCGTGTCATCAACGTCGCCTCGGTCAATGGCCAGAAAGGTGCTTTCGGCCAGACCAACTATTCGGCGGCAAAGGCCGGCATGCACGGCTTTACCAAAGCGCTGGCTTTGGAAGTCGCGAAGCAGGGCGTGACCGTCAATACCATTTCCCCGGGTTACATCGGTACCAAGATGGTCACCGCAATCCCGCAGGAAATTCTCGATACCAAAATTCTTCCGCAGATCCCGGTCAACCGTCTGGGCAAGCCTGAAGAAATCGCCGGCCTGGTGGCCTATCTCGCTTCCGACGAAGCGGCCTTCGTTACCGGTGCCAACATCTCCATCAACGGCGGCCAGCACATGTACTGACCGGCGTTTTTATTACCCCGCTCGCAATATCAACATAAGGAAGGAAATACTATGACGCAACGTGTTGCTCTCGTTACCGGCGCTATGGGTGGTCTCGGCACCGCGATCTGCCAGGAACTGGCCAAGGCCGGCCACAAGGTGGTTGCCTCCTACCACCCGCAATTCGACAACAAGGAAGCCTGGCTGGCCGAGATGGCTGCTGCCGGTTTCAATGACTTCGTCTGTGTCGCCGGCGACGTTTCCGTTCTGGAAGACTGCCAGAAGATGGTTGCCGAAGCCGAAGCTGCTTGCGGCCAGGTCGACATCCTGATCAACAATGCCGGTATCACCCGTGACCGCATGTTCGCCAAGATGGAAAAGGATGGCTGGGATGCCGTTATCGCCACCAACCTGACCTCGCTGTTCAACATGACCAAGCAAGTTTCCGCCAAGATGGCCGAGCGTGGCTGGGGCCGCATCGTGAACATTTCCTCGGTCAACGGTGTCAAGGGTCAGGCTGGCCAGACCAACTACTCCGCTGCCAAGGCTGGCGTCATCGGCTTCACCAAGGCGCTGGCCGCCGAGCTGGCTGCCAAGGGCGTGACCGTCAACGCCATCGCCCCGGGCTATGTCGCCACCAAGATGGTCATGGCCATCAAGCCGGAAGTGCTGCAGACCATCGTGGACTCCGTCCCGATGAAGCGTCTGGCCAAGCCGGAAGAAATCGGCTACGCCTGCGCCTACCTGTCGAACGATCTGTCCGGTTTCACCACCGGCGCCACGATCAACATCAACGGCGGCCTGTACTACCAGTAATCCGATGAATGTTGCAGGAAATCGCATGAAATGAGAGCGAATTTTTGCAGCGCAATCGTGAATAGGCGCCTCCGGGCGCCTATTTTTTTCGCTATAATGTTGCACTGCACACAAATTTTGTATTGAGGATTGCTGCATGACGGAACCAGTCCGCTTGATCAAGAAATACCCCAATCGTCGTCTTTACGATACCAAGACGAGTGCATACATCACGCTCGGTGACGTCAAGGATCTGGTCCTCAAGTTTGAAATTTTCAAGGTTGTCGACGCCAAAACCGGCGATGACCTGACCCGCAGCATCCTGCTTCAGATCATTCTCGAAGAAGAAACCGGTGGCGTCCCGATGTTCTCCAGCGAACTACTCTCGGGATTTATCCGTTTTTATGGCAGTGCCATGCAGGGAATGCTTGGCAAGTATCTGGAAAACAACATGAAGACTTTTGTTGATTTTCAGAACAAATTGCAGGATCAGTCGCGTGCGATGTACGGTCCAGGGGACAACTCGCACCTGCAGGC
>JAEUOD010000064.1 GCA_016791065.1 Dechloromonas sp. | reverse complement strand
GCCGCGCTCGATGCCGGCCTGATTCTCGAAACCGTCCGTACCGGTGTCTGTGGCATCGGTCGCGGCGATCGTATTCTCAAAGTCTAACTATTTGCTCAGAAAGAGGATTTCATGAAAGTTTATTACGACAAGGACGCCGATCTCTCCCTGATCAAGGGCAAGAAGGTCACCATCGTGGGTTACGGCTCGCAGGGCCATGCCCACGCCCAGAACCTGAAGGACTCCGGCGTCAAGGTCACCGTTGGTCTGCGCAAGGATGGCGCTTCCTGGAAGAAGGCCGAAGCAGCTGGCCTCAAGGTTGAAGAGATCGCCAAGGCCGTCAAGGGCGCCGATGTCGTCATGATCCTGTTGCCGGATGAGAACATCCCGCAGGTGTACAACGAGGAAGTCGCCCCGAACCTGAAGAAGGGCGCTGCTCTGGCCTTCGCCCATGGCTTCAACGTGCATTACAACCAGGTCGTGCCGCGTGCCGACGTGGACGTGATCATGGTTGCCCCGAAGGGCCCGGGCCACACCGTGCGCTCCGAATACCTCAAGGGCGGCGGCGTTCCGTCCCTGATCGCCGTGTTCCAGGACAAGACCGGCAAGGCCAAGGACATCGCCCTATCCTACGCTGCTGCCAACGGCGGCACCAAGGGTGGTGTCATCGAGACCAATTTCCGTGAGGAAACCGAAACCGACCTCTTCGGCGAGCAAGCCGTTCTGTGCGGTGGCGCTGTCGAACTGGTCAAGATGGGCTTCGAAACGCTGGTCGAAGCCGGCTATGCTCCGGAAATGGCTTACTTCGAGTGCCTGCACGAACTGAAGCTGATCGTCGACCTGATGTACGAAGGCGGCATCGCCAACATGAACTATTCGATCTCGAACAACGCCGAGTACGGCGAGTACGTGACCGGTCCGGAAGTCATCAACGAGCAGTCGCGCGTTGCCATGCGCAATGCCCTGAAGCGCATCCAGACCGGCGAATACGCCAAGATGTTCATCCTCGAAGGCCGCACCAACTATCCTTCGATGACGGCCCGTCGTCGCCTGAACGCTGTGCACCCGATCGAAACGGTTGGTGGCCAGTTGCGCGACATGATGCCTTGGATCAAGAAGAACAAGCTGGTTGATCAATCCAAGAACTGATTGATCGGTTAGTCGCCGGCTCGACGATGCGTCGTTGCTCGCGCGTGCCGTACTGACGTACGGTCAGCGCGCTCGCGCCTCGCCTCGTCTTCGCTTTGGGCGGTGTAGGTATCTGCACCGCCCAAGTTGTTTTTGGGCTATGCCTGTCACGGTGTATCCTTTATCGATTGTCCGTTCCCAAGCGATCCATGACCGAACTCAAACCCCGTAAGACCCTGTTCAACCCCGAACTGAAGCGGCGCGGCATTTACGTCTTGCCCAACCTCTTCACCACGGCGGCACTGTTCGCCGGGTTCTTCGCCATCGTGCAGGCGATGCAGGGGGATTTCGAACGGGCGGCGATGGCTATTTTCATTGCCATGGTGCTCGATGGTCTCGATGGCCGGGTGGCACGCCTGACGCACACGCAGTCGGCATTTGGCGCCGAATACGACTCCTTGTCCGATATGGTCAGCTTCGGTGCCGCACCGGCGCTGGTGATGTATGAATGGGCGTTGCGCGACCTCGGGCGCCTGGGCTGGATCGCAGCCTTCATCTATTGTGCAGGTGCTGCCCTGCGCCTGGCCCGCTTCAACACGACCCTGGAGGTCATGGACAAGCGCTATTTTCAGGGGTTGCCTTCGCCGGCAGCGGCGGCGCTGGTTGCCGGGCTGGTCTGGGTGATGATCGTCTCCGGCATTCCGGGCAGCGACGTGCGGGTGCTGGCCTGCATCCTGACCATTTTCGCCGGCATCACGATGGTCTCGAACATTCGCTTCTACAGCTTCAAGGACATCAATCTCAAGAAGAGCGTCCCGTTCTTCGTCATTGCGGCGATTGCGCTGGGCTTCGCCTTGGTGGCCTATAGCCCGGAGATCGCCCTGTTCGGTTTCTTCGTCATTTACGGTCTGTCCGGCTACGTGCTGGCCGCCGTCGGCCTGTTCAAGCGCAAGGCCCAGTAATTCCGGGAGTAGAGCATGAAACAACATCTTGTCATTTTCGATACGACCTTGCGCGACGGCGAGCAGAGCCCCGGCGCCTCGATGACCAAGGAAGAGAAACTGCGCGTCGCCCGCCAGCTCGAAAAAATGCGGGTCGATGTCATCGAGGCCGGTTTTGCCGCCGCCTCGCCTGGCGATTTCGATTCCATCCACTCGATTGCCCAGGTGATCAAGGACTCGACCGTCTGCTCCCTCGCCCGCGCCAACGAGAACGATATTCGGCGCTCGGGCGATGCGATAAAGCCGGCAAATTCCGGACGAATCCACACCTTTATCGCGACTTCGCCCATCCATATGGAGAAGAAGCTGCGCATGTCGCCCGATCAGGTGGTCGAGCAGGCGGTCAAGGCCATTGGCTGGGCGCGGGAGTACACCGATGACGTCGAGTTCTCCGCCGAGGACGCGGGGCGTTCGGAGATTGATTTCCTTTGCCGCGTTTTCGAGGCGGTCATCAAGGCCGGTGCCAAGACCATCAACGTGCCGGATACGGTCGGCTATGCCATTCCTTTCCAGTACGCCGACACGATGCGCCAACTGATCGAGCGTGTGCCGAACTCGGACAAGGTCGTCTGGTCGGTGCATTGCCACAACGACCTTGGCCTGGCGGTTTCCAATTCGCTGGCGGCAGTCCTCGCCGGTGCCCGGCAGGTCGAGTGCACCATCAACGGTCTCGGCGAAAGGGCCGGCAATGCCGCGCTGGAGGAGATCGTCATGGCCGTGCGCACGCGCCCGGATATTTTCACGGTCGATACGCGCATCGATACGACGCAGATCGTGCCGGCTTCGAAATTGGTTTCACAGATCACGGGCTATCCGGTTCAGCCCAACAAGGCGGTGGTCGGCGCCAATGCTTTTGCCCATGAGTCAGGCATTCACCAGGACGGCGTGCTCAAGCATCGTGAAACCTACGAGATCATGCGTGCCCAGGATGTCGGCTGGACGCAGAACAAGCTGGTGCTTGGCAAGCATTCCGGGCGTAACGCGTTCAAGACCAGGCTGGGCGAGCTCGGTATCGAACTGGAGAGCGACGAGGCGCTCAATGCGGCCTTCGCCCGTTTCAAGGAGCTTGCCGACAAGAAGCACGAGATTTTTGATGAAGATTTGCATGCTCTGGTGTCTGATGAGGTCGTGACGCCTGAGCAGGAGCACTACAAGCTGGTCTATTCCCACGTCTGTTCGGAAACCGGCGAAATGCCGCACGCCAAGGTCATCCTCAACGTCGGTGGCATCGAGCACAAGGGTGAGGCAGATGGCGGCGGGCCGGTCGATGCCGCCTTCAAGGCGATTGAATCGATTGTCGGGAGCGGTGCCGAGTTGATGCTCTACTCGGTCAATGCGATCACGACCGGAACCGATGCCCAGGGCGAGGTGACGACGCGCCTGAGCAAGGAGGGGCGCATCGTCAATGGCAACGGCGCTGACACCGATATCGTGATCGCTTCCGCGCGTTCCTATCTCAACGCCCTGAACAAACTGCATTCGAGTCTGGACAAGGTGCGCGCTCAGGGCGACATCTGAGCGTACCCGGGAGCGTGCCCGGGCTCGACTGAAAGGCCGCCTCAGCTTTGCTGGGCGGCCTTTTCTGCTTTCGGGTCGCGGGTGGTGCGGATATAAAGAATGCAGCCGGCGAAGATGATGGTGGCGAGCACCGTTTCGGCCGTCGCCAGGCCCTGCGATAGGCCGCTGTCGCTGGTCGCCCGGGTCAAACCTTCAAGCAGGTAGAACTGGATGAAAAGGGAAAGCCATTTGTAGGTGTAGCGTTTGCCGCGCAGGATGCCGAACAGCGGCAACAGCAGCAAGGCACCCTTGAGGGTCAGCCAGGAGCCACCTGGCCGCAGTGGAGCTAGCCAGCCTTCCCAGGTGATGCAGAGAAAAATCAGGGCGATCAGGCTGATGCTGGTGATGAGTTGGTAGCGGGGAGCGGTCACGGGGTTGTCAATTTTTGTGCAACGGTGGCCAGGCGGGCACCCTGGACGAAGGCGAGGCGGCTTTCGGCCTCGGAAAGCAGCGGGTTTCCGCTGGCGCCTGAGACATGGCTGGCGCCATAGGGCGTGCCGCCGGTGTTGGTGCTTGCCAGGTCGGGTTCGGTATAGGGCAGGCCAAGTAGCAGCATGCCGTGGTGCAGGAGGGGCAGCATCATCGAGAGTAGCGTCGTTTCGTTGCCGCCGTGCTGGCTGGAACTGGCCGTGAAGACACAGGCCGGCTTGCCGGCCAGGGTACCGTTCTGCCAGGCGGCGACGGTGCTGTCCCAGAAATACTTCATTGGTGCCGCCATATTGCCGAAGCGTACCGGGCTGCCCAGGGCGATACCCGCACATTCGACCAGGTCGCTCGCTTCGACGTAGGGGGCGCCGCTATAGGGAATGCAGGGTTCGGTCGCTTCGCAGGCGGCTGAGACACGGGGTACCGTGCGCAAGCGGGCCTGCATGCCGGGAACAGACTCGACGCCGCGGGCAATACGCTCCGCCAGGGCGCGCACTGAGCCACGATGACTGTAATAGAGAATGAGGATGTCGGACATGGTCGGCTATTATACGGCCCCATGCAGACCCGCTCCCGATATCGCCGCGATCGTGTGCCGAGGGTGCGTGGGCTGGCTGGCATCATCAGCCGCTTTCGTAGCGAAAATATGATGCAGACCAGTTCTGCGCTGGCCTTTACCACCTTGATGGCGCTCGTGCCGCTGGTAACCGTCGTGCTTTCGGTGGCCAGTGCCGTACCCTATTTTGACCTGCTGGTCGGCCGGCTCGAACTGGTTCTCCGGGAGGTGCTCCTGCCAGCAGGAACGGCTGGCACGATTGCCGGGAACATCGGTCGCTTCTCGCACAAAGCGCAGCAATTGACTCTGGCCGGTATTGCTGTTCTCAGTGTCACGGCCTTCCTGCTCATGAACACCATCGAGCGTACCTTCAACCATCTGTGGCGGGTGCAGCCGCGGCCGATCATGGCACGCCTCCGGCTCTATGCCTTCGCAATGGCGGTTTGGCCTTTTGTGCTGGGCGCAGTGGCGGCTGCGATCTCATTTGCTGTTTCCACCTCGCTCGGCTTTTTCGACGAGCCGCTCTGGATTCGGCGTGTTCTGCTCAAGGCGGTGTCGCTTCTCCTGCTCGGCCTGTTCTTTTCCTTTCTGTACTATGCTGTACCCAATGCCAGCGTCTCGCGCCGCGCCGCGCTGACCGGCGGCGTGTTTTCAACCCTGGCATTCGCAGCCATGCAGAAGGTGTTCGAACTCTACCTGGTCGGGTCGGCCATGCTGAAAAGCATCTATGGCGCTTTCGCAGCCTTTCCGGTTTTCCTGGTCTGGCTGCACATGTCCTGGGCCATCGTGCTGCTCGGCGGTTTGATCGCCGCTACATTGAATCGTCCGTCAGGACGTTGAAGACCTCGATCGAACTGGTCTGTTCGTTCAGGCTCGTGGCACGCACTTCGCGTACCTCAAGATTTTGTCCTTCGACCATCAGGACCATTCGGGCATTCTTGTCGCGGAGCGCGCCGAAGGGCAGAACCAAGGACTCGACTAGGCGTAGCGGCGGGGTTTCCGGTAGCAGAAGGGCTGTGATGCTGCCGGCATCTAGCTCCCTGGGTTGGGCGACTTCGGCGGGAATTGCCCGGGCAGCCAGCAGTTCGAGGCCGAGTTCGACATGCTCGGGGTTTTCGGAAAGCGCCCAGCGGATAATGCAGATATGCCAGGCCGGTGCCACGTCAGCGTGTTCGTCCTGCGCCTGCAGGGCAACAACATCGCCAATCCGCAGGTTCTCGGTCTGGCCGGACATGTGCATCAGGGCATAGCCATCCGGGCTCTCGTTGGTCACCATCCATTCGCTGAGTTGAATTCGGGCTTCGGGCGTCTTGATCAAGCGCCACAGATTGTCGAGCCCGAGGCAAAGGTTGGCACGGTAGGACTGGCGTCGTCGCGGAAATTTTCGTTTGGCCGGGCAACCCCAGAGCATCACCAGTCGGTCCAGCGTTCCCTGTCCGGCCCGTGTTTCGGCAAAATCGGGGATGCCCAGACTGGCCGCCGGTATGCCCTTAGCCAATTGGGCGCGATGGCGCGAAGCGCTCTCCGCCATCGCGTCGCAGGAGAAATACAGAATCTGCGCGCCCGGCGTGGGTTGTCGCCGGATCAAGGCGTGCGCGGGAAAGTCTCGATCAAGATCGATCCAGAAAATGCCTCGGCCGTCCGAGGACGCTGTATCAAGCAGTTCGACGGTGAGCGGGCTGCTTTCAATGTACTCGCGGATGAACTCCAGTTCGTTGGAGGAGAACGAAGCAGGCTGCGCGATAGCGGCAAGCAGGATGTCCGTGTAAGCCCGCCGGATACTGGCGCCATCACCGGGGCCTGGGATGTCTTCCTGGCCTAGGCGGCGGGCTGTACGGAAGGCGCTGTGCAGTCGCTGCCAGGCGCCGGCGCCGGGGGGCGAGGCGATCAAGTGGCTGATCCGGATTTGCCAGGCAAGCGCGTGCATGGCGCGACGTAGCGATTGATGCGGGGCTCTGGTTGGTCGTGAAAGTTCCGGATCGAAGAGCTCGGATAGCGTGTTGAAATAATCTTGGGCAATAGTTTCCAGGAGGTCGGTGATTAATTTGGTGCGCTGGCGCAACTTCCGCGACAGCGGCAGCGAAATCTCCTGGAGTTGGGGGAGTTCGAATTTGGCGATACGTTCGGCGTGACCGTAAAGCATGTCCAGTAACTTGACCCTTTGCGCCGGTGGAATTGGCGCATCGCGCAACTGGATTGCCTGCTTCAATGCCTGTTCTGCATCTCCCGAGCCGGTGCGTCCATGGGCCAGTGCCAGCCACTCAAGAATTCCCTTGATGCTGGCCTCTGCTGTTTGCGATAGAGGAGGTGGGGGCGGACTCATTTTGAGTCAGCATAACAAAAATTTACAGACCCGCCACGGGCAGCGCTTGTGCTTGTTGCGCCAAGGTGGAAACGGATTGGATGGGGCATGACTTCGATGGGCTAAGTGGCTTGTTTTTCCGTAATAAAGGGATATAATCTATGGTCTTTTTTCCAGCTAACGAAAGAATAACGATGGTTGTTATCCGTCTTGCCCGTGGTGGCGCCAAGAAGCGTCCTTTCTACAACATGGTTGTTACCGATTCCCGCAATCGTCGCGACGGCCGTTTCGTCGAGCGTATTGGTTTCTACAATCCGGTTGCTTCCGGCAATGCCGAAGCCCTGCGCATCTCGACCGACCGTCTGACCTACTGGCAGCAGAACGGCGCCCAGCTGTCGCCGACGGTTGCCCGTCTGGTCAAGCAGCACGCCGCCAAGCAAGCCGCCTAAGTGTAACGCGTTGGCCGCTCAGGATATCGTTGTGCTGGGTCGGCTTGCCGACCCCTACGGAATCAAGGGCTGGCTCAGGTTGCATCCCTTTGGCGACGACCCGTTGGCCTGGGCAGATATGCCCGTCTGGTGGGTTGCGAAGGAAGGTGAGCCGTGGCGCGAATGCAAGCTGAAAAGCTTGAAAACGCACGGCAATGGCATTGTGGTGTTGCTTGAAGGCATTGCTGACCGGACTGCTGCCGAGTCCGCCAAAGGATTGCTGGTTGGAGCGCCGCGCGATGCGCTGCCGACGACCGGCAAGGACGAGTTCTACTGGGCTGATCTGATCGGCCTGGATGTGGTGAATACCGCCGATCAGCACCTGGGTAAGGTGGCAGGTCTGATCGAAACCGGGGCGAACGACGTTTTGCGCGTCGTTGCCGACGATGAAAGCGAACGCTTGCTCCCCTTCGTTTCGGCGGTGGTGCTGGCGGTCGAGAAAGAGGCGGGGCTGATTCGCGTGGAGTGGGGCAGCGACTGGTGATCCGGTTCGACTGCATTACGCTGTTCCCGGAGATGTTTGCCGCTGTGACCGAAAGCGGGATTACCCGTCGGGCACTGGAAGAACGGCGTTGGGCGTGGCAAGGCTGGAATCCGCGGGATTTCGCCGAAAATGCCTGGCGCCGGGTAGATGATCGTCCCTTTGGGGGCGGGCCGGGGATGCTGATGCAGCCGGGGCCGCTGGAAAAGGCGATCAATGCCGCGAAGGCGCAGCAGTGTGAGGCAGGGCAGGCGAAATGCCGGGTCATCTATCTTTCGCCGCAGGGTGCGCCCCTGACGCATGAACGTGTGATGCAGCTGGCGACCGGTGATGAGGGACTGATCCTTCTGTGCGGTCGTTATGAAGGGATTGACGAGCGTTTGATCGAGCGCTGCGTCGATGAGGAAATTTCGATCGGGGATTTTGTGCTCTCCGGCGGCGAGTTGCCGGCGATGGTGTTGATCGATGCCGTCGTCCGCCAGTTGCCGGGTGTGCTCGGAGATGCCGCTTCGGCGGTGGAAGATTCGTTTGTCGGTGGTTTGCTGGATTGTCCGCACTACACGCGGCCCGAGGAATATGAGGGCGCGACGGTGCCGGAAGTGTTGTTGTCCGGCGATCACAAAAGAATTCGTCGCTGGCGGCTCAAGCAGTCGCTGGCGCGGACCCGGAAGCGCCGGCCGGATTTGCTGGCGCACCGCGTGTTGAGCGCGGAAGAAACGCAACTACTCACGGAAATTTCCGGAGAGGAGCAATGCGGTGAGTAAGTGTTTATAAACTAAAGGATCTCACATGAACCTGATTCAACAACTCGAGCAAGAAGAAATTGCCCGCCTGGGCAAGACCATTCCCGAATTCGCACCGGGCGACACCGTCGTCGTGCAAGTGAAGG
>JAEUOD010000050.1 GCA_016791065.1 Dechloromonas sp. | reverse complement strand
GTTTCGATCGGGCAGACGCGGCCGTAGTGGGTCGGATGCACGTCGCGTACTTCGAAGCCGGCGCGTTCGCGGGTCAGACCGCCCGGGCCAAGGGCCGAGACGCGGCGCTTGTGGGTGATTTCCGACAGCGGGTTGGTCTGGTCCATGAACTGCGACAGCTGGCTGGAACCAAAAAATTCCTTGATGGCGGCGCTGATCGGCTTGGCGTTGATCAGGTCGTGCGGCATCAGGTTGTCGGACTCGGCCTGCGACAGACGCTCCTTGACGGCGCGTTCGACGCGGACCAGACCGGCACGGAACTGGTTTTCAGCCAGTTCGCCAACCGAACGCACGCGACGGTTGCCGAGGTGGTCGATGTCGTCGATTTCGCCGCGGCCGTTACGCAGTTCAACCAGGATGCGGATCACGTCGACGATGTCGCGCGGCGACAGGGTCAGCTGTTCGCGTACTTCAACATTGGCGCCGAGCGGCTTGATCTTGCCAGCCAGTTCCTCGGCTTCGGCCAGGGTGATGTTTTCGGACAGGGCTCGCGGGCCGTAAGGCAGCAGGCTGACCAGATCCTGGATGACAGCCAGCGAGAAGCCCGACCCCTCGGAAAGGTTCTTCAGCGCCGCTTCGGCACGCGAAGCCAGGCTCTTGACAGTCACCTTGTACTCGATGACGCCCGGGCGCGACAGGCGACGATTGAACTTCATGCGGCCTACGCCCGACAAGTCGTAGCGTTCGTCTGAATAGAACAGGCCATTGAAGAGGATTTCGACAGCCTCTTCGGTCGGCGGTTCGCCCGGACGCATCATGCGGTAGATGGCGATACGGGCGGCCTGGCGGGTCGCCGTTTCATCGGCGCGCAGGGTGTTGGAGATGAAGGCACCGCGGTCGAGATCGTTGGTGTAGAGGGTCTCGATGGTGGTGATCTCGGCTTCGCGCAGCTTGGCGAGCAGGGTCTCGGTGATTTCATCGTTGGCATTGGCCACGACTTCGCCGGTCGCGGTATCGATGATGTTCTTGGCCACGACACGACCGATGATGAACTCTTCGGGAACGACGATCTGCTTCAGGCCAGCCGCGCCGATGTCACGGATATGCTTGGCCGTGATGCGCTTGTCCTTGGCAACGATGACCTTGCCGTCCGGGGCAACGAAGTCGAAGCGGGCCACTTCGCCACGCAGACGCTCGGGAACGAGTTCGAACTCGACCTTTTCCTTGCCGAGCTGGAAGGTATCGAAATCGAAGAACTGCTCGAGAATTTCCTCGGACGACATGCCGATGGCCTTGAGCAGCGTGGTAACCGGCATCTTGCGGCGACGGTCGACTCGGAAGAACAGGGTGTCCTTCGGATCGAACTCGAAGTCCAGCCAGGAACCACGATAGGGGATGATCCGGGCAGAAAAGAGCAGCTTGCCCGAACTGTGGGTCTTGCCACGATCATGCTCGAAGAAGACGCCCGGAGAGCGGTGCAACTGGGAGACGATGACACGCTCGGTACCGTTGATCACGAAGGAACCGTTGGTCGTCATGAGCGGAATTTCGCCCATGTACACTTCCTGTTCCTTGACCTCCTTCACGGTATCCGGTGCTTCGCGGTCCATGATGACCAGACGGACGCGCGCACGGAGCGAGGACGCGAAGGTCAAGCCGCGCTGTTGGCATTCGGTTACGTCGAATGCCGGCTCGCCGAGCATGTAGCTGACGAACTCGAGGCGCGCATTACCGGAGTGCGAAACAATCGGAAAAATCGAGGTAAACGCCGCCTGCAGGCCTTCATTTTTCCGCTTCTCGGGAGCAACTTCATCTTGCAAAAAGTCCTTGAAGGACTGCAACTGGGTCGCCAACAAGTACGGAACATCCAGCACGCTTGCGCGCTTGGCGAAGCTCTTGCGGATGCGTTTCTTCTCGGTGAAGGAGTAAGTCATGGTAACTCCGTGAGGATTAAATCAAACGTAGAACCTGTCGAAACAGGCAAACGCAAACAGGCTCCCCTCCCTTGGCGGGATGTGGTGAGCACGGTTTGCGTTTGCCAGTTGGCGTTATTCAAGTTCGTTTTTCGGGACTGTGAAACCTGTCGTACAAAGCACAAAAGGGCTGGCGGAAGAACCGCCAGCCCAAACACCTGGGGTCGATTACTTGACTTCGACCTTGGCGCCTGCGTCTTCCAGTTGCTTCTTGAGGGCTTCTGCGTCGGCCTTGGAGATGCCTTCCTTGACCGGCTTCGGAGCGCCGTCAACGAGGTCCTTGGCTTCCTTGAGGCCCAGGCCGGTAACGGCACGGACGACCTTGATGACTTCAACCTTCTTGTCGCCGGCACCAGCCAGAACGACGGTGAACTCGGTTTGCTCTTCAGCAGCAGCAGCGGCACCACCAGCCGGACCAGCAACGGCGACGGCAGCGGCGGAAACGCCAAACTTCTCTTCGAATGCCTTGACCAGGTCATTCAGTTCCATAACGGTCAGGGAGCCAACGGCTTCCAGGATGTCTTCTTTGCTAATTGCCATTTCAATAAACTCCTAATTCAGTTCGTATGCGTAATGATCAAGCGGCAGCTTCTTCGCGCTGTTTGGCCAAAGCATCCAGGCCGCGGACGAAACCAGCAACCGGAGCCTGCATGACGTACAGCAGCTTGGAGAGCAGCTCTTCGCGACTTGGTACGGAGGCAAGCGCCTGCACACCAGCTTTGTCGAGCACCTTGCCGGCATAGGAACCGGCCTTGAGAACCAACTTGTCGTTGGTCTTGGCGAAGTCGTTGAGAACCTTCGCTGCTGCCACCGGGTCGGCGGACACGCTGTAAATCAGCGGACCAACCATGTGATCGGCCAGGCCGGCAAACGAAGTGCCTTCCACGGCGCGACGCACCAGGGTGTTTTTCAGCACGCGCAGGTAAACACCAGACTCGCGCGCCTTCTTGCGCAGCACGGTGAGGTCGACGACCTCAATGCCACGGTATTCGGCGATCGCGATCGTCTGAGCGTTGGCCACTTGTGCCGACACCTCAGCCACGACGGCTTTTTTGTCGTTCAGATTGAGACCCACAGGTCTTTCCTCCTTTCAAGTCATAACACGACGGGAGAGATTTCCCGCCGCACCTACGGCGACCTGAACCAGAAGCTAGGCTATCCGTTGCCGGACAACCAGAAATCTTGTTCTGGGACACCGTCTGCGCAGGGTGCTTTCGCGATTAAGCTCCGTAACCGGAACGCCTGCGGTCTTTGACGATCTGCCGACCGCCGCCAAAGCGGCAATCAGCAGCCCAAAGTACTTTTAGCCAACCAGGGTAGCCTGATCGACGCGAACGCCGGGCCCCATGGTGGCGGCAACTGCAACCTTACGGAGGTACTGGCCCTTGGAGGAAGCCGGCTTCGCCTTATTCAACGCTTCGATCAGCGCCTTCAGGTTGGATTCCAGGCTTTCGACCGAGAAGGATGCACGACCAATGGTGGCGTGAATGATGCCAGCCTTGTCGGTACGGTATTGCACCTGACCGGCCTTGGCGTTCTTGACGGCGGTAGCGACATCCATGGTAACCGTGCCAACCTTCGGGTTCGGCATCAGACCACGCGGACCAAGAATCTGACCGAGTTGGCCAACAACCTTCATAGCGTCCGGCGTCGCGATGACGACGTCGAAATTCAGGTTGCCTGCCTTGACTTCGGCAGCCAGATCGTCGAAACCGACGACTTCGGCGCCGGCAGCCTTGGCGGCCTCGGCCTTGTCGCCCTGGGCGAACACGGCAACGCGAACGGACTTGCCGGTACCGGCCGGCAGAACGACGGAGCCGCGAACGACCTGGTCGGATTTACGTGCATCGACACCGAGATTGACGGCAACGTCGATCGACTCGTCGAACTTGGCGATCGCGGTTTCCTTGGCCAGGGTCAGCGCTTCCTGAACCGGGTACAGCTTCTGGGCGACGATCTTGCCAGCCAGCGCCTTTTGCTTTTTCGTGAGCTTAGCCATGATTACAGACCCTCCACCGTGATACCCATCGAGCGGGCGGAGCCGGCGATGGTACGAACTGCAGCCTCGAGGTCGGCAGCGGTCAAATCAGGCTGCTTGGCCTTGGCGATGTCTTCGACTTGGGCACGGGTGATCTTGCCGACCTTGTCGGTATGCGGCTTGGCCGAACCGGACTTGATGCCAGCAGCCTTCTTGATCAGGATGGTTGCCGGCGGGGTCTTCATCACGAAGGTGAAGGACTTGTCCGCGAAGGCGGTGATTACGACCGGAATCGGCAGACCCGGCTCCATGCCCTGGGTTTGGGCATTGAAGGCCTTGCAGAACTCCATGATATTCAGACCGCGCTGACCGAGCGCAGGACCGATCGGGGGCGAAGGATTTGCCTTGCCAGCCGGCACTTGCAGCTTGATGTAGCCAACAATTTTCTTGGCCATAATTGCTCCTAAACGATGAGTGGTAGCGCGTTTTCGCGGACCAGTCCGCTACCGACGCTCCTCTTGCCGAAACAAAGGGCCTTCGGCTGGCCCTGATACCTATATCAGGCCTTTTCGACCTGACCGAACTCCAACTCGACCGGCGTCGCGCGACCAAAAATCGTCACTGAAACACGCAGACGATTTTTTTCGTAATTGACATCCTCGACAGAGCCATGAAAGTCGGTAAACGGACCTTCCTTGACGCGGACAACCTCGCCTGTCTCGAACAGCACTTTCGGACGAGGCTTTTCGACCCCCTCCTGCATCTGCTGCATGATCTTTTCGACTTCCTTCTCGGAAATCGGCGTCGGCTTGGTGGCCGTACCCCCGACAAAGCCGGTTACCTTGGGCGTATTTTTCACGAGGTGCCAGGAATCATCGTCCATTTCCATTTCGCACAGCACATAGCCGGGAAAGAACTTGCGCTCGGAAATGGCCTTCTGGCCACCTTTCATTTCAACAACCTCTTCGACCGGCACGAGAATGCGACCGAACTTGTCCTGCATGCCCAAACGGGTAATGCGCTCCTGAATGGCGCGCATAACACTTTTCTCGAAGCCGGAGTAGGCATGTACGACGTACCAACGTTTGCTCATGATTTCTTCCAGCCCAGCACCAGGTCATAGAGGACCCACTCAAGGCTCTTGTCAGTCAGATACAGGAAGACCGCCATGACCACAACAAAGGCGAATACCGCTCCAGTGGTTTGCATGGTTTCTTTGCGGCTAGGCCAAACAACTTTTTTGGCCTCGACCACCGCCTCGTTGGCAAACAGGAAAAAGCGCTGACCCGGCTCGGTTTTCCAAGCCACGACCACCGCCAGCGCCAACCCAACGAGAACCGCCAGGACGCGCAAAATCATTGCCTGCTCGGAAAGCAGGTAGAAACCAGCCACGCCAGCCGCCAGGATTACCAGTGCCAGCGCAAACTTGATCTTGTCAGCCATGACGTTCGCGATCTTAAAAGAGAGTGGCAGGGGCGGAGGGAATCGAACCCCCGACCTACGGTTTTGGAAACCGTTGCTCTACCAATTGAGCTACACCCCTGCTGCAGAAACATCAAAGCGCCGCGGTTGCCCGAGGCGCCTTGATTACAAAAACTAACGATTACTCGATGATTTTGGCGACGACGCCGGCGCCGACGGTACGACCGCCTTCACGGATGGCGAAACGCAGACCTTCTTCCATGGCGATCGGGGCGATCAGCTTGATGGTCATGGCGATGTTGTCGCCAGGCATCACCATCTC
>JAEUOD010000027.1 GCA_016791065.1 Dechloromonas sp. | reverse complement strand
CTTGCCCTGGTCGAGGCGGTAGGCAGTGATGTCGGAGAAGGTGAACTTGCCCAGGTTGCGCAGGCGTTCGGCCATCAGGAAGAGGATGATCGGCCAGCCGGCGAAGAAGGCCAGCATGTAGATGTAGCCGTCGTAGCCCTGGGTGTAGACCATGGCGGTCAGACCGAGCAGCGTGGCGGCCGACATGTAGTCGCCGGCAATCGCCAGACCGTTCTGGAAACCGGTGATGCCGCCGCCGGCCGTGTAGAAGTCAGCGGTCGACTTGGTGCGGCTGGCCGCCCAGTAGGTAATGCCCATCGTCATCGTGACGAAGATGCAGAACATGATGATGGCGTGCCAGTTGGTCGCCTGTTGTTCGGTCTGGCCTTCGAGCGGGCCACCGGCGAAGGCCATGGCGGCAAAGGCGAAGAGGCCGAGCGCAGAGCCCAGTTGAGTCAGTCGGCGCATTATTTGTTCTCCTTCCAGGCTTCCTTGACGATTTCCTGGGTCAAAGCGTCGAATTCGGTATTGGCGCGCTTGACGTAAATTGCCGTCGTCACCCAAAAGAAAACGAACATGAAAAATTCGACGGCGACCCCCACGGTCAGCATCGATCCTTCGCTGACCGACTGGCCAAGGGCTGTCGGATTGAAAGCGACGACCATCACGAATCCGTAGAACATGGTCAATACGATGATGGCCAGGGTCCAGGCGAACCGTCCCCGACGGGCGACGAGCTCCTGAAACTTCGGATTGGCCCGCATCCGCTCATACATAGCGCTGCTCATGGCTTATTCTCCCTAATTAATAATTACCCGTTTTCGGGCAGGCGGTATCATATCTTATATAAGACATATATCGTTGATTTTTCTCAAGCAATTCCAAACCAGCATACCCATTCAGGATAAATCCATGAGCACAGTCCATCTCACCGTTACCGGCGAAACCGCCACCCTCGTCCTCGACAATCCGGGCAAGCTGAACGCCATCGACCTCGGCATGTGGCAGCAACTGGCCGGCAAGGTGGCGACTATTTCCGCCGATCCGGCCATCCGCTGCGTCGTCATCCGCGGCGCCGGCCAGGATGCCTTCGCCGCCGGCGGCGACCTCGAGGAATTCGTCACCGGTCGCGCCACGCTCGAGCAGGCACTGCACTATCACGGCCAGGTCGCGGCGGCGCTCAACGCCATCGCCGACTGCCCACACCCGACCGTCGCCCTCATCCAGGGTGCCTGCATCGGTGGCGGCCTGGAGATCGCCGGCGTCTGCGACCTGCGCATCAGCGGCGAAAGCGCCCGCTTCGGCGCGCCGATCAACAAGCTCGGTTTCTCGATGTATCCCGGCGAAATGGAAGGCCTGCTCAAGCTGGCCGGTGCCGCGGTGATGAAGGAAATCCTGCTCGAAGGCCGCATCCTGACCGCTACCGAAGCCTACGAAAAAGGCCTGGTCACCCGCGTCGTACCCGACGGCCAGGTCGAGGACGAGGCCTATGCGACGGCTCGCCGCATCGGCGCCGGCGCGCCGCTGGTCGCCGGCTGGCACAAGCAGTGGATTCGCCGCCTGCAGAGCGGCAAGCCGCTCAACGACGAGGAAAAGGCGGCCTCCTTCGCCTTCCTCGACACCGAGGACTACCAGGAAGGGCTCGCCGCCTTCCTGGAAAAGCGCAAACCGGTGTTCAAGGCGCGCTGAACCAGGCCGGGTTCATGGCGCGTACAGGCTCCACAACATCTTCACCGAAAGCAGTAGCAACAGTCCGGCGAAGATACGGCGCAACACGACAATGGGCAGGCGATGGGCAAGGCGGGCGCCAAATGGCGCCGCCAGCACGCTGGCGATCAGGATGATGGCGAGCGCCGGCAGATGGACGAAACCCAGGCTGCCCGCCGGCAGGCCATCGTGCCCCCAGCCGTTCCAGACATAGCCGGCCGTACCGCCCAGCGCGATCGGCAAGCCGACCGCGGCCGAAGTGCCGATCGCCTGCTGCGTCCGGACATTGCACCAGACCAGGAAGGGCACGGTCAGCGCGCCGCCGCCGATGGCTGCCAGGCTGGAAAAGGCCCCGATAATCCCGCCCGCAACGCCCAGGCCGACGCGGCCGGGCAAGACCCGGCCCGGCTTCGGCGCTCGCCCGGCGATCATCTGGAAGGCCACGAAAAGCATGAAGGCGACGAAGAAAATCGCCAGGCCGCGCGAGGAAACGCGCACCGCCAGTTGTGCCCCAAGCAGGGTGCCGAGCAGGATGCCCGGCGTCAGGCGGCGCACCACCGGCCAGAGCACGGCCCGATGCGCATGATGGGCGCGCAGGCTGGAGAGTGAGGTGAACAAGATGGTGGCAATCGAGGTACCGAGGGCCAGATGCAGCACCTCGCGCTCGGGAAAGCCCTGGGCGGCGAAGAGAATGGTCAGGGCCGGAACCACCACCACACCCCCGCCGACGCCGAGCAGGCCGGCAAAAAAGCCCGCCACACCACCGGTCAGCAGATAAGCCGTTATCAAGTCAAAAGGCATCAACGGGGCGGACTTAAAGGGGCGCTCAGGCAGCGCAACTGCTGACCCAGTGCGCGATGCCGTCAATGCTGCGGAAGTCGTCGCAGGCTCGCACCGGGATGGCCGGAGCGATCTCGGCAAACAAGCGGCTCAGCGCATTCCCCGGGCCAATTTCGAGCACGGCGTCGGGTTGCATTTCGGCGATCACCTGCAGACAGGCTGCCCAGTCGAGCGGCGAGCAGATTTGCCGGGCCAGCGCATCGCGCGCCACCTGCGCCGAGCGCGCCGCCCGGCCGTCGATGGCACTGAGTACGGGAAAGGCCAGGCGAGCCTCGGGCAGGCCGGCCAGGTCCTGCGCAAACGCTGTCGCGGCAGCGGCCAGCAACGGCGTATGCGAAGGCGTCTGCACGGCGAGCGGCACCAGGCGGCTTGCCCCGGCCGCGGCGAAACGCGCTGCCGCAGCATCGATTCCGGCGCGCGCTCCGGCGACGACCAGATGCCGTGGGGCATTGCGGATCGCCACGGCCAGGCCGGTCTCGCCGGTGATCGTCTCGACCAGCGCCTCGTCGAGGCCGAGCACGGCGAGCATGCCGTGCTCCCCCGCCGCCGCCGCATCCATCTTGGCCGCGCGTTCGGCGCACAACCGCAGCCCGTCGCTGGCGGCAAACACCCCGGCGGCACAACAGGCCGCCATTTCCCCCAGGGAATAGCCAGCCGCACAGATCGGCCGGGGCAGCACGCCCTGGAGTTGCTGCCATAGCCACATCTGCTGCGCGAAGATCAGGGGTTGGGCAACGGCATTTCGTGCCAGCCAGGCTGGTTCGGGCTCCCCGTCACCGGCGAATGCCGGCAGCAGCCGTATCAATTCGGCACGCGGCTCGCCGGCCAATCCGGCACGCAACTGTTGCCAGTGCGCCGACGTTTGTCCGCCCTGGCCGCTGAAGAGAAGGGCCAGACGCATTTCAGTTCAGGCCTTGCAGCCCGGTAAGGAACAAGGTAACGCCAAGCAGGTCGGCACTACCGCCCGGGCTCAGGCGACGGGCGACGAAGGCGCTGCCGATGGCGTCCGCGTGCGTCCGCCAGCCCGCGCTCAGCACCCCGCCGGCTTCGAGAAATTCGCTGGCCCGGCGGCGCCCGTAGGCCAATCCTTCCCGCCCGCCGCGCCAGAGCAGATTGCTGTCTTCCAGTCCCGCGATCAGCGCGAATAGCGCTTGCAGGGCCGCACGCTCGGGGTCGCCGGTTGCGGCCAGCACCTCGGAATAAGCTGGCAGGCCCAGTTCCCAGGCAGCCGGGAAGCCGGCCGCGGCCTCCTGGCGGGCACCGCCGCAACCGTAGCGCCGGGCCACGATGAGACCGTGGCTCGCCGCGGCAGGAACATCGTTCTGGCTGCCGCGGATCGCCTCGCCCCAATGCTCCGCCACGCTCATGCAGACGGCCTGGGCAGCAGGCTGCTTGCCTTCTGCCACGAGTCGGCCAGCCGCGGCGCAGAGCAAGCCGAGATTGAAGATGGCGCCACGATGGGTATTGACGCCCCCGGTCGCCGCCAGCATCTCGCACTCGGCGGCAATACCGAGCGTCTGGAGAGGAGCGAACCCCGGACGCTGCTGGCCGCAGGCGGCAATCGCCGGAAAATACGGGCGCAAAGCCTGCAGGCTCCGCACGAAGGTGGCGAAATCCATATCGCGGTGGCTGCCCTGGCTGCCCGGGCAGACCAGGCCGGGCTTGCCCGCCAGCGCTGCTTCCCGGTAGAGGCTGCGGATGGCCAGGCGGCCGATCCGCGCCGCCTGGGCGTGCGCCTCGCCATCGGGTAACGGAGCAGGGGTGCGCAACGGGCGGGCGATGGCAAACTCAGGCATGGCAGGCTTCCTCCAGGCAGTCGAGCAATTGTTGTAAAGGCAGCAGGCAAACCACATGCGGACCTTTGGCGAGGACCGTCGCCGCCGGCGCCTTGAGACCGCCGGCGACTTCGCGCCAGGCCACTGCGTTGCCATCGGGGAAGCGGATTTCGCCATCGAGCCGGCAGGGAAGCGCCGCAGCGGCCTCCTGCAGCGCACTCAGGACGCTCTCCAGTTGCTCGCTCGTCGCGACATCGCAGATCAGGTCGATATCGGAGGCAGCATGGCGGTATGCCTCGCCGCTCAGCGACTCCCAGGCCAGTGAGCCAAAGACACCGAGGCCGGCCGAGCAGGCCGCAGCCCGCCGTGCCAATTCGCGCAGCGGGGCGGCGTATTCGGCCGGCAGTTGCGGCAGGCAGGCCGTGATCGAAAGTGGCGGCCGAACCTCGGCGATGGCCGATGGCGCTACCGTGATGGCAAGCCGTTGGCGGTCATGTCGCAACGGCAGGCTCAGGCCGAGCGATACCTGCGCCTCGTCCGACGCCTGTCGTGCCACCACCAGCGGCAAGCCACGCACGATCCATTGCTCCGCCGCCCACCAGAGCCGGCTGCCGGCCGGCGTACAGGCCGAGTGCCAGGCCGCCCAGGGCCGCAGCATGACGAGGTCGTGGCGACGCATGGCCTCAGGCACCGACCCGCGTGCTCTGAACGATCTTGGCGATGCCGGCCGCCAGTTGGCGACCACCGCGCGTCAGGCCGACCCCCATGCGCTGATCGCTCGCCGGCAGCGTTTGCCGGACCGTCGTCAGCGCACTTTCCAGCAAGGCGGCCGATGGCGCCGGCCAGATCGCCTCGATGCCGCCCATACGCAGATAGTTCTCGGCGCCCGGGGCGAAGATCGGCGATGCAGTCGCCAGATCGACCAGGCGTTCGTGAGCGATCTTGGTCACCCGCGCCATCGCCCGCAGATCCATGACCCGGACCTGAGCCTCGGCCAGCGCAAAGGCCTTGTCGGCCATCAACCCGAAGGAAAGGAAGCCGCCGCTGACCGCGTTGGCGGTCACCAGGCTGAGCGAGGGGTGGCCCTGGCGACGCGCCAGGTCGACGCAACTGGCGAGATGCGCCAGCGAGCCGTTGAGGCAGAGCAATTCCTGGCCGCGCGACAGCGCCTGGCCACTGGTATCGACCAGGAAGACCAGCGGCCGGCCGGGATGCCGCTCGACGGTATCGAGTACGAAGCTGGCCAGGGCCAGCGCCATCGCGTGGTCGATGGCTGCCGCGTCGGTGGTGCCGAGCACGGCAACCGGACCTTGCGCCGTCTGCGCTTCGCCAGTGATCACCTGGTTGGCTACGGCAACGGCATGACCGGCCGGGAACAAGGCATCAAGAATGTCGTTGAGGCTCATGTTGGTAATCCTTCCTTGAGGGCGACCAGGCTGTCGCGGTCGAGCATCGGTACGGTCTCCGGCTGCGCAATGCCGAGCGCAGCCCAGACCTGAAGCCCGTCGCGGTAGCTGGCGTAGGCTGCGAGGCGCTTTTCCAGGACGCTTTGGCGGGCCCGCAAGCAAGCCAGACCGGGTTCGGGTTCGTGCCAGGCGGCGAGGAACTCCGCCGCACCGTTACGAAAAGCCGCGATGTCGTCCTCGAGCAGCGCGGCGCAGTCGCCCATCAGGTAGCGGTGCTTGCCGCCGGTGACGCGCCACACGAGGGCGCGATCCTTGGCATCGAACTCCTCGACGCCGGCAACGGTCTCGATGACTTCGGGACCGGACAGGGCGAGCCTGCCTTCCTCGGACATCAGGATCGCCGAACACAGCTTGGCGACGATGCCCATGCCGCCGAAGGCGCCGCAACTGCCGCCGACCAGCGCAATGACCGGGACGCCGGCAGCACGGGCTTCGAGCACGGCGCGCATGATCTCCGAAATGGCGATCAGGCCGGCATTGGCTTCGTGCAGGCGAACCCCGCCGGAATCGATGAGAAAGAGCACGGCCGCCGGCTTCTCCTTCACCGCGCGGCGCAGCAGGCCGACGATCTTGGCGCCGTGGATCTCGCCCACGGCACCGCCCATGAACTGGCCTTCCTGTGCCGCGACGAGTACGGACTGGCCGCTCAGGCGGCCGCCGCCGACGATCACGCCGTCGTCGAAAGCGCCGGGCAGGTCGAGCTGGGCGAGGTGTGGGCTGGGCTGCGACTCGGCCGGCGGCAGGATTTCGCGGAAGCTGCCGGCATCGAGCAGGCCAGCCAGACGGGTACGGGCAGATGCCTCGAACCAGCTATGACGGGAAGCGAGGGCATGGTTCATTGCGCACCTCCGCGGTATTCGGCCAGCGCCTGGGCGAGGCGCAGGGTAACGACGGCCGGCGTCGCCCCCATGTCGTTGATGGCGATGACGGTGCCGCCAGCCGGGTGGCTGGCAGCGAAGTCGCCGAGCACGGCACGCCAGGTATCGCCGAAGCCTCGCGCCGAAGTCTTGATCGTGAGCACGCAGGTGGCCGGTTCGGCTCCCGGTTGGACAAGTATTTCCAGGTTGCCCGAGCCGACCACGCCGCAGAGCGCCGGGTCGCTGGCCCGCGGCGCGGGCGTCGAAGTGAAACGAAAATCGAGAGTTTCCATGGCGGTCACCAGTTGCGGAAGCGGGAAGGCGGGGCGTACAGGCCGCCCGACCAGCGCACCAGATCCTTGACGGAGCGGGCGGCGAGCAGGTCGCGGCTGGCCAGACGCGGGTCGATGCCGAGGTCTTCGGGACGGCGGACGATGCCGCGGTCGCGCAGGTTCTCAACCATCGCCTTGTCGCGCGCCATGCCAACCGGCGTAAAGCCGGCGACGCCGCGGATCGCCTGTTCGCGCTCCTCGGGCGTGCGACAGAGCAGCAGGTTGGCGATACCTTCCTCGGTGACGATATGGCTAACGTCGTCGCCGTAAATCATGATCGGCGGCAGCTCGGCGCCCATACTCTTCTGCAGTTTCCAGGCGTCGAGTTCCTCGACGAAGACCGGCGCCATGTGCTCGCGAAAGGTCTCAACCATCTGCACCACCAGCTTGCGGCCGCGAGTGGCGTTCGGCCCATAGGCTTCGCGCCCGGCCTTGAGCCAGGCCGGGCTGGCGTGACGGCGGCCATGCGGGTCAGAACCCATGTTCGGTGCGCCGCCGAAGCCGGTGATGCGCCCCAGCGTTGCCGTCGAGCTGTTGCCGGCCATGTCCATCTGCAAGGTCGAACCGATGAACATGTCGCAGGCGTAGAGGCCAGCCGTCTGGGAAAACGCCCGGTTGGAACGCATGCTGCCGTCAGCACCGGTGAAGAAGACGTCCGAGCGGGCGGCGACATAGTTGTCCATCCCGACTTCCGAACCGAAGCAATGCACCGACTGGACGAAACCCGATTCGATGGCCGGAATCAGCGTCGGATGCGGGTTGAGCGCCCAGTGCGTGCAGATTTTGCCCTTCAGGCCGAGATCGGCAGCGTAGGTCGGCAGCAGCAGCTCGATGGCCGCCGTATCGAAGCCGATGCCGTGGTTCAGGCGCGTCACGCCATACTCGGCGTAAATGCCCTTGATCGCCATCATCGCCATGAGCACCTGGACCTCGGTGATCTGCGCCGGGTCGCGGGTGAACAAGGGCTCGATGTAGTTCGGGCGCGGCGCCTTGACCGTGAAATCGACCCAATCCGCCGGCACATCGACACGCGGCAGCTTGTCGAGACGCTCGTTGACCTGGGCGATCACGATGCCGCCCTTGAAGGCAGTGGCTTCGACGATGGCCGGCGTGTCCTCGGTATTCGGGCCGAGGTAGAGGTTGCCGTCGGCGTCGGCCGCCTGCGCCGCGATCAGCGCGACGTTGGGCGTCAGGTCGAGAAAGTAGCGGCCGAACAGTTCGAGATAGGTGTGGATGGCCCCGATCTCGATGCGCTGTTCCTGAACCAACTTGGCCAGCCGGGCGCCCTGCGGGCCGCTGAAAGAAAAGTCGAGGCGGTTTGCCAGGCCGCGCTCGAAAAGGTCCACATGGCTCGGAAGCGCCAGGACTGACTGGACCATACTGAGGTGATGGAGACGCGCCGGGTCGCAGTCGGCCAGCGACTCGGCGAGGAAATCGGCCTGCTTCTGGTTGTTGCCTTCGAGGCAGACGCGGTCACCGGGCTGGATGACCGCTTCGAGCAGGTCGATGATGCGATCGGTCGGGATTTCCCGGCCGCAGCCGAGGCTGGCCGCCCTTTCGAGGCGGCGCGCCCGGCTTTGGCGCAGGGTGTCCCATTCGCGGGGAAGAGGTGCGTTCATGATTGGATGTCCGCTGACTCAGGAACCGCTGTACTGCGACGGCAGCCAGGTGGCGATTTCCGGGAAGACGCAGAGCAGAACGATGCCGAGCACCATCAGCAGCAGGAAGGGCACGGTCCCCCACATGATTTCCTTGAGCTTGATGTCCGGCGCGATGCCGCTGATGACAAACAGGTTGAGGCCGACTGGCGGGTGGATCAGACCCATTTCCATGAGGATGGTCATGATCACGCCGAACCAGATCAGGTCGATGCCCAAGGCGTTCAGCGCCGGCAGGATGATCGGCGTCACCATCAGGATGATGGCGACCGGCGGCAGGAAGAAGCCGAGCACGATGAGCAGGATATTGACCCAGAAGAAGAAGGCCCACTTGCTCAGTTCCAGCGAGATCATCCAGGCGGCGGCCGACTGGGTGATGTGCAGGTAGCTCATCACGTAGGTGTAGAGGAAGGACATGGCGATGATCAGCATGATCATCGACGACTCGCGGGCGGTGCCGGAAAGGATGACCTTGAGATCGCTCCAGCGCCAGCAGCCGTAGATGCTCATGACCATCAGCAGGGCACCGAAGGCGCCGATGCCGGCGACTTCCGAGGGCGTCGCCCAGCCGCCGTAGAGGGCGACCATGACGATGACGATGAGGCCAAGGAAGGGGGCCAGGCGCGGCAGCGTTTCCAGGCGTTCCTTCCAGCTGTAGAACTCCTCGGCCGGAGCCGGGGTCGAGGTGGCCTTGCTGACCGCGAGCTTCTGGTTCTTTTCCGCCCACGACTTGTACATCACCCAGATCGAGAACAGCGCGGTCAGCAGCAGGCCCGGACCGACGCCGGCCATGAACAGCTTGCCGATCGACTGCTCGGTGGCCAGGCCGTAGAGGATCAGCGTCAGCGACGGCGGGATCAGAATGCCGAGCGTGCCGCCGGCAGCGATCAGGCCGGTGGCCAGACGCTCGGAATAGCCGCGCTTGCGCATTTCCGGAATGCCCGAGGAGCCGATCGCCGAACAGGTTGCCGGCGAGGAACCGCACATCGCCGCGAACACCGAGCAGGCCAGCGTATTGGCCAGACCGAGGCCGCCCGGCACCTTGTACAGCCAGCGGTTCAGCGAGTTGTACAGGTCCGAGCCGGCGCGCGACTTGCCGATCGCCGCGCCCATCATGATGAACAGCGGGATGGTCAGCAGCGTGAAGCTGTTAAGTTCGGAAAAGATGGTCTCGGCAACGATCGACAACTGCGCCGCCGGCATGAAGAAATACATGAAGACCAGGGCGACCGAACCGACGGCGAAGGCGATCGGCATCCCCGAGAAGAGAAAGATGAAAGTGGCTGCCGCGTAGAGCAGGCCCAGGGTTCCGACGCTCATTTGCGCTCTCCTTCGGCTTCGTGCTGGATACGTTCGATGGCCACCTGGATGGCGGCGTTATGCTGGGGCGGCGGCTGATGCGAGCGCATCGCTTCCGGCAGCGAGTCCTCGATGAACTGCACGAAAACCTGCAGGGCGAGCGAGGTCATGCCGACGGCCATGGTCGCGAATACCGGCCACATCTTCGGCGACCAGGAGGTGTCGCTCATCCGCCCTTCGTCCCAGGCTTCGTAGAAAAGATGCCAGCAATTCCAGGCAACGAAGGCGCAGAACAGGAAGGACAACAGGTCGGAAAATGCCATGCGCCATTGCGTCCAGCTATGCGGCGTGACCTCGTCGAGAATCTCGATGGTCACGTGACCGCGATTGAGCTGGGTGTGGGCAGCGGCCAGGAAGCTGGAAGCGATGAGCAGCATGACGCACAGCTCGATTTCCCAGTCGGTCGGCCAGGAAAAGAAGTAACGGACGGCAACCTCGAAGACGAGAATGCCGGTGGCGGCGACGATCAGGAAAGCCGACAGGTAACCCGTGGCGATGTTGAAGGCCTTGACCGCGCGGCTGATGAAAACTCCGGGGCTCATGATTTACCTCTAGAAGAAGGGGAGAGGCCGGGCGCAGCCCGGCCCTGGGGATTACTTGACCGACAGCGCCATGTCGAGCAGCTCGCGACCACCCTTGATGTTCTCGGCGAAATCCTTGAAGGCGGTCTGTTCGGCCACACCGCGCCAGGCCATGAAAGCCTTCTCGTCCATGTCGGAAACCTTGGCCCCGGCCTTGGCGAAGACATCGGCCATCCGCTGGTCGTCCTTCTTCGCTTCTTCGACGCCGAATTTCTCCAGACTGGCGCCGACCTCGCTGATGATCTTCTGCTGCTCGGGCGTCAGCGAGTCGTAAAGGCTCTTCGAAATCAGCAGCGGTTCGAACATGAACCAGAAACTCTTGTTGCGGGCGGTCGTCGCGAACTTGGTGAATTCCTGCAGGCGGAAGCTGATCAGCGAGGTGCTGGAAGTCAGCGCCGCATCGAGCACGCCGGACTGCATGGCGCTGTAGATTTCCGAAGATGGCATGCCGGTCACCGCGGCGCCGGCACCCTTCAGCATCTGGTCCATTTCCTTGCTGCCGCCGCGGAACTTCAGACCCTTGGCATCGTCCGGTGCGACCACCGTCTTCTTGGTCGAGGCGATGCCGCCGGCCTGCCAGACCCAGGTCACGATCTTGATGTTCTTGTCGGCCAGGATGCGGTCGAGCTCCTTGCCGACAGGTGCCGTCTTCCAGCGCATGCCCTGTTCGTAGCTGCTGACCAGGGTCGGCATCAGGGTGATGTTTACTTGCGGGATTTCACCGCCGCCGTAGGCCAGCGGCACCAGGCTCATGTCCAGTGCGCTCTTGCGCAGGGCGCCGATCTGGCTGTTGGTCTTCATCAGCGAGCTGCCCGGGTAGATCTCGAACTTGAGGCTGCCCTTGGACTGCTTCTCGACTTCGGCGGCGAAGCGGCGAACCAGGCGGTCGCGGAAGTCGCCATCCTCGGTCGTCGCCGCGGGGAACTGATGGGAAATCTTGATGACGCGTTGCGCCTGGGCGTGGGCAGGCAGGGCACAGGCAAAAGCGGCGGCGGCGATGGCCAGGGTTAAGTGGCGCTTGGTCTTGCTGATCATGGATGTCTCCTCCAGGGTTAATCATGCATGGACGGTGAAACCTCACTGGCTGGCTTATCCTGTCGCGGATTGCTGCTCTGTTGTTTTGTGTTCAAAAATCACCGTTTTGTATACAAGATAGCAGAGATTGAATACTGGTCAACTATTTTCGTATAATTAAATCCACACCATTTGCTGGAGCGCAATCGTGAACAGCCCCATCGAAACCCCCGCCGCCACTCGCCAGTCGGAACGCCTCGGCGAGCAGATCGAAGAACGCATCGTCACCGGCGTCTACCCGCCTGGCACGCGACTCGATGAGCAGGAACTGGCCGACATGTTCGGCGTCTCGCGGACGCCGGTACGCGAGGCCCTGATCCAGCTGGCCTCGGTCGGCCTGATCGAGATCCGGCCACGGCGCGGCGCGACCGTGCCCGAGGTCGGCGCCGACCGGGTCTGTGAAATGTTCGAAGTGATGGCCGAACTGGAGGCCATGTGCGGTCGACTGGCTGCCCGCCGGATCACGCCCGGCGAACAATGCGCGCTACAGGAGGCGCATCGCGCCTGTGAGGCGGCCCGCGACGCCAATACGCCGGATGTCTACTATCAGTTGAACGAAGTTTTCCATCAGCGCATCTACGAGGCGAGCCACAACAGCTTTCTCGTCGAGCAGGCCAGCGCCCTGCATCGCCGCCTGCGGCCTTACCGCCGCCTGCAGCTCCGCGTGCGCAATCGCATGGCCACCTCGTTCAATGAACACCAGGCCATCGTCGATGCCATTCTTAAGGGCGACAGCGATCTTGCCGCCGCCCAGTTGCGGGCGCACGTCACGGTACAAGGGGAGCGTTTTGCCGACCTCGTCGCGACGCTGCGCGACTTCAAGGCTGGTTCGTAGGCCTGCTCAGCCGATCAGGCTGTAGAGCATCTTGCTGGCAAGCAAGGCGAGAAAGCCGCCGAAGGCCCGCTTCAGCTTCTTGACCGGCAGCTTGTGAGCCAAACGGGCGCCAACCGGCGCCATCGTGATGCTCATCACAACGATGCCGACGAAGGCCGGTAAATAGATATAACCCAGCGTATAAGGCGGCAGGCCGGTATCGTTCCAGCCGGCGACGATGTAGCCGACCGCACCGGCAACGGCGATCGGGAAACCGAGCGCGGACGATGTGCCGACCGCCGAATGGATCGCTACGTTGCAGAACAGCATGAAGGGCACCGAGAGGAACCCGCCGCCCGCCGCGACCAGGCTGGAAATTCCGCCGATCACGCCACCCGCCGTGAACAGCCCGAGCGGCCCCGGCAACTGCCGGTGCGCATGCGGCTTGAAATCGAGCATCATCTGGAAGGATGCGTAGTAGACGATCACCACGAAAATCACCGTCATCGGCCCGGTCGGCACCTGCCCGGCGACCAGCGAACCGCCGAAGGTGCCGGCAACCAGGCCGGGCGCCATGCTACGCACGATTTCCCAGCGCACCGCACCGTGCTGATGGTGGGCGCGCATGCTGGAAATCGAAGTGAAGACGATGGTCGCCATCGAGGTGCCGAGGGCGAGGTGCATGACATGCTCGGGCGGAAAGTTCTGCGCGACGAACAGCATGTACATGAAGGGCACCAGCGTCAGGCCGCCGCCGACGCCGAAGAGGCCCGCGACAAAACCGCCGAAGATGCCGAGCAGGGGATAGGTCAACCACCAGAGTGTCATGCTTTTTCCGCCAGAAGCCGAGAGATGAACGCCCATTCATCGGCCGTCACCGGCGTTATCGACAGCCGGTTGCCGCGGGCAAGGAGGCGCATGGTAGCCAGTTCGGGATGGCTGCGCAGTTCGGTCAGCGTCAGGTAGGCCGTCCTGCTGACGAAACGGACATCGCGCAACAGCCAACGCGGCGCCTCGCGCGACGATTTGGGATCGAAATAGGGGCTTTCTGCATCGAACTGGGTGTCATCCGGATAAGGCTCGGAACAAACCTCGCAGATACCAGCGATTCCCGGCTCCTTGCAGCCTGAATGATAGAAGAAGGCCAGATCGCCGATCGTCATCGCATCGCGCATGAAATTCCTCGCCTGATAGTTGCGCACACCGGTCCAGGGCAGGATCTGACCGGTGGCTGAAGCGAGGTGATCGATCGAAGCCTCGTCGGGCTCCGACTTCATGAGCCAGTACTGCATCACTTGAGGAAGGTGGCTTCCAGGCGCAAACGCGGCTTGCCATCCTGATCGAGCAATTGCATTTCCTTGCCGCGGATGCGGTAGCTGGCCGTCGCACCCAGCGCCTGGGCAAAGGAACGGGCCAACTGATCGACCGGCGGTGGGCAGGCCATCATGGTCGTCGCCAGTTGGCCGAAACGCAGACCATTGGAAAGGTCATAGCTGCCGTGAAAGCGGTTGCAGCCGTCGGAGCCGTGCGCCCGCTGGTTGGCGCCGAGCACGACATGCGCTTCAGCGCGGCCGGCTGTAGCCGGAAGCGCCTTGCCATCGATCTCGATGGCGCGCCAGTAGCGATCCTGCAGCGGCTCGTCGGGAAGATCGGGTGCCGTCGCGCAGGCAGTCAGCACGCTGAGCGAACACGCCAGGAAAAGGAGTTTCATGATTCTCACGGGCAAAAAAAGGCCCCCGCAAGTGCCGTCAGGCCGGCATCCTGAACCTGGGTCCAGAGTGGTTGCATTCCCACCGCATCAGGCACTCACGACGAAGCGAGCGCACAACAGCGGCTGAACGGTCCGCAACCGATGCCAATCAGCATTGGTTCAAGGAATGTATGGCCTTAACAAACACCGCAGGGGACGCTCGGTAGGCGGCGCCGGGGTCAGCAGTAAATGACTACAGGTCCAGTTGCTGCTGGGGCGCAAGCACGGTATCTATCCGTGCTCCCATGTCACCGATTCTACGCTTCGCCTCCACTTCGGCAAGCGTTTTTTCCGACCCGCCAGGGGTGCCGGAAAGGTGCTCGTGGGCGATGTTCAGGGCGGCCATCACGGCGACACGCTCGGCGATGGTGCTCTTGGTGCGCTGCGCGATTTCGCGCATCTTGTTGTCGACCAGATCGACCGCGGACAGCAGCGCATCGCGCTCTTCCGGCGAGCAGGCGACGCGGTATTCGCGGCCCATGATCTTGACGTCGAGGAAATTCGGCTCGGTGCTCATCTCAGGCATCCTCGGGCAGCTTGTCCATCATGCCTTCCAGACGCTCGCGGGCGGCCGTCATCGTCTGCCGCAAATGCAGGCGTTCGGCTTCGGCCGTGGCCATCTGGTTTTTCAGCACCTCGTTCTCGGCGCGCAACTGGTGGACCAGGGCGACCACCTGTTCGATCTTCGCTTCCAGCGCTTCGAGTTCCGTA
>JAEUOD010000023.1 GCA_016791065.1 Dechloromonas sp. | reverse complement strand
TTCGGCGCCACCGTCGCCCAGGCGCAGGAACGCGTTTACGTCATCGACCAGCGCGACGTCGTCGCCAAGAGCGGCTTCGGCCTGTGCTGGCGCACCGGCTACTGGACCCCGGCTGCTGCCGCCAAGGATCCGGCTGGCTGCGAATGCGACAAGGACCTCCTGCCGAAGGAAGTCTGCGAGCCGAAGACCGCCGCTCCGGCCGCCCCTGGCGCCAAGACCGGCATCGTTGGCGACAAGGTGACGGTCGCTGCTGACGCCCTGTTCGACTTTAACAAGGCCGTCCTGCGTCCGGAAGGCAAGGCCAAGCTCGATGAGCTGGTCTCCAAGGCCAAGGCCATCAAGCTCGAAGTGATCCTCGCCGTTGGCCACACCGACCGTATCGGTGGCGACGCCTACAACCAGAAGCTGTCCGAGAAGCGCGCTGCCGCCGTCAAGGAATACCTGGTTGCCAAGGGCATCGAAGCCAACCGCGTCTACACCGAAGGCAAGGGCGAGAAGCAGCCGGTTACCGGCGACAAGTGCAAGGGCGAGAAGAAGTCCAAGGCGCTGATCGACTGCCTGCAGCCGGACCGTCGCGTCGACATCGAAGTCATCGGCACCAAGTAATCCGCCGACGCTTCAACAAGAGCCCCGCCCAGCGGGGCTTTTTTTCGCCTACTGGACTTGTCATATGTTGCGATTTCCCCGCTTTTCGCATTCCCTGATCGTCATCGGCCTGCTCTGTGCCTCTGCCGTGCAGGCGGCAGAATCGTCCCGTCCGCGCATCGGCCTGGTGCTCGGCGGCGGTGGGGCGCGCGGGGCGGCGCATATCGGCGTCCTCGAAGTGCTGGAGAAAATGCGCGTGCCGGTGGATTGCGTTGCCGGGACCAGCATGGGGGCGCTGGTCGCCGGTGCCTACGCTGCGGGGATGGGGCCGGCGGCCATGCGCAAGGCGCTGGCCAGTGCCGACTGGAACGACATGTTCATCGACAATCCCTCCTATTCGGAGATGAGCCACCGCAACAAGACGACCCTGCGCAATTACCTGCCGGGCTCCGAGACCGGGATTACCCCGGATGGCGTGCGCTACCAGCCCGGGGTCGTTGCCGGGCAAAAGATCAAACTGTTCTTCAATCAACTGGTCAGGGCTAACCAGGGAGAGCGCAATATCGAGACATTGCCCTTGCCGCTCTCGATCATCGCGACCGATATCGGCAATGGCGAGCGCGTCGTCTTTCGCGATGGCAGCCTGACCAAGGCCATGCGGGCGAGCATGTCGGTGCCTGGACTGCTCGCGCCGGTTGACCATCAGGGGCGCAAGCTGGTCGATGGCGGCCTGGTGGATAACGTCCCGATCGCCGAGGTGCGCGAGCGCTGCAAGGCTGACGTCGTCATCGCCGTGAATGTTGGCTCGCCGTTGCTCAAGCCGGAGGACGTCGGCTCGTTGCTGACCGTTTCGGCGCAGATGGTCAATATCCTGACCGAGCAGAACGTCACGCGTTCGCTGGCCCTGCTCAAGCCGCAGGACATCTACATCAAGCCGGACCTTGAGGGGATCACCGCCGGCGATTTTCCGCGCCATGCCGAAACCGCCGATCGCGGCCGGGTGGCTGCCGAGGCGCTGATGCCGCAGTTGGCCCGGCTGGCCCGGCCGGAGGCCGAGTACCTGGCCTGGTGGAAGGGTATTGAAGTGACTTCGCGCGTCTCGCCGGTGATCGACGAAGTGGAAGTCGTCGGTCTCAAGCGCGTCAATCCGGCGGTCATCGACCGCCACCTGAGCGTCGAGAACGGCATCAAGGTCAGGCCGAGCGAGATCAATCGCGACCTGCTGCGCATGTATGGCGACGGCTATTACGAATCGGTCGACTACACCGTCCTTACCCAGCGCGATCGCAACATCCTGCGCGTCCTGCCGGTAGAGAAGAGTTGGGGTCCGGATTATGTCCGCTTCGCGCTTAATCTCGATGCCGATCTGACCAAGGGCTCGAGCTTCGGCCTGCGCGCCGCCTACCACAAGACCCTGATCAACGATTTGGGCGGTGAGCTGATCGGTTCCATCGATGTCGGCTCGCTCAATCGTCTGGCTTTCGACTACTACCAGCCGCTCGATCCGGCCCAGCGCTATTTCGGCGAAGTCACGGCCTGGACGGAGCAAAGCCGCCTCAGCATCTTCGAGTGGGACAAGCGGATCGCCGAGTACAAGGTCTACCAGACAGGGCTCGGCGCCTTCGTCGGTGCCAATGTCGGCTTGCTGGGACAGCTTCGCCTCGGTTGGCTCGAACGCTGGCGGCGCATGGAACTGGATACCGGCATGCCGTCCCTGCCCTCCGGGCAGGAGCAGTTCGGCGGTATCCGGGCCAGTCTGGATTTCGACCAGATGAACCGCATGTATTTCCCGACCGATGGCTGGGCGGCGAAGCTCATCTATTTCGATTCGCCACAGTCCGACTATTCTCGGGTCGACGCCAACGTGCAGGGTGCGGTGTCGTGGGGTGATACGGTATTCAATGCCCGGGTCAGCTACACCGGATCGCCGCGCGGCCAACTCCCCGGCTACGATGCCGCCGGTCTGGGCGGCGTTTTCAACCTCTCGGCTTATGCGAACAATCAGATCCTGGGTGATGACATTACTTATGCCGGCATTCGCGCTGAACGGATTGTCGGCCGTTTGCCACTCGGCCTGCGTGGCGACATGCGCCTAGGCGTCATGCTGGAGGGGGCCAGGGCAGGGTTCCGCTACACCGAGACCACGCGTGAGGGTTGGCTCGATTCGCTGGGCCTCTACGTTGGTGGCGAAACGCCCTTCGGCCCGGTCTATCTTGGCGGCGCCTATTCGAGCAGCGGGGTGTCGAATCTCTTCCTGTTCGTCGGCGTGAAGTGATCGGAGATTCCTCCGAAGACCCCTTTCCTTCGTCCGCTACCCTGTGAAAAGTCCGGTAAGCTTGGCTAACCGGATTTTTCGCCAAGGGCAACGCTCAGGAGACATCATGAAGCATCTATGCATCCTTCTTGCCGGATGGCTATGTGCCATCGGCCTGGCTTTCGGCCAGATCAACCTCAATACCGCCAGCGTCGAGGAGCTCGACCGTCTCAAGGGCGTTGGGCCGAGCAAGGCGCAGGCGATTGTCGATTACCGCCGGCAAAACGGGCCTTTCCGTTCAGTCGACGATCTGGAAAACGTCAAGGGTTTCGGGCCCAAGAGCGTTGCCGATCTGCGTGGTCAGGTGACCGTGGGCGCAGCCTCGCGCAGCCCGGCGGGGTCTCCGGCTTCGACCTCTAACGCTGCGCCGCGCGCCTTGCCGGCGACGACACCGGCCGGCCCCGCCCGCCCGGCCACGCCGGGAAGCAAGACGCTGGAAGCTTTGCCACAGCCTGCATCACCGGCTGTCCGGCCAGCTTCTCCCGCAGCGCCGGCGCGTCCGGCCATGCCGTCTTCCGTCGCTCCCCCCAGCCCCTCGGCCAGCGCCAAACCGGCTGCGCCGGTCTCTACGGTGGCGAAGCCGGCGGTGCCGGTATCGACTGCGCCGATGCCCAAGCCAGCCGCGCCTGCGGCCCCGACGATGAAGCCGGCCGCACCCGTCAATGCGCCGTCGGCTGCGCCGGCCCGCCCGGCTGCCCCGGCTCGTCCTGCCCAGCCGACTCCGGCCAATTAAACCGACGATCTGCGGTCAAGAGTCTGGTGAGCGAGCCTCTCTTCCTCTGTGCCACCACCCGTCTGGCGCAAGCCTTGCGGAGCGTCGTGCCGGCCGGCCAAATCGTCTGGCGCACGCCGCAGGCCTTGACGCTCGGCCAGTGGTTTGGAGCCCTGGCCGACGAGGCACTGGTCGCGGGCAGGGACGATCTGCCGCTGGGGCTGGATCCCTTTGCCGAGAAGCTGCTTTGGGAAAAGATCATCGCCGCCTCGCTGAGCGAAGCCTCACCTCTCTTCGATATCCAGGGCATGGCCGCTTCGGCGTCCGAGGCACATGCCCTTTCGCGCATCTGGAACATCCGGCCAGCGGTCGGCATGCTGTCCGACGAGGCGCGCTTGTTCACCGGTTGGCAGGCCGAGTTCGAGAAACGTTGCCGGACCGGTGGCTGGATCGATACCGCCGGTCTGCACTGGCGTCTGATCGGCTTGATCGAGAGCGGCCATTTCAACCTGCCCGAGGCCGTTACGCTGGTCGGCTTCGACCGCCTGACGCCGCTGGAGGAACGCTTGATCGCCGTCCTCTCGGCGCGCGGTATTGCCGTCGGCAGCAAGGCCGGGCAAGCGGGCGGAACGGGCAAGCTGCAGGTCGTGGCGTGCCCCGACAGCGCGGCCGAATGCGCCAGTGTCGCTGCCTGGGCCCAGGCGCGACTGGCTGTCAATCCCGATCTCCGGCTGGGCATCGTCGTGCCCGACCTGGCCGGGGTGCGCGATCGCCTGGAATTCGCCCTCGACGATGCGCTGCATCCCGGCTTGATCCGGGCTGCAGCCGCCGAGACGCCGCGGACTTTCAATTTTTCCCTGGGGCGCGCCCTGGCCGACCTGCCTCTGGTGCGAACGGCGCTCGATCTGTTGAGCCTGGGGGGCTCCCGGAGCAAGGTCGAGCAAAGCCGCCTGTCGGCCCTGCTCCTGGCTGGTGGCTGGTCCGCCGCACAGGCCGAGGCGGATGGGCGGGCTCGCCTCGATCTCGCCCTGCGCCGTGATCTGCCCTATTTCACCAGCCTGCGCGCCCTGCTTGCGCTGGCTGCCCGTCTGGCGGATAGCGGGAGCTTGCTCTGTCCGGAAAGCCTTGCTGCCTTGCAACGTTTGCTGGCCAGCCTCGATGGGCAAACGCGAAGCTTGCGCCCGAGTCTGTGGGCCGGGATTTTCCGCCAAGTCCTGCGGGATGCCGGCTGGCCCGGCGACCGAGCGCTCTCCAGCCACGAATTCCAGACCCAGCGCGCCTTTCTAGAGGCACTCGACAGCTTCGGGCGTTTCGATGCCCTGCTGGGTCCCTTGCCGCTCAACGAAGCCATTCGCCGTCTGACGCAATTTTGCCGGCAGCGCATCTTTCAGCCGGAAACTCGCGGCCGGCCCAGCATCCAGGTGCTGGGCGTGCTCGAAAGTGCCGGCCTTGAGTTCGATGCGCTTTGGGTCATGGGCATGAACGATGACCTCTGGCCCCCGGCACCCCGCCCCAATCCCTTGTTGCCGGCAGACGTGCAACGCGCCGCGGGATCCGCGCACGCTAGCGCCGAGGTCGAGCTTGCGTTTGCCCGGCGGGTACATGAACGCCTGCTGCAGGCCGCGCCGGATGTGACGTTTTCCTGGGCGCGGGCTGACGGCAACCGCCTGCTTCGCCCGAGCCCCCTGATCGCCGGCATCTCGGCTGGCCATGCTTGCCTGCCTGCCGTTCAGCCGCTGGCCGCGCACTTGGCGCAAGCGGCGGATGCTTGCGAATACCGGCTCGACGCCTTGGCGCCGCCGGTGGTTGAGGGCGAGAAGGTTTCGGGGGGCAGTTGGCTACTGCGCGCCCAGGCAATTTGCCCGGCCTGGGCCTATTTCCAGTACCGACTGGGTGCCGAAGCGATGGAAGAAGCCGTCGAAGGGCTCGATCCGGCCGCTCGGGGCACGCTGGTACATGCGGCCCTGGAGTCGTTCTGGCTGGCGGTGCGCAATTCGACGCAGCTCAAGGTACAAGGCGAAATTACCCGCCGGCAGGCAATTGCCGATGCCGTTCGCCATGCCCTGCAGTCCTTCGAGTTGGAGCGGCGCGTCACTCTGCCGACCCGCTTTCGGGTGCTGGAGGCCAGCCGTCTTGAACGGCTGCTCACGGTCTGGCTCGATCTCGAAAGCCGACGTGTCGCCGATTTCGAGGTCATCGCCTGCGAAAGGCCGGCGGAGGTCGAGATCGAAGGGATCAAGGTCAAAATGGTGGTCGACCGCATCGACCAGCTGGCCGATGGCCGCCAAGTCATCATCGACTACAAGACCGGTGTCGCCATCGATGTCAGGAACTGGGCCGAGGCCCGCGTCACCGAGCCGCAGTTGCCGATCTACGCAGCCCTCGTCGCCGACGAGGTGACTGCCGTGGTCTTTGCCAAGGTGCTCATCGACAAACCGGCGTTCGCCGGCGTTGCTGACGACAAGGACATCCTGCCCGGCGTTCAGGGCATTGGCGATGAAAAGCAGAAAATCTTCGATCCGGCTGAGTTCCCGGACTGGATCGCCGTCGTCACCCACTGGCGCGAACGCCTCCATGCCATCGCCCGGGAAGTAAAGGCCGGCGAGGCCGGTGTCATGTTCAACGATGAATCTGCACTGCGTTACTGCGAGGTCTTGCCGCTGTTGCGGCTGGCCGAGAGGCGGCGGTTGTTGGCGGAGGCGGTGACAAGCGAGGGCGCTTGAGCGCACCGCGCAAGGGCAGACTCAATCAGTAAAGGTCAGCAGATCGAGATCGGCCGCCTGCTGGCGCAGCGGGATCAGCGCTTGGTAGGCGGCGGACTGGTACCAACCGTCTACCGCAGCCCGGTCGGGAAAGCGGATGACGACGGTGTCGGTGTGGCGGTGCTGGCCATCCAGCGTCTCGGCCAGCTGGCCGCGAAAAAGCAGTTCGGCACCCCAGGGGGCAAGGGTGGCTGGCACCTGGGCGCGGTATTGCGCCCATTTGTCGGCATCCTTGACGGTGATGTGGCCGATGACGCACGCGCTCACGCGTTCTTGGCCTTCTTCCACTGCACGTCGCCGCGGCCGCCGGATTTGTTGAGCGAGCGGCCGAGGATGAACAGCAGATCGGAGAGGCGATTGATGTAGCGGCGGGCCGGGTCGGAGAGCGCTTCGGCATTGTGCAGGCGGACCATGGCACGCTCGGCGCGGCGGCAGACGGTGCGCGAGAGGTGGGCGAGGGCGGCGGGGCGGGTGCCGCCGGGCAGGATGAATTCCTTGAGCATCGGCAGGTCGGCGTTGAA
>JAEUOD010000172.1 GCA_016791065.1 Dechloromonas sp. | reverse complement strand
GGTTTTCACCCACCCGGCTCTCTCGGCCGCCCAGAAGAGCGGCCACTTACTTAAGCCACTTAATGAATTAAGCAGCCTTCGGACGCTTGGCCCCGTACTTGGAACGGGACTGCTTACGATCTTTGACGCCTTGCGTATCCAAGGAACCACGCACGGTGTGGTAACGCACACCCGGCAAGTCCTTAACACGACCACCACGGATCAGGACCACGGAGTGTTCCTGCAGGTTGTGACCTTCACCGCCGATGTACGAAATGACTTCGAAGCCATTCGTCAAACGAACCTTACAGACCTTACGGAGAGCGGAGTTCGGCTTCTTCGGAGTGGTGGTATAGACACGAGTACAGACGCCACGCTTCTGCGGGCACTTTTCCAGAGCAGGAACCTTGCTCTTGGTGACCTCGGCAACGCGCGGCTTGCGCACGAGCTGGTTGATAGTCGGCATATCCAAATCCTTCAACGACCGGGCACCAACAGAAGGTGCGCGACGGCAATTTTGTTATCCAAAGCAGAGACAATGATTAGCCTCTGCCGACAAAGACCATAGATTCTATGGTTGATCAACCCCCATGTCAACGAGACATGGGGGATTGTGCTTGACTTACAGGTCCGAATCGGCTTCCTGCGTTGCCACTTCCGCGGTTGCCGTCTCGATGGCACGGCCTCCAGCAATATCCTCGCCTGCCGCCTGGGCCTTGCGGCTGCGGTGGTAGGCCAGACCGGTACCGGCCGGAATGAGACGGCCGACGATGACGTTTTCCTTGAGACCACGCAGTTCGTCACGCTTACCCATGATGGCAGCTTCGGTGAGAACGCGGGTGGTTTCCTGGAAGGATGCGGCAGAAATGAAGGAGTCGGTCGACAGCGAGGCCTTGGTGATACCGAGCAGCATGTGCTCGAAGGTTGCCGGCAGCTTGCCATTGGCGATCGCACGATCATTTTCGGCGAGCAATTCGGCACGTTCCACCTGTTCGGACTTGATGAACTTGGTATCGCCCGGTTCGACGATGGTGACACGGCGCAGCATCTGACGAACGATCACTTCAATATGCTTGTCGTTGATCTTCACGCCCTGCAGACGGTAAACGTCCTGGACTTCGTCGGTGATGTAGCGAGCCAGCGCCTCGACACCCTGCAGGCGCAGAATGTCGTGCGGATCAGGCAAGCCTTCGACGATCTTCTCGCCCTTGTTGACCACCTGACCGTCGTGCACCAGCACATGCTTGTCCTTCGGAATCAGGAACTCATGGACATTGCCGTCGAGATCGGTAATAACCAGACGCTGCTTGCCCTTGGTGTCCTTGCCGAAGCTGATCGTGCCGGTGACTTCGGCGAGCACCGAAGCATCCTTCGGAGTACGGGCTTCGAAGAGTTCGGCAACACGTGGCAGACCACCGGTAATGTCGCGGGTCTTGGCAGACTCTTGCGGCATACGGGCGAGCACGTCGCCGACACCGACTTGCTGGCCGTCGACCACGGAAATGATCGAACCAACCTGGAAGGCGATTGACACTGAATGATCGCTACCGTGAATCTTGACCTCCTGGCCGGCGTCATCGAGCAGCTTGACGACCGGGCGGACGCCCTTGGTCGCAGCCTTGCCGCCGCGCTTGTGGTCGATTACGACGAGCGTGGACAGGCCGGTCACATCGTCGACCTGCTTGGCGACAGTAACGCCTTCTTCGACGTTCTCGAAGCGAACGGTACCGGCGTATTCAGTGACGATCGGACGGGTGTGCGGATCCCAGGTGGCCAGCTTGGCACCGGCCTTGATGACCTTGCCTTCGTCGGCGAGCAACGTGGCGCCATAGGGCACCTTGTGACGCTCGCGCTCGCGACCGTGGTCATCGGTAATCAGGACCTCGCCGGAGCGGGAAATGACAACCTTCTCGCCCTTGGCGCTGGTCACATAACGCATGTTCGACGTATAGCGAATGGTACCGGCCGACTTGGCTTCGACCTGCGAAGCCACGGCAGCACGGGACGCCGCACCACCGACGTGGAAGGTACGCATGGTGAGCTGGGTACCCGGCTCACCGATCGACTGGGCGGCAATGACGCCGACTGCTTCACCGGCGTTGACCATCATGCCGCGGCCCAGGTCACGACCGTAGCACTTGGCGCACAGGCCGTAGCGGGTATCACAGGAAAGCGGGGTGCGAACCTTGACCTCGTCGATGCCCAGTTTGTCGATCAGATCGACCAGATCTTCGTCAAGCATGGTGCCAGCGAAGATAACCGTTTCCTGGGTTTCCGGATCGACCAGATCGTCCACCGTGACGCGGCCGAGAATCCGTTCGCGCAAGGGTTCGATAACCTCGCCACCTTCGACCAGGGCCTTGACGGCGAAACCGTTGGTGGTGCCGCAATCATCCTCGGTAATGACCAGATCCTGAGTCACATCGACCAGACGGCGGGTCAGGTAACCGGAGTTCGCGGTCTTCAAGGCGGTGTCGGCCAGACCCTTACGAGCACCGTGGGTCGAGATGAAGTACTGGAGAACGTTCAGGCCTTCGCGGAAGTTCGTGGTAATCGGCGTCTCGATAATCGAGCCGTCCGGCTTCGCCATCAGGCCGCGCATACCGGCCAGCTGACGGATCTGGGCGGCGGAACCGCGCGCACCGGAGTCGGCCATCATGTAGATGGAATTGAACGACTCCTGCTTGACCTTCTTGCCGTGACGATCGATGGCATCTTCGTGACCGAGTTCGTCCATCATCACCTTGGCGACCTGGTCACCGGTGCGACCCCAGATATCGACGACCTTATTGTAGCGTTCGCCATTGGTCACCAGACCGTTGGTGTATTGAGTCTCGATTTCCTTCACTTCGGCTTCGGCAGCAGAAATGATTTCGTACTTCTTGGACGGAACCAGCATGTCATCGGAGCAGAAGGAGATGCCGGCACGGGTGGCCAGGGCATAACCGTTCTGCATCAGCTTGTCGGCAAAGACGACAGTTTCCTTGAGGCCGCAGCGACGGAAGGACTCGTCGATCAGCTTGGAAATTTCCTTCTTCTTCAGCGCGCGGTCGATAACCTTGAAAGGCAGGCCCTTCGGCAGGATCTTCGAGAGCAGCGCACGGCCGGCAGTGGTTTCGACGCGAACGATCTTCTCATTCCACTCGTCGTCGGCGGCACCCGGTTCATACTGCGTCAAGCGCACCGAGATGCGGGTCTGGATGTCCAGTTCCTTGGCCGCCAGCGCGCGCTCAACTTCGGCGATGTCAGCAAAGTACATGCCTTCGCCCTTGCCGTTGATCTTCTCACGAGTCGCGTAGTACAGACCCAACACGATATCCTGCGACGGAACGATGATCGGCTGGCCGTTGGCAGGCGACAGCACGTTGTTCGACGCCAGCATCAGGGTCCGGGCTTCCATCTGCGCTTCCAGCGACAGCGGGACGTGGACGGCCATCTGGTCACCGTCGAAGTCCGCGTTGAAGGCCGCGCAGACGAGCGGGTGCAGCTGGATGGCCTTGCCTTCGATCAGGGTCGGTTCGAATGCCTGGATACCGAGGCGGTGCAGCGTCGGCGCGCGGTTCAGCATGACCGGATGTTCGCGGATGACATCTTCAAGGATGTCCCAGACCACCGGTTCCTGGCCTTCGACCATCTTCTTGGCTTGCTTGATGGTGGTGGCGTAGCCGAGCACTTCGAGCTTGTGGAATATGAAGGGCTTGAACAGTTCGAGCGCCATCAGCTTGGGCAGACCGCACTGGTGCAGCTTGAGTTGCGGACCGACCACGATGACCGAACGGCCGGAGTAGTCGACGCGCTTACCCAGCAAGTTCTGACGGAAACGACCGCCCTTGCCCTTGATCATGTCGGCCAGCGACTTGAGCGGCCGCTTGTTGGCACCGGTCATCGCCTTGCCGCGACGGCCGTTGTCGAGCAGCGAGTCGACCGATTCCTGCAGCATGCGCTTTTCGTTGCGCACGATGATTTCCGGGGCCTTGAGCTCAAGCAGACGCTTCAGACGGTTGTTACGGTTGATGACGCGACGGTAGAGGTCGTTCAGGTCGGAAGTTGCGAAACGACCGCCATCGAGCGGCACCAGCGGACGCAGGTCCGGCGGCAGCACGGGCAGCACTTCGAGGATCATCCAGTCCGGCTTGATGCCGGATTTCTGGAAACCTTCAAGGATCTTCAGGCGCTTGGCCAGCTTCTTGTTCTTGGCTTCGGAACCGGTGACTTCGAGTTCGGCGCGCAGGGATTCGACTTCGCTGTTGAGATCGAGGTTGCGCAGCAGTTCACGGATGCCTTCGGCGCCCATGAAGGCGGTGAACTCGTCGCCGTGCTCTTCCATCATTTCCAGGTACTGCTCTTCGGTGAGCAACTGGGCACGCTGAAGGTTGCTGACCATGCCCGGGTCGGTGACGACATAGGCTTCGAAGTACAGGACGCGCTCGATATCGCGAAGCGTCATGTCGAGCACCATGCCGAGACGGGACGGCAGGGACTTCAAGAACCAGATGTGGGCGGTCGGCGAGGCCAGTTCGATGTGACCCATGCGGTCACGGCGAACCTTGGCCAGCGTCACTTCGACGCCGCACTTTTCGCAGATCACGCCGCGATGCTTGAGGCGCTTGTACTTGCCGCACAGGCACTCGTAATCCTTGATCGGGCCAAAGATCTTGGCACAGAACAGACCGTCGCGCTCCGGCTTGAAGGTCCGGTAGTTGATCGTTTCCGGCTTCTTGACTTCGCCGTAGGACCAGGAACGGATCTTTTCGGGCGAGGCCAGGCCGATGGTAATGGCGTCGAATTCTTCTTCCGCCGTTACCTGCTTGAACAGATCGAGCAATGCTTTCATCGTTTAACTCCTGAGCCCTGAATCAGTAACGTTCGAGATCGATGTCGATCGCCAGCGAACGGATTTCCTTGACCAGCACGTTGAAGGACTCCGGCA
>JAEUOD010000116.1 GCA_016791065.1 Dechloromonas sp. | reverse complement strand
GGAGCGCCGCGCCGGCCTCTTTTCCGCCCTGAAGAACATGATCGCGACGCTGATCGCGATCGGCAAGACGCGTGCCGAACTTCTGGTCACCGAACTCGAGGAGGAAAAGCTCCGCCTCATGTCGATGTGGTCGAAGGCGATCGGCGCCGCCTTCCTGCTCGCGGTCGGCTGCATCATGGCGGTCTTTTGCATCGCGCTCGCTTTGTGGGAGCAGCGCGTCTTGGTCTTCGGCATTTTCTCGGTGCTCTTCATTGGCGGCGGCCTGCTGCTGATCGGTTCACTGAAGCGCCAGACCCGACAGCCGAGCAAACTTTTCCGCGCCAGCTTGGCAGAGCTCGAAGCCGATATGGCGGAACTGCGCCGGCGCGCCAGGAACGTCGAGTGAATTCCAGAGCGTTGGACCTGGCAACCCGTCACGGGGCCCTCAAGGCACGTATCGACGAGCAGCGCCGTACGCTGGCGAAGCAGGCTGCGCCACTGGAGGCCGCCCTGCTCCAAGGCGATAAGGTCATGCAGGGCGTCGACTGGCTCAAACACCACCCGGCTGCGGTGGCCGTGGCTGTAACGGCGGTTGTCGTCGCCAAGCCGAAACGCGCCTGGCGCTGGGCGCAGCGTGGCTTCTTCGTCTGGCGCGGCTGGCAGGCCATCAAGAATTCGCTGGCTCGGCAGGGCTGAACATGGCCGACGCGGCAGGACAGGGAACGCCGGCCCTACCCGGTTGGTGGCAACAACTGGTGACCTCCCAGCGTCGCGAGGCGCGGCGCGTGCTCGCTGAGTTGCTCGCTACGCGCGGTCTCATGCCCTTGCTCATGAAGGCTCGCAACGGCGGGCAATGGACGCCGGCCGAAAAGGAAGAAATCCTCGGCCACCTGCGCCGTATGGCGCATCTCTCTCCGTACCTGGTTGCCCTTGTCATGCCGGGCTCCATGTTGCTGCTGCCGGCTTACGCGTGGTGGCTCGATCGGCGCCGCCTCAGGCGGGGCGAGTAGCTTCCTCGCCGGGCGTCTCGTTCCAGGGCGCCACCCGCAATAGCAGGACCATGCCCGGAACCGCCAGGGCGGCGCATAGCCAGAAGAAATTCAGCCAACCCAAGGATTCGACCAGCCAACCGGCCGAGGCGTTGATGAAGGTACGCGGTACCGCGGCCAGGCTGGTAAACAAGGCCATCTGCGTTGCCGTGTAGGCCGGGTGCGTCGAGCGGGCGATGAAGGCGACGAAGGCCGCGGTGCCAAGGCCGACACCGAGCGCTTCGAGGCCGATGACGAAGGCCAGGGCCAGGCGTTCGCTGGCCCCGATGCTGTCGTAGTGCCCCTGCGCCGCCAGCCAGGCAAAGCCGAAAATCGATACCAGTTGCACCACGCCGAACAGCCAGAGCGCCCGGTTGATGCCGAGCTTTACCATCCAGAGACCACCGAGCAGGGCGCCGATGACGGCGGGCCACAGCCCGGCATGCTTGGCGATTAGGCCGATGTCGGTCTTGGTGAAGCCCATGTCGAGGTAGAAGGGCGTGGCGAGCGCCGTGCACAGGCTGTCGCCCAACTTGTAGAGGAAGATGAAGCCGAGCACCATGGCCGCGCCGCGCCAGCCCTGGCGGCCGATGAATTCGTGGAAGGGCTCGGTGACGGCCTGACGCAGCGTTTTCGGCATGCCTTTGACGTGCGGTTCGCTGACCAGCCAGGCCATGACCATGCCGGGAATCATGAAGGCACCGGTGATCCAGAAAACCTGGTCCCAGGGCAGGCGGTCGGCGAGGATCAGCGAGAGCGAGCCGGGAATCAGGCCGGCGATCCGGTAGGCATTCACATGCACGGCGTTGCCGAGGCCGAGTTCCTTGTCGTCGAGGATTTCCCGGCGAAAGGCGTCCACCGCGATGTCCTGGGTGGCGGAGAGCAGCGAAAGCAGCGTCGCCAGCCAGAGGATAGGCCAGATGTTTTCCTTCGGGTTCTGGCCGCCGAGCAGGCCGATGGTAATCAGCAGACCAAGCTGGGTAAGCAGCATCCAGCCGCGCCGGCGGCCGAAGCCGGGGACGCTGAAACGGTCGAGCAGCGGCGACCAGAGGAATTTCCAGGTATAGGGAAACTGGATCAGCGCGAAGAAGCCGATCGTCTTGAGATCGACGCCCTCGCTGCGCAGCCAGGCCGGCAGCAGGTTGAGCAGGAGGTAAAGCGGCAAGCCCGAGGAGAACCCGGTGAAGATGCAGATCAGCATCTTCCGGGTGAGCAAGGCCGCGAGCCAGGCTGGCATTAGCGGGCGCGGGTCAGGCGATAGACCGCCAGGCTGCCGAGGAAGTTGAGTTCCTTGTCGTCAGTCGCTTCCACCCGGTTGCCGGCTTCGTCGAGCACGCTGCGCTCCCGGATGATCAGGCCCATTTGCCGGCACAAGGCCTCGAAATCGAGCAAGGTGAAGAAGCGCACGTTGGGCGAGTCGTACCACTGGTAGGGCAGGTCTTCCGAGACCGGCATGCGGCCGTCGAGTACCGAGCGCAGGTTCTTCCAGTAGGCGAAGTTGGGGAAGGAGACCACCGCCTCGCGGCCGACGCGCAGCATTTCCTGCAGGATGCCTTCAGTGTGACTCACCGTCTGCAACGTGCGCGACAGCACGACGTGGTCGAAAGCCTGGTCGGCGAACTCGTCGAGCCCCTTTTCGAGGTTGCCCTGGATGACGTTGATGCCGTTCTTGATCGCGGCGAGGATGTTGGCGTGCTCGATCTCGACGCCCCAGCCCTGCACCCCCCGGGTGTCGATCAGGTGTTTGAGCAGCGTGCCGTCGCCGCAGCCGAGGTCGAGCACCTTGTGGCCTGGCTCGATCCAGGCGGCGATCAGGTCGAAATCTGGGCGGTTCAAGGTATGGGTCATAGCTTGATGTTCCGCAGGTAGGCATCGACCACGCCGTGGTAATGGGCGTCTTCCATGAGGAAGGAGTCGTGGCCGAAATTGAGATCGATTTCCGCGTAGGAAACATTGCGGCCGTTGGCGAGCAGGGCGGCGACGATTTCCTTGGAGCGAGCCGGCGTGAAGCGCCAGTCGGTGGTGAAGGAGGCGATCAGGAAATTGGCCTTGGTTCGCGCCATGGTCCTGACCAGATCGCCATCGTCCTCACGCGAGGGGTCGAAGTAATCGAGCGCCTTGGTCATCAGCAGGTAGGTATTGGCGTCGAAATAGCCGGCGAACTTGTCGCCCTGGTAGCGCAGGTAGGACTCGACCTCGAACTCGACGTCGAAATCGAAGCCGAAGGAGCCGTTACGCAACTCGCGACCGAATTTCTCGCCCATCTGGTCGTCGGACAGGTAGGTGATGTGGCCGAGCATGCGCGCCAGGCGCAGGCCGCGCACCGGACGGGTGTTGTGTTCGTAGTAATTGCCGCCGTGGAAATCGGGGTCGGTCAGGATGGCCTGGCGGGCGACGTCGTTGAAGGCGATGTTCTGGGCCGAGAGCTTGGGGGCGGCGGCGATCACGATGGCGTTGCGGACGCGCTCCGGGAAGGTGATGCTCCAGCGCAGCGCCTGCATGCCGCCCAGGCTGCCACCCATGACGGCGGCCCAGGTGTCGATGCCGAGGAGATCGGCGAGGCGGGCCTGGGCATGCACCCAGTCATTGACTGCGACGATCGGAAAATCGGCGCCCCAGGGTTTGCCGGTGGCAGGGTTGAGTGACGAGGGACCGGTCGAGCCGTGGCAGCCGCCGAGGTTATTGACGCCGACGATGAAGAAGCGGTCGGTGTCGAGCGGCCGGCCGGGGCCGACGATGTTGTCCCACCAGCCGACGTTCTCGGGTTGGTCGGTGTAATGCCCGGCAACGTGATGGTGACCGGAAAGCGCGTGGCAGACGAGGATGGCGTTCGATCTGGCCGCATTGAGCGTGCCGTAAGTTTCGTAGACCAGGTCGTAGGCCGGCAGTACGCCGCCGCTGCGCAAGTGCAATGCTTGGTCGAAGTGGGCGCGCTGCGAATGGACCGCGCCGACGGAGTGTCCTGACATGCTGTTCCTGAAAACAAAAAGCCCAGTGGCGTTGAGTAATTTCCTGAACGCGAACTGGGCGGTTCCCGTTTAGCTGTATTTGGCGGCGCCCGCAATCAGAGTTCAAATCGGCGCATCCGGTCGCTGACCGAAGTGGATTGGAAGATACCGAGCACCCCGGCAAAAGTCAATCGGCGCGCTTCCTGCCGGAAAGCTGCCCGGTGCCCCGGCTTTTGATAAACTACTCCGTTTACAAATATTTACTTGGGGCTGGGGCAATGCTCGATCAAAGAAGGCATCAACGCATCCGCTTCGCTACCCTGCCCAGAGTCGTCATCGGCTATGGTGGCGAGATCGGGGTCGGTGGCATCGAGAATCTCTCCCTGTCAGGCCTCATGGTGCGTACCGACCTTGCGCTTGGGATCGGCCATACCGCCGGCTGTGAATTCTCGCTGTTTGGATCGCCGATGATCGACGTGCCGGTAACCGTCGTCAGCCGGATCGGCGATGTGTTCGGGGCGCGTTTCCAGACCGGCCCGATCAATCAGATCCTGATCGAGGATGCGATCAACGCGGCGCTCGATAGTGGCCAAGCTTCCATTCTGTCGGTCCGCGAGATCGGTGGCCGCAAGGTCATCCGGGTGACCGGCGGCCTCAACAGTTCTTTGCGCAACGATTTCATGCATGCCCTGACTCGGGTCGGGGTCGATGAAATCGATCTTGAAGCCGTAACCGCGGTCGACCAGGGCGGGCTTGCCTTGTGTCTGGTGGCGACGAGCCGGCATGGCGTGGCAATCGGTGCCCAGTCCCCCTGTTTTTCCGCCGCCTGGAAGCTTGCTCAGGCAGCGCCCGGAGCGGTGAATCCCGAATAAAGGTTTGGTGCAGTCAGTGTTCAGATTCAGATTCGAGGCCCTGAGCCTCGCCGTGGCGGGTGTTTTTGCCAGTGCCGGCGCACTTGCCGCCGACGAAGACCTCTTTTTCAGCGAATTGCCGGTGGTCGCCTCGGTGAGTCGCCTGCCGCAACGCTTGGCCGATGCGCCGACTTCGGTAACCGTGATCGACCGCGAAATGATCAAGGCTTCCGGAGCGCGCGATCTGACCGATGTCTTCCGTCTTGTTCCAGGCTTCCAGACCTATCCGAACAACACCGACTCGGCGCGCGTGACCTATCACGGGCTGACCGACGAAGAGTTCTCGCCGCGCGTGCAGGTTCTGGTCGATGGCCGCTCCATGCACTCGCCCTTGTTCCGTAGCGGCGTCAATTGGGCTACGGTGCCGGTGGCGCTCGAGGACATCGAGCGCATTGAAGTCGTGCGCGGGACGAATGCCGTGTCCTACGGCTCGAACGCCTTCCTCGGCGTGATCAACATCATCACAGTCGATCCCTCGCTGAGTCGTGGCGCTTCGGTGTCTACCAACCATGGCAGCCGGGGCGTGCGCGACTATACGGTGCGCGCCGGCGCCAAGCTCGGCGATGCCGGCGCATTCCGCTTCACCTATCAACAGAAGGACGACAACGGATTGACCAACCAGTACGACTGGGTCGATTCCTTCCGTTCGCGCCTGTTCGACCTGCGGGCCGATTTCAGTCTCTCGGATCGGGATGAGTTGCAGGTCAGCGCCGGGCATGTGGAAGCGGTGATGCCGATCGGGCGTTTGCTGAAAAAGAAGGATCCGGTCACGAAAAAGGAATACGTCACTACGGAGAGTTCCGCGGACTGGCCGATCCACGACTTTTCGCAGTCGAACACTTACCTGCAGCTACTTTGGCGGCACACGCTGTCGGCGGATTCCGACATGCAACTGCGTTATTCCTACATCGAGGACTGGGCTTCGGATCGCTACATAGCCAAGCTGCGGGGGAAGCAGAAGCCCTACAACAAGACCGACTATTACTTCGAGATCGACGAGTTCGGCGACAAGGCCAACCGTCACGAGATCGAACTGCAGCACAATTTTTCCCCCGTCGATCTGCTGCGCGTGGTGTGGGGCGCCAGCTGGCGGAGTGACAAGGCGCGTTCGGAGTTGGGTTTCGGCAGCACGTCGCCGGTCGGGCGCGATGTCGGGCGGCTGTTCGGCAATGCCGAATGGAAACCGTTCGAGTTTTTCACGGGTAACCTCGGCCTCGCCGTGGAGAAGGACTCCATGGCCGGTACCCATACTTCGCCGCGGATCAGCGGCAGCTTTCATCTGACGCCGCAGAACACCGTCCGCATCGGCTACTCGCGGGCTTATCGCACGGCCAGCACGTTCGATCTCCGGGCCGATGCCACCCTGGTGCCGTACGCACGCGCCGACGGCAAGGCCTTCAAGGCGGGCGAAGTGGCGCTTGCGTCCATTCCGGCCTATGTCGGCAATCCGGAACTGCCCGCCGAGCGAATGGATACCTGGGAGATCGGCTACCTGGGCGACTGGCGCGACTGGCGGATGAGCCTCGACGCGCGCCTGTTCCGGGAAAAAATTCCGAACCGCCATCTGCAGGTATTCGCGGCCCCCGACTACATCGCCGAGATCCAGGATGTGCGTATCCAGGGCGTCGAGTACCAGTGGAAATGGCAGCCTTTCCAGGGTACGCGCCTGATGCTGTCGCAAAGCTTCATCGACATCGATTCGCAGTTCCGTGACGCCGACAAGAATGCGGCATTCGCCGGGGAGCCAGCCTACGAATCAACCAACGTTCATGACCTGACCACCCGATCGGCGCCTGGCTATTCCACTTCGGCGATGCTGATGCAGAAACTGCCGCTGGGCTTCGAATTCTCGGTGTCCGGCTTCTGGCTCGACAAGATGAAATGGACGCGCAACTCGTGGCAGGAAAAATATACCCGCGTCGATGCCCGCCTCGGTTACCCCTTCCGCTTCTCCAACTGGGGCGGCGAGGTCGCCTATGTGGCGCAGTCGATCAACGGCGCTCACGGCGAATTCAAGTACAGCGGATTGCCGGCCGACCGGATCGTCGAGCCGCGTCACTGGATCAGCCTGCGGCTCGATTTTTGAGCATCAGGCCGTCCTGAAGACGGCGCCTTCCAGCCAGACATCGAAGGGTTCGCACGGGGCGACCGCATTGCCCTGGGCGAAGCTGATGCCGAGCAGGCGTAACTGCTCGATTGCCTGACGGTCTTCAATACCTTCGGCGATGGAGTTAATGTTCTGGTCGTCGGTGATTTCCTGAATCGCTCGGAGGAGGGCGGTCGAGGCACGGTTGCCACCGAGATCGCGGGTCAGGCTACGGCTTAGCTTGACGTGGCTCGGGGCGATACTGCGCAGATGGCTGAATGACGACAGCCCGCCGCCGAAATCGTCGAGCCCGATCTTGCAACCCAAGGCACGCACCTGACGTGAGAACTCGATGGCTTGGCTGGTATGGTGCGTCGATACCTCTTCCGAGAAAAGCAGGCAGAGGCCGCTACCGGAAATCTGGTGCGTCGCCAGTTTGCGCGCGATGGTGTCGATCACCTCGCGACGGTTCAGCGAAGCGCCCGACAGCGGCACCAGGCAGGTCAGCTTCTTGTTCACGCGCTCGGCCCGGATCAGGGCGTCGATCGCCGTTTCGATGAAGCGCAGGTCGATATCCGGCGCCAGGTCGTAGCGCTCGGCGGCGTCGATCAGGGCTGAAAGCGCGATCGGCGGCTGGCCGGGTTCGTGCAGATGCGCGGTTAGTTCGACGCAATGGCCGCCCAGCGCGCTGCCTTGCAGGGGACGCAGCGGCAGGGCGTTGATCTGCAGGCGGTCCTCGTTCAGGGCGTTGGCAATGCGCGTCGCCCAGCCGTTGGTTTCCTGCCGGCGTTCCTGGGTGTTCAGCGCTTCCTGCTCGCAGACCTGGTTGCGTCCGCTTTCCTTGGCCCGATAGCAGGCCGCATCGCCAGCAGCGAGGATTTCAGTGATGTTGCGGACCCGGCGGTTGACCGGCGTCAGGCCAATGCTGGCGCCGATCGAGAAGACCTTGTCCTGCCAGATGAAGCGGTAGGCGTTGGCCAGGCCGCAGATGTCCTCGGCCACCTGGCGTGCCCGCTGGCCGCTGCATCCGGCCAGGATGATGCCGAACTCGTCGCCGCCAAGACGGGCCAGGGTGTCTTCCTCACGCAGGCGTCCCTGGAAGAGCAGCGAAATCTGCCGCAGCAATTCGTCGCCGGCGAGGTGGCCGCAGGCGTCGTTGACCGGCTTGAAGCGATCGAGGTCAATGAAAAGCAGGCTGCTTTCGTCGCCACCGGCCTGGATGCTGGCCAGCATTTTCTCCAGGCGATGTTCGAATTCGCGACGATTGAGCAGGCCGGTCAGTGCGTCATGCCGGGCCTGGAAAGCGAGCTGGGCGGTGGCTTCCTCGATCCGCGTCTGCATCGATTGGTGGGCCTCCTCGATGTGCTTGGCCATCTCGTTGAACCCTTGCTCGAGTTCGCCGATCTCGCCGCTCGAGTTGGCCGGGACGCGGCTGTCGAGGCGTCCCGATGACATGTCGCGGACAGCGTGCACCAGGCGCATCACCGGCCGGGCCAGGTTGTCGGCCATGGCGATGGCGAGGACGGCGAGCAGGATCAGCCCGAAGAGGACAATGAGCAGGCCGCGATGCAGGAGTTCGCGCTGACGGTTGGTCAGTTCGCTCTTGTCGAATTCGACGAAGACATGGCCGATCACTTCCGGCGCGCTTTCCTTGGTGCTCGGTGCGGCCGGCTCGAACAGGGCATCGGCTTCGTTGAGCGAGCGCCGTACCGGGGCGCCGAAGGCGATCCAGCGCTCGGTTTCCGAAACCATGGCCGGTTCGGCCAGGACTTGGCGCAGGTTTTCGCTGGCGAGCGAAACCCGGCCGCTGACGGCGATGGCACGCCCTTTCTGGTTGACGATGATGGCGGCCTTGACGCCGGATTCCTGAACCGTGGCCTGGGCCAGCGCATGCAGGCTCTCGATCTGGCCGGCGATGATCCCGTACTCGCTGACCGGGGCCAGGTAGCGCACGGTGGCCAGGCCCTTGGCGCGCAACTCGCCTTCCAGGGTCCGGATACCGCTCAGGGTGAAATAGGCAACCAGCGCGACGGCGATCAGCGTGCTTGGCAGCAGCGTCAGCAGCAAGAGGCGATGGCGAAGGGTCAGTCGGTTCATCTTGACTCCCGTTCGGCGAGCAGGGCGCGCCGGATGGTGATTTCATCCGGCACTCTCAGGCCCAGGGCCTGAGC
>JAEUOD010000109.1 GCA_016791065.1 Dechloromonas sp. | reverse complement strand
GGCAGCGCCGTAGCGGCGGGCGAGGCGGGCGTGTTCGAGGAACTTGGCTTCGCCTTCCTTCATCGAGATGGAGTTGACGATGCCCTTGCCCTGGATGCACTTGAGGCCGGCCTCGATGACTTCCCACTTCGACGAGTCGAGCATGATCGGCACGCGCGAAATGTCCGGCTCCGAGGCGATCAGCTTGAGGAACTTGTCCATGGCGGCGATCGAGTCGAGCATCGCCTCGTCCATGTTGATGTCGATGACCTGGGCGCCGTTCTCGACCTGCTGGCGGGCAACGGCCAGGGCGTCGTCGAAGCGGCCCTCGAGGATCATGCGGGCGAAGGCGCGCGAGCCGGTGACGTTGGTGCGTTCGCCGACGTTGACGTAGAGCGAGTCGGCGCCGACGTTGAAGGGTTCTAGACCGGACAGGCGCAGCTTGCGTTCGATCTGCGGAATCCGGCGCGGCGCCACCGGAGCGACGCGCGCCGCGATGGCGGCGATGTGTTCCGGCGAGGTACCGCAGCAGCCGCCGACGATATTGACGATGCCGGTCCTGGCCCAGCTTTCGATCTCGTCGGCCAGCATCTCCGCTGTTTCGTCGTAGCCGCCGAAGGCGTTGGGCAGGCCGGCGTTGGGGTGGGCCGAAACATAGCAGTCGCAGACGCGGGAAAGCTCTTCCACATACTGTCGCAACTCCTTGGCGCCGAGGGCGCAGTTGAGACCGAAGGAGAGCGGCTTGATGTGGCTCAGCGAATTCCAGAAGGCCTCGGCGGTCTGGCCGGAGAGCGTGCGCCCGGAGGCATCGGTGATGGTGCCGGAGATCATCACCGGCCAGCGGCGGCCGGCGCGGTCGAAGAAGGTCTCAATGGCGAACAGCGCAGCCTTGGCGTTGAGGGTGTCGAACACCGTTTCGACGAGCAGGATGTCGGCGCCGCCCTCGACCAGGCCGGTGATCGCTTCGATGTAATTGGCGACCAGATCGTCGAAGCTGACGTTGCGGTAGCCGGGGTCATTGACGTCCGGCGAGATCGAGGCGGTACGACTGGTCGGGCCGAGGACACCGGCGACGAAGCGCGGCTTGGCCGGGTTGGCGGCGGTGAATTCGTCGCACAGGCGGCGGGCCAGGGCTGCGCCCTCGAAATTGAGTTCGTAGACCAGCTCGCTGAGGTTGTAGTCGGCCTGCGAGACGGCAGTCGAGTTGAAGGTGCAGGTTTCGAGGATGTCGGCGCCGGCCTCGAGATAGCCGCGATGGATGCCGCCGATGACGTCGGGTCGGGTGATGACCAGCAGGTCGTTGTTGCCTTTGAGGTCGTGCGGGTGATCCTTCAGGCGTTCGCCGCGGTAATCGGCTTCCTGCAGGCCGTGGCGCTGGATCATGGTGCCCATCGCGCCGTCCAGGATGAGCAGGCGCTTTTCAAGCAGGGCGGAGAGTTCGGCGGTACGGTCGGGTTGCATCATGATCACCTCGGCAAAACGAAAACACACCGGGTAGGCCGCAAATGGAAAACGGCGCCACAAACCGGTTGGGGGTCTGCGAGCGCCGTTGATCATTGCCGAGCCTGGCCCCTGTTCAGGGTCGCAGCGCTCCTCGGCAGATGCCACAGTTTACCGGCCGCTGTGCCGACTGCCAAGGGCCTTGATTTATTTAGCCTTTCATGGCGACCCGCTTCGAGGTCTTCTTGACGCCGCCATGCGTCGTGTCGAAATGCACCATGAAGAAGGTTTCCTCGGTCGGCGGGGTGCCTTCGATCCGCCACTCCCAGACCTCTTCCTTGAGATTGTCGAAGACGACCTTCGAGCCCGGGGCGCCGAGCAGGCGGCGGACATCGTCCTTGGCCATGCCGTCGCGGACACGGGCATAGTTGGCGTCGTTGAGGACCTGTTCGATCTTGCTGACGATTTCCTGGCGGTCGAAGCTGATCATGTAGCACTGGGTGCCGCTCGGCTGGCGGCTGTATTCCCAGGTGGCCGTGCCGTCATCGTTCCAGTGCGTGAAGCCGGGTTCGCCCATACGGCTGCGGACTTCCGCGGCCGTCGTCTGACCGGGCTTGATCTCCTGCAGGTTGACCGAATCGCAGGCCGGCAGCAGCACGGTGGCGACGGTGGCGCAGAGCGCGCGAATCCAGGTGGGCAGTTTCATCGAAAGCTCATCAAGAGGGGGCGAGAATGGCCCACTTTAGCGCTGTGCGGACCAACAAAATGTAAAAATTTTTCGGGCTTCCTTTCATAATATCGGCATCTGCTAATTGACGGACTTGCCCGATGCACCATCTCGACCCCATCGCCGCCCATGCCTTTCTCCGGGAAAATCCCAAGGCCGTCCTCGTTGATTGCCGTACGGAAATCGAGCACATGTACGTCGGGCACCCGGTCGGCGCCGAACACGTGGCCTGGCAGGAAGCGCCGGACTGGGATATTGACCCGGAATTCGCCGCCAAGGTGCGCCGTCTGGTCAGCGGCGACCTGGAGCGTCCGGTTCTGCTGATCTGCCGGAGCGGCCATCGTTCGCTCTATGCAGGCGAGGCGCTCGAAGCGGCGGGTTTTACCAACGTGACCAATGTGCTCGAAGGTTTCGAAGGGCCGCTCGACGACGATTACCATCGCGGCACCCTCGGCGGCTGGCGTTTTCGCGGCTTACCCTGGCAGCAGTCTTGAGCGTTGATGGGCGAGGGCGGCGAGGCCGCCGAGCAGCATCAGGCCGCCCATGCCCAGCGCGAGCTGCTGGGTCGAACCCCATAGCGCAGGAGCGATTGCCGCTGCAGCCAGACTGTTGAAGCTGGACTGGAAGAAGGTCTGGCACGAGGCGGCGAGGCCGCGCCGTTCCGGAAAGGGATCGAGCGCCAGGATGCTCAGGCAAGGCATTGCCAGCGACATACCCGTCGTATAGACGAAAAGCGGCAGAACGCTCCAGGGCAGGCTGGGGGGCTGCAGCAGGTTGAGGACGATATTGCTGCCGGCGGCCAGGGTCATGATGCCGTAGCCGAGCGCGATGGTTTTTCCCAGGGAGCGCTTGCCGGCCAAGTGCCCGGATAGCCAGGAGCCGGTCATCAACCCGCCCATGGCCGGGCCGAATAGCCAGAGGAAGCCGGTCTCGTGAATGCCGAGATGCTGCATGAGGAAAACCGGTGCCGACAGCACGTAGATGAAGAAGCCGGCGAAGTTGAGCGAGAGCGCCGCGCAGGCGAAGAGGAAGGCGGGCGAGGTCAAGACCTTCCAGTAGCTCCGGCCCAGGTAGCTGGGGCGCAGGGATTGGCGTTTGTTCAGTGGCAAGGTTTCCGGCAGCAGTTTCCAGCAGGCAAAGCCGAGTGCGCCGGTGGCGAGTACGAGGAAGCCGAAAACCGAACGCCAGCCGAACAGGGTCTGCAGCCAGCCGCCGATGACCGGGGCGATGGCCGGGGCGACGGCGAACATCATGGTGATTTGCGACATCAGGCGTTGGGCCGACGCGCCGTCGAAGAGGTCGCGGACGATGGCGCGGCTGATCACGATGCCGGCGCCGGCAGTGATGCCCTGCATGGCGCGCCAGAACCAGAGCTGTTCGATGCGGGTGGCAAATGCGCAGCCCGCCGAGGCGAGTCCGAAGAGGGCGAGGGCGACGAGGATGACGCGGCGCCGGCCAAAGCGGTCGGAAATGGCGCCGTGCCACAGGGTCATCACGGCGAAGGCGAGCAGGTAGATCGAGAGCGTTTGCTGGACTTCGAGCTGGCTGGCGCCGAGCTTGGCCGCGATATCCGGGAAGGACGGCAGGTAGGCGTCGATCGAGAACGGGCCGAGTGCCGATAGCGAGGCAAGGAGCAGCGCGATGCCGCGCGTGCTTTTGCGGGCCGGGAGTTCAGCCACGGGCGAGGCGCCGGTACTGGATGGCCTCGGCAACGTGCGGTGCCCGAATCTCGGCGCTGTCGGCGAGATCGGCAATGGTTCGTGCAACCTTGAGAATGCGATGCCAGGCTCGCGCCGAAAGATCGAGCTGGGTGGAGGCCTTTTTGAGCAACTGGCTGCCGGCGGCGTCGGGGGTACATGTGGTATCGACCTCGGCTGTGCTCAGGCGGGCATTCGGCTTCTGCTGTCGCGACGACTGGCGTGCCCGGGCGGCATCGACACGCTCGCGTACGCTGGCCGAGCTCTCGCCGTCTGCCTTGCCGACCAGGTCATCAGCCGGCAGCGCTGGCACTTCGATGAGCAGGTCGATGCGGTCGAGGAAGGGGCCGGAGAGCTTGCCGCGATAGCGGGAGACCTGGTCCGGCGTGCAACGGCACTTTCCGTTCGTTGCGCCGTGATGGCCGCAGGGGCAGGGATTCATCGCGGCAATCAACTGGAATTCGGCAGGAAATTCCGCCTGGCGCGCGGCGCGGGCAATGTGGATGCGCCCGGTTTCGAGCGGTTCGCGCAGGGTTTCAAGTACCTTGCGATCGAATTCCGGCAATTCGTCGAGAAACAATATGCCTTGATGGGCCAGGCTGATTTCGCCGGGGCGCGGCGGATTGCCGCCACCGACCAAGGCGACCGCCGAGGCCGTATGGTGCGGCTGTCGATAGGGGCGACGGCCATAGGCTTCAGGCTGGAACTGGCCGACCAGCGACAGGACGGCCGCCGAACTTTTGGCCGCCGCGCCTTCGAGCGGCGGCAACAGGCCGGGCAGACGGGCGGCGAGCATCGATTTGCCGGCGCCCGGGGGGCCGATCATCAATAACGAATGCTCGCCGGCGGCAGCGATTTCCAGGGCGCGCTTGGCCTGGGCCTGGCCGCGAACCTCGGCGAGGTCGGGAAAGGCTGCGGCGGCCTCGGCGGAATCATCGGCTGTGGCCGACGGCAGCGCGTTTTGTCCGGCAAGATGGGCGCAGACATCGAGCAGCGAGCGGGCGGCGCGGATGTCGTTGTCGCCGACCAGCGCCGCTTCCCGGGCGCTGGCTTCGGGCAGGATGAAGGTCTTGCCGTTGCCGGCGCTCTGCAGGGCCATGGCAAGGGCACCGCGAATCGGCCGCAGTTCGCCGGACAACGACAGTTCGCCAGCGAATTCGTAGTCGTCTAGCGTGTAGCCCGGAATCTGGCCGCTCGCGGCCAGGATGCCGAGCGCGATCGGCAGGTCGAAGCGGCCGGACTCTTTGGGCAGGTCGGCCGGCGCCAGGTTGACCGTGAGGCGCTTGCCGGGAAATTCGAAGCCGGAATTGACGATGGCGGCGCGTACCCGGTCGCGGGCTTCCTTGACTTCGGTATCGGGCAGGCCGACCAGGGCAAAGACGGGGAGGCCGCTGGCGATATGAACCTCGACCAGGACCGGGGGCGCATTCAGGCCATCCAGCCCCCGGCTGTGCGCGATGGCAAGAGCCATGCGGCTTATTCGCCCGAGCGGGCCTTTTCCAGGGCGTCTACGCGGGCTTCCAGTTCCTTGAGCTTTTCGCGGGTACGGGCCAGAACTTGCGCCTGCACATCGAATTCCTCGCGGGTGACGAGATCGAGCTTGGCGAGAACGCCGCTCATCATCGCCTTGGCATTCTTTTCAATGTCCTTGGCCGGTGAGTTGGCCAGCAGGGCGCTCATTTTGGCGCCGAATTCTTCCAGGATTTTAGGGTCGAGCATGGTATTCCTCCGAGACGATGAGTGTAGCACAGGGCCTGCAGGCACCTTTTCGGACGGTCGCTCATGCGTGGTGCGTAACAATCTGTGACCGCACGATTTTGGTGCGCCTGTTTGGTGCATGACTTGCGATGCCAACGGGAAGTTGCTGATTTAAATTGAAAAATTTGCCTGGCACGGCTTCTGCTATTGCTGTGGTGCACAATTTTCTTTTTTGCTTTTTGAATCGTTCTACTGGAGAGAAATAAATGAAAAAGTCACTGATCGCCTTGGCCCTCGTCGGCGCCTTCGCTGCTCCGGCCTTCGCCCAGACCGCTGCTCCGGCTGCCGAAGCTGAAGCCAGCCCGCACACCTTCACCGGCAACATGACGCTGGCCACCGAATACCGTTTCCGCGGTATTGCCCAGACCTTTGCCAAGCCTGCTCTGCAGGGCGGCTTTGACTACTCGCACGCCAGCGGCATCTACGTCGGCAACTGGAACTCCAATGTGAACTCCGGTGCCGGTTTTGCTGAAGGCAACCTGGAAATGGACTTCTACGGTGGCTACAAGATGGCCTTCGGCGACTTCGGTATCGACGTCGGCGGTATCTATTACTACTACCCGGGCAGCGACGACCTCTCCGGTTCCACCGTCAAGAACGGCGAACTGTACATTGGCGCCAGCTGGAAGTTCCTGTCCGCCAAGTACTACTATGCCGTTACCGACTACTTCAGCCTGAAGTCGCCGGCTGGCAAGGACACTGACGGTACGGGCTACTTCGACCTGTCGGCCAACTACGATCTGGGCGACGGCTGGGGCATCAACGGCCACATCGGCTACCTCGACTTCAAGCACTCCTCCGCCTGGAGCTACACCGACTGGAAGCTGGGCGTCACCAAGGACATCAATGGCTGGGTCATCGGCCTCGCTTACATCGATTCCGATGCCGACGGCGATTGCAACAAGGGTCAGTTCTACTGCTTCACGAACAGCCTGGATGCCAACGGGGTCACCGGTTCCAAGAACATGAATGCAGGTCGCGCCACTGGCGTCCTGTCCGTCACCAAGTCTTTCTAATCAGCTTTAAGCCTTTCCCCGTCGGCATACCGGCCGGTGCCGACGGGGGAAACGAAAATTCAATCTCTTGAGGAACACTCATCATGAAATTCGTTACCGCCATCATCAAGCCGTTCAAGCTTGACGAAGTGCGTGAAGCCCTGTCCGCCATTGGCGTACAAGGGATCACCGTCACTGAAGTGAAGGGTTTCGGCCGGCAAAAGGGGCATACCGAGCTGTATCGGGGCGCCGAATATGTCGTCGACTTCCTGCCCAAGGTCAAGATCGAAGCCGCCGTCAAGTCGGACCAGATCGACCAGGTGATCGAAGCCATCGAGAAGTCGGCCAGCACCGGCAAGATCGGCGACGGCAAGATCTTCGTTTTCGATCTCGAACAAGTCATTCGTATCCGGACCGGTGAAACCGGTACCGATGCCCTGTAAGGAGAGCAACATGAAACATCTGTTTGCATTGCTCGCCCTGGTCGGCGCCGTATCGTTCGGCGCTCCGGCCTGGGCTGAAGAAAAGGTTGCCGAACCGGCCGCCGTCACCGCACCGGCTGCTGCTGCGCCGGCCGCCGCTGCAGCACCTGCTGCTGCCGAAGCCGCCGCTCCGGCTGAAGCTGCCGCCGCTCCGGCCGCTGTCCCCAACAAGGGTGACACCGCCTGGGTCATGGTCTGTGCCGCACTGGTCATCCTGATGTCCATTCCCGGCCTGGCCCTGTTCTACGGCGGCCTGGTCCGCACGAAGAACATGCTCTCCGTGCTCATGCAGGTCTTCGTCGTCTTCTCGCTGATCTCGGTCCTCTGGGTGGTCTATGGCTACTCGGCCGCCTTCACCGAGGGCAACGCGTTCTTCGGGACCTTGGACAAGCTCTTCCTCAAGGGCGTTACGCCGGAAGCGGTTGGTGCGACCTTCTCCAAGGGCGTCGTCATCCCCGAGCTGGCCTTCGTCATCTTCCAGGGCGCCTTCGCTGCCATCACCTGCGGCCTGATTGTCGGCTCCTTCGCTGAACGTGCGAAGTTCTCCGCGATCCTGGTCTTCATGGTCATTTGGTTCACCCTGTCCTACATCCCGATGGCCCACATGGTCTGGTACTGGGCGGGTCCGGATGCCTACATCGACGCCGCTGCCGGCGAAGCCGCAGGCAAGACCGCCGGTTTCCTGTTCCAGAAGGGTGCGCTTGATTTCGCCGGCGGTACCGTCGTGCATATCAACGCTGCCGTCGCCGGCCTGGTCGGTGCCTACATGGTTGGCAAGCGTACCGGCCTGGGCAATGTCGCCATGGCGCCGCACTCACTGACCTTCACCATGATCGGTGCCTCCCTGCTGTGGTTCGGCTGGTTCGGTTTCAACGCCGGTTCCGCCCTCGAAGCCTCCGGCGGCGCTGCCCTGGCCATGGTCAACACCTGGGTTGCCACCGCTGCCGCGACGCTGTCCTGGATGTTCGCCGAATGGATCCTCAAGGGTAAGCCCTCCATGCTGGGTGCTGCTTCCGGTGCCGTTGCCGGCCTGGTTGCGATCACCCCGGCGGCCGGCTTCGTCGGTGTCATGGGTGCCATCATCATCGGCCTGCTGGCTGGCGTGATCTGCCTGTGGGGTGTCAATGGCCTGAAGAAGCTGCTCGGTGCTGACGACTCCCTCGACGTCTTCGGCGTCCATGGTGTCGGTGGCATCCTCGGCGCCATCCTGACCGGCGTCTTCGCCGATCCGGCCCTCGGCGGCACCGGTGTCTATGACTATGTCGCCAACGCTGTCGGCGCCTACGACATGACCGCCCAGGTGATCAGCCAGGTGTGGGGTGTCGGTACCGTCATCGTCTGGTCGGGCGTCGTTTCCCTGGTTGCCTACAAGCTGGTGGATATCGTCATCGGCCTGCGTGTGCCGGAAGACGAGGAGCGCGAAGGTCTCGACCTCACCTCCCACGGCGAAAGCGCCTACCACCACTAAGAACCGTTTTCGTAGTCTCTCTCCCTTCGGGCACCTTCGGGTGCCCGCTTTTTTTGCTAGGCTGGATATATGCGCATCGTCCAGCTTTCCGATCTCCATTTGCGTCCTCAGGCGCTCTACAGCGGCGTCGACCCTTGGTCGGCGCTCACCGGGGCGCTGTCTCGCGCCAGAAGCTTCGCCCCCGATCTGCTCCTGCTCAGCGGCGATCTGGCCGACGATGGCGAGGCGGCAACCTATTGCCGACTGCTTGAGGCATTGGAAGAGTACGGCCTGCCTTACGCCGTATTGCCCGGCAACCACGACGAGCGCAAGACATTGCGCGACGTCTTCAGCCGGCAAGCCTGGTCGCATCCACAACTTGCCTGTCAGCGGGCGGATCTCGGCAACATCAGCCTGCTCCTGCTCGACAGCGTGATTCCAGGCGAGGAAGGGGGCAAAGTCCGGCAGCAGCATATCGACTGGCTGGAAAGCCATTGTCCGAGCGTGCGTCGGGTCGCCCTGGTCCTGCATCATCCGCCGTTCCGGATCGGCATCGAGGGGATGGATGCCATCGCCTGTCAGGGAGGCGAATTGCTGGCGGCGTGGCTGGCTACGAAGCCACAGGTCGAACGGGTATTGTGCGGCCACGTGCACCGCCACGTGACGACCGATTTTGCTGGCCGATTGGCGCTGACGGCACCTTCGACCGTGCACCAGATCGCCCTGCAGGATGGCCCGCTGGCCTATACGCCGGAAGCGGGCGGCCTGCTGGTGCACGACGTGCTGCCGGGCGAACCCTGGCGCACCCACTATCTGCCGCTGGCCGCGGCACCGGTCATCGTCTATCCGGAATAGCGGTGCTTACTTGATCAGCGGCAGCATGGCGCGGAACTCGTCGGTGCCTGCCCGGTGCAGCCATTCGAAGAGGACCATCTCGGTGGTCACGATATGGACGCCACCGGCGCGCATGCGCTCCACGGCAGCCGAACGGTTTTCCGGCGAGCGGGAAGATGCCGCATCGGCGACGAGGAAGACCGAGAAGCCCGCCTCGACGAGGCCGAAAGCCGTCTGCAGCACGCAGACATGGGTTTCCATGCCGGTCAGGACGATTTGCCGGCGTCCCGCCCCACGCAACATCTCGAGCACGCCGGGTTCGCCGGTGCAGGAGAAGTGCATTTTCTCGAAGAAACGGGCATCGCCAGCCGCCTCGCGGATGGCCGGCAGGCTCGGGCCGAGGCCGCGCACGTATTGTTCTGAGACGTAGCGCGGAATCCCCAACTGGCCGGCGCCAGCCAGCAAGCGGACATTGTTGGCGACCGCCGCCTCACCCTCGAAGATGGCCGGGGCCAGCTTCGCCTGGACATCGACGACGAGCAACAGCGATTGGTCGCGTTTGATCAGCATGGTTCAGCGGAAAACCACGGTCTTGTTGCCATGCACCAGCACCCGGTCTTCCAGGTGGTAGCGCAGGCCGCGGGCGAGCACGGTCTTTTCGATGTCCTTGCCGTAGCGCACCATGTCTTCCGGCGAATCGGAGTGGTCGATGCGGATGACGTCCTGCTCGATGATCGGGCCGGCATCGAGTTCGCTGGTCACGTAGTGGCAGGTCGCGCCGATCAGCTTGACGCCGCGCGTATAGGCCTGGTGGTAGGGCTTGGCTCCGGCAAAACTGGGCAGGAAGCTGTGGTGAATGTTGATGATGCGGCCGGTCAGCGCGTCGCAGAGCTCCGGCGACAGGATCTGCATGTAGCGGGCGAGCACCATCGAATCGCCACGCACGTCCTCGAAGATACGCTGGATCTCGGCATAGGCGGCCGCCTTGTTGTCGGACGTGACCGGGACATGATGGAAGGGGATGCCATGCCATTCGACGAAGCCGCGGAAGGTGTCGTGGTTCGAGATGACGCAGGGAATCTCGATGTCCAGTTCCTTGGCCTGCCAGCGGGCGAGCAGGTCGTACAGGCAATGCTCCTGCTTCGAGACCAGCACGACAACCCGCTTCTTGACTGCGCTGTCGTTGATCCGCCAGTCCATCTGCAGCGGCTCGGCGACTTCCTTGCGGAAGCGTTCGCGGAACTCGGCGAGCAGGAAGGGCAGCGAACTCGCCTTGATCTCGATGCGCATGAAGTAGCGGCTGGTCAGGACATCCGAATGGAAGCTCGATTCGAGAATCCAGCCGCCGTTGCCGGCGATGAAGCCGGAAACGCGGGCGATGATGCCGACCTGGTCGGGACAGGAGGCTGAAAGCGTGTAGAAGCGGTCGCTATGCATGGCGCTAGGAACAACCAAGGTTAGAGAGTGAGACGGGAGCCCCCAGGGGGCGGCGAACGCAGCGAGCGGGGCCGATCATTCGCCGCAAGGCATGGGCCGAAGGCCTCAAGCCTTGGCGAAAGCCTTGTCGATTTCCGTGCGCAGGTCGTCGGAGTTGTAGACGACCGGGAATTGCGGGAATTCGCGGATGACGTTCTCGGGCGGGTGGAAGAGGATGCCGCCGTGGGCTTCGCCGAGCATCGCGGTGTCGTTGTAGGAGTCGCCCGCGGCGGCCACCTTGAAGTTGAGCTCCTTGAAGCGCCTGACCGCCTCGCGCTTCTGGTCGGGCATGCGCAGATGGTAGTCGACCAGGATGCCCCCGGCGTCGGCCTCCAGGCTGTGGCAGAACAGCGTCGGCATGCCGAGCTGCTTCATCAACGGCTTGGCGAACTCGTAGAAGGTGT
>JAEUOD010000101.1 GCA_016791065.1 Dechloromonas sp. | reverse complement strand
CCTCAGGTCGGGCAGGACGACCGAGGCCAGGCGCATCGCAGCATTGAAATTGACGGTGACGACGCGCTCGGCGATGGCCAGGTCGAAATGGTCGGCGCGCATCGGCACATAGTCGCCGGCCAGGTAGACCACCAGGTCGACACCGCCCCAGGCAGCCAGCAGGGTGGCCCGCGCGGCCGCCAGGCTGGCGACATCGGTCGCATCGCAAGGCAGGATCAAGGCCTGCTCGATGCCGAGCGACCGCATCTTCTCCGCGCTGCGCGCCGACAGCGCCAGGCGGGCGCCGCGCCCGGCCAGTTCGCGCGCCATCGCGGCGCCAATACCGCTCGAGGCGCCGACCAGCCAGACCCGTTTGCCGGTCCAGTCCAAAAGCTTGGGATTGAGGGCCATCGCCGGCTCAGCGCTTGACGAAGGTCAGCGTCACTTCGCCCAGGTTGAAGCCCCATTTCGACATGTAGGAGCGGTTGAGCATCACCTTGTCGTCCATCAGGAACATCCAGTCGTCGAAATCGACGTGGTAGACCTTGCCGTCCACCGGCAGCGCCAGCACGTAGCGCCAGCGCAGCGCGTTGCCCGCCACCTCGCCGACCGCCTCGCCGACGACATCGTCCGCCGTACCGCGGAAACTGCCGTCCGGCTGTTTTTTCAGCGTCCACACGCGGCGCGAGGTGGTGCCGTCGGACCATTTGAAGTGCTCGTCGAGAACGCCGGTATCGCCCGTCCACTTGGCATCGATCACGACATGGAAGCGCTTTTTCACCTCGCCCGAGCGCCCCTGGAACATGCCCCAGGCGTCGAGCGTGCCGTTGAGATAGGTTTTGAGGTCGAGAACGGGTTGCTCGGCCCGGTATTGCTCGACACCGGTCGAGGCACAGGCCGTCAGGCCGAGGCTGAACAGGGCGGCACAGAGTAATTTCATGATGCGATCTCCAGCGAGTGGCGCCAGCGCCACAACAGAAAGGCCGCCAACGCCTTGAAGGCCAGCGGCAACAGCGCGTAAGCGAAAGTCAGGGCGGCCAGGCCGGCACCGCTGCCCGGCACGTAGCCGAGGGTGCCGAGCAGCGGCAGCGCGAGGCCGGCGGCGAGCGCCAGATTGAGCTTGGACACGAAGTTCCAGAACCCGAAACAGGCCCCGGCCTGCCCCTGCCGCTCGCCGAGATCGGCGGCGATGGCGGCCGGCAGAGCCAGATCGGCCCCCAGCGCCAGGCCGGAGGCCAGGCAGATCAGGGCAAAGGGCAGCAGGTCGCCGCTACCGAGCAGGCTGGCCCCGGCGAAGGCCGCGATGGACAGCGCCATCGCCCCCAGCCAGGCCGCCACCCGGCCAAAACGGGCGGCCAGCCGGACCCAGAGCGGCAAGGAAGCGGCGCCGGCGACGAAATACAGCGCCAGCAAGGGCCCACTCGCCTTTTCCAGTTGCAGGACGTCGGCAACGAAGAACAGGAACAAGGTCGCCGGCAGCGCGGCGGCAATGCCGTTGGCGACGAAGACGCCGAGCAGGCGGCGGAAGGCGAGATCGGCCATGACCCGGCGCAGGCTGGGCAGGAGCGGCTGGTTCGAGGCCGGCAAGGGCTGGCCGATGCCCACCCGGCTGAAGGTCATCGCCGCCGCGATCAGCAACAAGGGCGGCAATATCCAGCTCAAACGCGCGATACCTTCGCTGAGGTCGGCGGCCAGCACGGCCGGCAAGGCGGCGGCCAGCACCACGCCGAGCAGACCGAAACCTTCGCGGGCGGCGGTCAGCCGGGTGCGCATGCCGGACGTCTCGCCGACATCCGCACCCCAGGCCTGGTAGGCCACCGAAGCCGCGGAAAAACCCCCATAGGTCAGGGCCAGCGAGCCGACCAGCCAGAGCGCGGCGTAATCGTTAGGTGGATTGAGCAGGGCCACGAAGCCGATGGCGAAGGGGAGCAAGGCGATGGCCACCATCGTCGGCCGCCGCACCCGATCGGCCAGCCAACCCAGCCAGGGGTCGATGCCGGCATCGAGCAGGCGGGTGGCGAGCAGGATGGCGCCGAGCAGGGCGAGTTCCATGCCGGTCGTTTCGGCGTAGTAGCGCGGGACGTGGACGTAGATGGGGAGGGCGGCGAAGGCCAGGGGGAGGCCGAGGAGGCCGTAGGCGAGGATGTTGGGGGTGGTCATTGGGTTTGGTGACCGCCGGGTTTCGCCGTTGACCGGCGAGCGTACTTTTTCTTGGATGGCCAAGAAAAAGTAGCCAAAAAGAAGGCCACCCCTGGATCGGTGCCCGCTGCGCGGGTTCCCTGCGCTACTCGGGCATTCGGGCACCCCAAGAGTACTTCTTCGCGCTGCTTCGCAACGCTCAGGGCGCGGCTGGCTAAACTCGCCTTCGGCTCGGACAACGCCAGCCGAAGGCCCCCGACTGCCCTGCGTTGCTCGGCACCTCTCAAGGGGCCCGGAAAACCGAACGGGCGCTGAAAGTGCGATGGGGTACCGGGTCCCCGTGTGGAGCGCCGAGCAACGGAGACGGGCCGGGGGTAGTCGGCGAGGACTGTTTGAGGCCCGCAGGGCCGAGTTCCGCAGCCGCCCGGCTCGTCGAGTAGCGCAGGGAAGTCGGCGCAGCCGACCGCGCAACCCGGGGTCGCCTTTTCTTTGGCTACTTTCTTTTGGCGAAGCAAAAGAAAGTACGCCCGCCGGTCAGCGGCGGAACCCAGCGGCAACTGAACCCGAACAAGCATCACACCCGCCTCAACAAAGCCGCCCTCAACTCCGGCGCACTAGTCTTCGGATCCAGCCAGATCGCAAAAAACGCCCGCGCAAACGCCGGATCATCCACTCGCCCGATCAACCGATCGTTGTAAAGAAAGCTCGCTCCCTCCGCCGTATGCACCCCAAGGATGCGATCCTCCGGCCGGACATCGGGAAAGATCTGCGCCATCCGCTCGCCCCAGCGCTGTAATTGCGCCTCGTCGGCCACGCCGAGCCCGCGCATTTCCTTGACGCTGGCTTCAGCGATGTCCTTGCCCGCGATGTTGCGCTTGTAGGTCAGGCGCAGCGCCAGCGGCGGCCGGACCGGGTCTTCACCGCCGGCCCACAGGGTCGCTTCATAGACGAGAAAGCCGAAACGCCGGAAATTGCCGGTACCCCAGCGTTTGAGCCCGGTCGTCGGATCGGTCGAGCCAAAGGCGGCGGAAGACAGGACGGCAAAACCCGCCGCGCCCAGCAACAGTTCGCGGCGCAGCGGCGAGGCGGGCTCGACCGCACCGGGCGCGACGAGCTTAACGATGCGCGAGTTCAAAATGCACGACATCGATGTTTCCGGCCAGGAAGCCGGCCTCGCAGTAACAAAGGTACATGCGCCAGAGGCGGCGGAAGTGCTCGTCGAAGCCGAGGGCGGCGATCTGCGGCCACTTGGCTTCGAAGGCATGGCGCCACTCGGCCAGGGTACGGGCGTAGTCGAGCCCGAAGGCGTATTCGCCGCGGACGACCAGGCCCTGCTTGGCTGCGGCGGCACGGAAGGTGCTGCGCGAAGGCAGCATGCCACCCGGGAAGACGTATTGCTGGATGAAGTCGGTGCCCTTGCGGTAGTCCGCAAACAGGTCGTCGCGAATGGTGATGCTCTGGATCACCGCCCGGCCGCCCGGCCTCAGGGCCTTGGCGACCGTCTTGAAGTAGGTCGGCCACCAGCGCTCGCCGACCGCCTCGAACATCTCGATCGAGACGATGTGGTCGAACTTTTCTGCCGTGTCGCGGTAATCCTGCAGGCGCAGATCGGCCTGCGGCACGCGCTTTTTCGCCCATTCGAGCTGGGCCGGAGAGAGGGTCAGGCCGGTCACCTGCAGGCCGTCCGCCACCGCCAGTTCGGCGAAGCCGCCCCAGCCGCAACCGATCTCGAGCACGCGCTGACCAGGTTCAGCCTGCAGGCGGTGCAGGATGCGTCGGTACTTGGCATGCTGGGCGGTTTCGAGGCTGCCGTCGTCGACATCGCGGTAAAGGGCGCTCGAATAGCTCATCGTCGGATCGAGCCAGAGCTTGTAGAAATCGTTGCCGAGGTCGTAGTGCGCCATGATGTTGCGCTTGCTGCCGGCCTTGCTGTTGGCGTTGAACCAGTGCCGGATGCGCGCCGCAAGCAGCTTGCGCCAGGAACCGTAAACCGCGCTGCGCAGCACGTCGCGATTGCGCGCCAGCAGGGCGAGCAGGCCGGTGATATCGGGCGAATCCCAGTGGCCGTCGAGATAGGCCTCGGCCAGGCCGATGTCGCCGCGGGCCAGCACCTGGCTGAACATAGACTCGTCATGCACTTGCAGCGTCACGCCATGCTCGCCATGGCCGAACAGTCGGCTGTCGCCACCGGGCAGGCGGATTTCGAGCAGGCCGCCGCTGATCTTCTCGAGCAGCGCGAATACCAGGCGGGTGTCGTGAGCGAGGCTGTCGCTGCCGCGCAGAATCATCGTGTTGTTCATTTTGTCGATTCCTGGAGGGGTTGAGGTGCGGAGGATGGATGCGCGCCGACGAAGGGCACGCCCTTCAGCCAGAGCTTGAGGGCCTGCCAGTGGATGCGGGCCATGACACCGGCAGTGAGCAGGGGCATGCGCAGGAAGGTGGTGAGCAAGGCACGCCCCGACCACGCCTTCGGACGGCCGGAGAGGGAAGTCAGCAGCAATTCGCCCTCGGCGTCGTCGTAGTCGATGCGGACGACCGGGCAATTGCGCCGCAGGAGGAAGCGGAAGCGGTAACCGCCCTCGACGTCGCAGAAGGGCGAGACATGAAACTCCTTGTCGGCACGCAACTCCAGGCCATCCGGCAAGGGGCGTCCGCCCTGGTGCAGCAGGTAGCTGTGGCGGCCGCCGAAGGTATTGCTGACCTCGGCCAATACGGCGACAAGCGCCCCCTGCCGGTCATGGCAGAACCAGAAGCTGACTGGATTGAAAACGTAGTTGAAGACGCGCGGGAAGCATTGCAGCACCACCTCGCCATCGTCCGGCAGGCCGCGCTCGCGCAGCAGCTGGCGAATCCAGGGCAAGAGCGGACTGCCGTCGCGTGGACCATGGTCCTTGCGGTGGAAACTCAGCAGGTTGGCGCGGTCGATCGAGAAAATCGACGTCTTCGCTGCGTCGAGGTTGGCCAGCGGCAGCTGCACGTAGAACACCGGGTAGACGAAGGCGTTCTCGGCCGGGCGCAGGCGCCGGTGCATGACATGGCCGAGGAAAAGACGCGGGCGGAAGAGCATGGCCGTCTCAGGCATTTTCCAGTTGGCGGGCGGCGAGCGCAGCCGCACCCTGCCACGGCGCCCGGATGCCCATGCCGTTGACCACGCGCAGCGCGGACTTCAGGCCGTCCTCGTGGAAGCCGTAGCTGCCCCAGGCACCGGCCAGCCAGATGCCGTTCTCGCCCTGGACGCTGGCCAGCTTCTGTTGGGCAGCGATGGCCGGGCCGTCGAAGATCGGGTGGGCGTACTCGAATTCGGCCAGCACCTTGGCCGGATCGGGCTCGCGCGCCGGATTGAGGGTGACGACGACCGGCGTCTTGAAGGGCAAGGGTTGCAACTTGTTGATCAGGTAGGACACGCCGACCGGCTGTTCGCCCGGCTCGCCCGAGCCGGCAAAGTAGTTCCAGGCCGACCATAGCTTGCGGTCGCGCGGCAGCAGGGCGGGATCGGTATGCAAGAGCGCCCGGTTCGGCTGGTAGCGGATGGCCGAGAGGACGTCGCGCTGGCCGTCGGTGGCGCTGAAGCCGAGAATGGCCAGGGCCTGGTCGCTATGGCAGGCCATCACCACCTGGTCGAAATGCTCGCTACCGTGGGCATGTGTGACGCGCAGGCCGTCCGCCTCGCGGGTCACGGCGCTGACCGGGCAATAGAGCCGGATGTCGTCGAGCTGCTCGGCAATCTTGCGCACGTATTCGCGCCCGCCGCCCTTCACCGTGCGCCACAGCGGCCGGTCGAAGACCTGCAGCAGGCCGTGGTTCTGGCAGAAGCGGATGAAGGTGGCGAGCGGCATGTCGCGCATCTGGCCGGTCGGGCAGGACCAGATGGCGGCGGCCATGGGCAGCAGGTACCAGTCGGAGAAGGCGTCGGAATAGCGGCCGGCGACCAGGAAATCGCGCAGGCTGCGCTGGTTGTCCGGATGCGAGGCGAGCCAGGCCGTGCTTTCGCGGTTGAAGCGCAGGATGTCCGAGAGCATGGACCAGAATTGCCGGCGCACGAGGTTGCGCTTCTGGCCGAAAATGGTCGCCAGGTTGCTGCCGGCCCATTCGAGATCGGGATTCTCCAGACTGACGGCGAAGGACATCTCGGTCTCGACGCTATCGACGCCGAGCAGCGCGAACATCGCGATCAGGTTGGGATAGGTCTTTTCGTTGAAGACCAGGAAACCGGTGTCGACCGGGTGCGTCTTCCCTTCGAGCGTGACATCGACGGTATTGGTATGACCGCCGAGATAGCCGCCGGCCTCGAACAGCGTGACGTCATGCTGACGCCCAAGCAGCCAGGCGCTGGCCAGCCCGGAGATGCCGGCACCGACGACCGCGATGCGTTGTTTTTTGTTCATGGCGGCGCTCCTTATTCGTTGCTGCCGAACAATTCGGCATAGGCCGAGTGGTTGTGGATCGACTCGAAGTTTTCCGAGATCACCTTCCACGCGGCAATGCGGGGTTCGTTCATCAAACGCAGGGCGATGTCGCGCACCAGGTCCTCGACGAACTTCGGGTTGTCGTAGGCGCGCTCGGTGACCCATTTTTCGTCCGGCCGCTTGAGCAGGCCGAACACTTCGCATGAAGCCTCTTCTTCGGCCAAACGAACCAGTTCCTCTATGCTCATCGGGTCATTCAGGCGCGCCTCCAGCGTGATGTGCGAGCGCTGGTTGTGGGCCCCGTACTCGGAAATCTTCTTCGAGCAGGGGCAGAGACTGGTCACGGCGGCGACGACACGCAGGGTCAGGCTGGCATACTGACCTTGCTGCTGATCGACGATCAGCGTCACGTCGTAATCGAGCAGACTCTCGACACCGGATACCGGCGCCGCCTTGCGGATGAAGTAAGGAAAGCTCAGTTCGATCCGGCCAATATCGGCCTCCAGGCGCAACAGCATCTCTTCCAGCATGCGGAACAAGCCGGACTGAGTCAGCGGGCCACGCGGCGCCTCGAGCAATTCAACAAAGCGCGACATGTGGGTGCCCTTTACCTCGGGCGGCAGGCCGACCGTCAGCGCTACCGTCGCCACCGTACTGACCGTTTCGCCGCCCGCCGTCGCCAGTTGCAGGGGATAGCGCAGCCCCTTGACCCCGACGTTCTGGATGGCCAGGCGCCGGTTGTCGGCAGACGCCTGGACGTCAGGCAGGAAGAAGGTGTCGGGTGCGTTCATGCGAAGGCTCCTTGGGCTTGGGGCGAGACGGACTTACTTGAGGAATTCGTCGATCTTGGCCAGCAGATCCTTGTCGCCGGGACCGGTGAAGCTGGTGTAGGCGACGACCTGCGTGGCATCGCGGTTGATCAGGTACTTGTGGAAATTCCACTTCGGACGGCTACCGGTGATTTCGGCCAGCTTGACGTAGAAGGGGTTGGCACCTTTGCCCTTGACCACCGTCTTGGCCATCATCGGGAACTCGACGCCGTAGGTCATGCGGCAGAAATCGGCAATTTCCTTGTCGCTGCCCGGCTCCTGCTCACCGAAGTCGTTGGACGGAAAGCCCAGCACGACCAATCCCTTGTCCTTGAGCCGGGCATAGAGCTTTTCGAGCCCGTCGTATTGGGAGGTAAAACCGCAGTAACTCGCCGTATTGACGACAAGAATGACCTTGCCGGCATACTGGCAGAGCGGCTGCGGCTTGCCATCCTGTAGCGAGGCGAAGGTGTGGCGCAGCAGGGGGGGGCAATCGCTGGCGGAAGCCGAAGGAACGATACCCGCCGTCAGCAGGCCGACAATCGAGAGGTAACGCTTGAGGCTGGACAACATCGACAACTCCTTGACGTTTTGTCCTGGACAAATAGGACGTTTGTTCGTAAGATAGTTAGCAAAAGCGCAAATGTCAACGTTTTGTCTAACCTTTGTTTAGGACAAAAATGAATACCCCTTGTTTCAACATCGCAGCCGTCGAACGCGAAACCGGACTCTCCAAGGATGTCCTGCGCATGTGGGAACGCCGCTACGGCTTCCCGGTTCCCGAACGGGACGGCCATGGCGAACGAAGCTATTCAATTGCCCAGGTCGAGCGCCTGCGTCTGGTCAAACGCCTGATGGATCAGGGACATCGCCCCGGCAAGCTGCTGGCGATGCCGGAAGAGGAACTGCTGGCCCTGGCGCCACGGCGTCCGTCATCCGAAGGAAGCGCTGCTTTCCCGGACACGAGCGATCTCGAAGAAGCGCTTGCCTTGATCAAACGCCACGACAGTCAGGGGTTTCTGCAAGCCATGCAGCAGCGGCTGGCACGCGACGGCCTGATGCATTTTGTCCAGGACACGGTTGCGCCCCTGACCCGACGCGTCGGCGATGCCTGGGAAGATGGCGACTTCGCCGTCTTCGAGGAACACCTGTACACCGAATTGACCAAGCGCGTGCTGCGCCAGGCCCTGGCCGCCCTGCCACCGGGCCGGCGCACGCCCCGCGTCCTGCTCACCAGCCTGCCGGATGAGCCGCATATGCTGGGACTGCTCATGGTCGAAGCCCTGCTGAGCCTGGAAGGTGCGGAGTGCATTCCGCTCGGCACCGAGATGCCGCTGCTCGACCTGGTCCGCGCCTGTGAAGCCCACCGGGCCGACGTCGTCGCCCTGTCGTTCTCCAGCGTCTTTCCCCTGCGCCAGATCGGCGAAGCCCTGCGTCAGTTACGCCAGGCCCTGCCGGCCGGGGTGGTAATCTGGGCGGGCGGTGCCGGCATGTTGCGGGCCCAGCCCCTTGAGGGCGTGCAAACCCTGACCGATCTCGCCATGCTCCCCTCGGCCCTCAACGACTGGCGACTCGCCCATTCCGCCTGAATCGCCTCACCCTAGGGCAACACACGGTTTACAAGGCACTTTGGCCAGTGCCATATTGACTGGCATGAAAGCGCCCAGATGACGCCATCCCGACTTCGCCCCACGCTGATCGCCCTGCTCGCGGCGGCTCTTGGCATTACGGTATTTGCCGTAGCGATGCTGATATCGACGCAGATCGGCCGCTGGGAGCGGCGCTTCGACGATGAAACCCGCTTGCTGGCCAGCGAGGTCAAGAACAAGCTCGACACCAACGAAGCCGTGCTCGCCGGCTTCGCCGCCTTTCTGCAGGCCGTCGACCGCAGCGATACGGAATCGGCCAGACGCTATGCCGCTGTGGCGACAGCCGCCTATCCGCACATCTACATGATCGAAGTCGCCCGTCGTCTGCCGGTCGATGAGGAAAACGCCTTCACGACAGCGATGCGTACCGCCTGGCGCCCCGATTTCACGCTCAAGTCCTTCAGCGAACTCACCGGGCGCCCTCACAGCAGCCATGAGCACACCAAGCACACCTGGCCCATCCTCTTCATGTACCCTGCACTGCCCGAAAGTCACGAAATCTACGGCCTGCGCCTGGAAACGGTGGACTACCTGGCTCATTCGCTGGCCCTCGCCCACCAGAACCGCAAGCCGGTCGTCTCGCCGGTATTTGAACTCTACGAGGGCGGCGGCGCCTACATCCTGCTTCAGGAAATCAATCGGCCGGCGCAGCCGACTGCTGCCAGCCTGAACTTCTTTGGCAGTGCGATGACCGCCATGCTGCTCATCCGGACCCAGGCGCTGGTCCCCGCCCAGTTTCGCTCGGGGGAGGCGCAAGCGATGCAGATGTCGGCCAGCCTCGCGGCACCGGCCAAGCCTGACAGCCTGCTCTTCCGCCAGGCCGCGACCGAGACAGGAAAGCTGGACAGCGCACTGCTGCCGCGCTTCCAGCGGCAGATCGTGATCGACAGCACGACCCAGCCAACCCAACTGATTTTCGAACGGCAGTTGCGCTGGCGGGAACTACTCAGCGCCGACCTGCTGACCACGTTGCTGGTGCTGGCTGGCGCGCTGATCCTGATTCCCTGGCTGACCATCCGCCATTACCTCGCACTCGACCGCGCCTCGCTCGAACACGAACGCTCGGCCTATCTGGCGACGCACGATCTGCTGACCGACCTACCCAATCGCTTCCTGTTCATCGATCGCTTCGAGCAGGCGGCACAACAGTGGCAGCGCTATGGCAATGCCTTCGCTTTGCTGCTGATCGACCTCGATCATTTTAAGGTGGTCAACGACCGTTACGGTCACGCAGTCGGCGATCAGGTGCTGATCGTCAGCGCCCACCGCATGAAACGCGAATTGCGTGCTGGCGATACGGTGGCGCGCCAGGGCGGCGACGAATTCGTCGCGCTCATCGCCAACCTGCTCGAGGCCGAGGATGCGGTCAAGGTCGGTGAAAAGCTGCTGGCTGCGATCGCCGAACCGATCGAGACCTCGGCTGGAAGCATCAGTCTTTCCTGCAGCATCGGCATCGCAATTTGCCCGAGCCATGGCGAGCGCCTCGATGTCCTGCTCCGCCACGCCGACCAGGCGATGTACCAGGCCAAGGGCAGCGGACGCAACGCGGTCAGCGTCTACCTGTCCGCCGGCCCGGTCGACGCAGCGCGATAGGCACTAGAATGGCGGCCTGACCGTTATCGCCCGACCGCCATGGACTACGCCCCGCCCAGCTTCGAATCAAAAATCTGCCCGCCCGAGCAACTGGCCGCCCGCGCCGCCCAACTACCTCAGCCACTGGTCTTCACCAACGGCTGCTTCGACATCCTGCACCGCGGCCATGTCACCTACCTTGCCCAGGCTGCCGCGCTCGGCGCCGCCATGGTCGTCGCGCTCAACAGCGACGCCTCGGTCAAGCGCCAGGGCAAAGGCGACGACCGCCCGGTCAATACGCTCGACGACCGCCTGGCGGTCATGGCGGCGCTCGGCTGCGTCAGCCTGGTCACCTGGTTTGACGAGGACACACCGCTGCAACGCATTCTCGATTGCCGGCCGCAAATCCTGGTCAAGGGCGGCGACTGGCCGGTAGACAAGATCGTCGGCTGCACCGAGGTCCGCGCCTGGGACGGCAGCGTGCATTCGATTCCCTTCATCCACCAGAAATCGACGACGGCGCTGCTGGAAAAGATACGGAAGCTGTAATGCCCGGTCGCCGCGACCGGCAACGCGCTGCTACAGAACCACCTGCGTCCCGAGTTCGACCACCCGATTGCTGGGAATCTGGAAGAAGGCGGTCGCCGAACCGGCATTGCGGAACATGGCGACGAAAATTTTCTCGCGCCAGAAGGCCATGTCCGAACCGAGACGGGGAATCAGCGTCTCGCGGCCGATGAAGTAGGAGGTTTCGAGCGGGTTGAATTCGAGGCCGAAAACCGAACACTTTTCCAGCGCCCCGGGGACATTGGGCTCGTCCATGAAGCCGTAGTGGATGGTCACGCTCCAAAAATTCTCCTTCAACTCGCGTACCTCGACGCGGTCGATATCCGGAACATAGGGCACATCGAAGAACTGCACGGAAAGCAGTACGACGCGCTCATGCACGACCTTGTTATGCATCAGGTTGTGCAGCAGGGCATGCGGCACGCCCTTGGGATCGGCGTTGAGGAAAACCGAGGTACCTTCGACGCGGGTCGGCATCGAGGACGACAGCGCTTCAAGGAAGCTGGCCAACTCCAGGCGTTCACCCTGCAGGCGATCTGACAGCAGTTGCCGGCCGCGCTTCCAGGTCGTCATCAGGACGAAGACACCGACCCCGGCAACCAGCGGAAACCACCCGCCATCGGGAATCTTGAGGATATTGGCGGCAAGGAAGACGAGTTCGACGGCGAGGAAGCAGCCGAACAGCAGGCTGGCGCGCAGCCAGCCCCAGCGCCAGCTCTTGGCGACGACGACGGTGGCGAGGATGGAGGTGATCACCATGTCGCCGGTCACCGCGATACCGTAGGCGGCAGCCAGGTTGTTCGAGGTCTTGAAGCCGAGGACGAGGATCATCACCGCCAGCATGAGGCCCCAATTGACCGCCGGCAGGTAGATCTGCCCGGCTTCGCGATCCGAGGTGTGCTGTACTTCCATGCGCGGCACGAAGCCGAGCTGCATGGCCTGCCGGGTCACCGAGAAGGCGCCGGAAATTACCGCCTGCGAAGCGATCACGGTGGCCAGCGTGGCCAGGCCGATCAAGGGATAGAGCGCCCATTCCGGCGCCGAATGGAAGAAGGGGTTGGCGGCCTCGGCCGGATTGGCGAGGATCAGCGCGCCCTGGCCGAAATAGTTGAGGACCAGCGCCGGCA
>JAEUOD010000077.1 GCA_016791065.1 Dechloromonas sp. | reverse complement strand
CCCTTTCACGGCGGTAACCGGGGTTCGAATCCCCGTGGGGACGCCAAGGTTTTTGCAGTACTGGAGTGGTAGTTCAGTTGGTTAGAATACCGGCCTGTCACGCCGGGGGTCGCGGGTTCGAGTCCCGTCCACTCCGCCAATTGCTGGAAGGTTGTGAAGATGTATTCGCAATCTGGATCGCAAGATCCAAATGTTCGGCTATCTCTCAAATGGGGGTATAGCTCAGCTGGGAGAGCGCTTGCATGGCATGCAAGAGGTCAGCGGTTCGATCCCGCTTACCTCCACCAGAAGCCGAACGACGTAGTATAATGTTTGTCCGGGTCCCCATCGTCTAGAGGCCTAGGACACCGCCCTTTCACGGCGGTAACCGGGGTTCGAATCCCCGTGGGGACGCCAAGATTTTGGCAGTACAGCAGTAAAACTGGAGTGGTAGTTCAGTTGGTTAGAATACCGGCCTGTCACGCCGGGGGTCGCGGGTTCGAGTCCCGTCCACTCCGCCAACATAAAAAGCCCCGCTGAGTTTCCTCAGCGGGGCTTTTGCTTTTCCGCCTGCCTTATTTATTTCTCGACGAAAGCCCGTTCGATCACGTAATCACCGGCAACGCCGATATGGGGCGAAATTTCAAAACCAGCCTCATCCAGCATGGCCGAGGTTTCAGCCAGCATGGCCGGGCTACCGCAGATCATCGCCCGGTCGTTTGCCGGATCGAGCGGTGACTGGCCGATATCGGCAAACAACTTGCCGGATTTGATCAGATCGGTAAGACGGCCATTGTTGCGATAGGGCTCCCGCGTCACGGTTGGGTAGTAAGTCAGTTTCTCGCGCGCCAGTTCGCCGAAGTATTCATGGCTGTTCAGTTCGTGCGCAATATAGTCGTGGTAGGCCAGCTCGTTGGTCCAGCGCACACCGTGAATGAGCACGATCTGCTCGAAATTGTCGTAGGTTTCAGGATCGTGGATCAGGCTCATGAATGGCGCCAGGCCGGTGCCGGTGGCGAACATGAAGAGGCGTTTGCCGGGCTTGAGGTCGCGCAGGACCAGCGTTCCGGTCGGCTTGCGGCTGACAATGATTGGATCTCCCGGTTGCAGGTGCTGCAGGCGCGAAGTCAGCGGGCCGTTCTGCACCTTGATGCTGAAGAACTCGAGGTGCTCCTCATGATTTGCGCTGGCGATGCTGTAGGCACGCGTCAGCGGTCGGCCATTGACTTCCAGTCCGATCATCACGAATTGCCCGTTAATGAAACGCAAGCCCGGATCACGGGTCGTGCGAAATGAAAACAGGGTGTCGTTCCAGTGATGGACCGACAAAATCTTCTCGGTTGCCAGCGCGCTCATCGTCATACTCCTCAGCTATTTGAATATGAGTTGCATCTTAAGTTTCACCGCATAGATGCAAAAACGGATAATTTATCTATCCGTTATCTGAAATATCGATATGAAATTTACTTTACGGCAAATCGAGGTCTTTATGACCGTCGCCCGCTGCGAAAACGTTTCGCAGGCAGCCGCACAACTCGCCATGTCTCAATCGGCTGCCAGCAGCGCCTTGGTCGAGTTGGAACGGCAATTCGACTGCCCCTTGTTCGACCGTATCGGCAAGTCGCTACGCCTGAACAGCACGGGTCGCGGCCTGCTTTCCCAGGCTGACGAACTACTCGCTCGTGCCGGTGAAATCGAAGGTTACCTCGCTGGCGGTCGACTTGGACCGCTAGCGGTCGGCGCCACGCTGACCATCGGCAACTACCTGGCCACACTCATCGTCGCCGAATACCTGCATCGCCATCCCAACTCCAAAGCCAGCCTTCATGTTGCCAACACGCAGCACATCGTCGAACAACTCAAGCGCTGCGAGATCGATCTCGGCCTGATCGAAGGCGAGGCCAACGATCCCGAATTGCTGGTCGAACCGTGGCTGGACGATGCCCTGGTTGTTTTCTGCGCCCCGAAACATCCACTGGCAGAGGCACGTATCGCCGACACCGCCCAACTTTCCAGACAGAGTTGGATCGTCCGCGAACCCGGCTCGGGCACGCGGGCGCTGCTCGACAAGATTATCGGCCGAGAACTTCACGGGATGCAGGTACGCCTGGAACTGGAACATACCGAGGCGATCAAGCGCGCCGTCGAATCGGGATTGGGTATCGGCTGCCTTTCCCGCCTGGCTCTGCGTGAAGCCTTCCGTCGAGGCAGCCTGATCGAGGTCGCGACGCCCCAGTTCGATCTCGGCCGCCGCTTTTACTTCGCGCATCACCGCCAGCGGCGACTGAGCCCCGCTGCGCGCACGTTTCTCGCCCTCTGCCGGGAAACCAGTGGCACAGCCACCGATACCCGCACCCTCGAGCTGCCTTTCATCAACTAGTACACCTCCATCGGCGCCGAAATCCAGCCCGACCTCCCTCAGGGGCACGACACTGCAGCACGGATACCTTTGTCACAAGATCCGTCGGCAAGCCCCTATTGCCTTCAGGTATAATCGTTTTTTTAGTCGACCCCGTTCGCGCCAGGAGTCTTATCAATGCCACATCGCAACGTTCTGTCGCTGTTTCGCCGCGTTTCGCTCGCCGCCCTTGGTGCCTCTACCCTGCTCCTCGCCCCCGTTGCCCAGGCCGATGAGGAAAAGCCTTCACTGCTGCTGTCCCTGCTCATGCCATCCTTGGTCGAGCCCGCCGCCAACCCGGTCGAAAGCGCACTGACCATCCACGAAATTCCCGTCGTACCGCAACCGCCGCGCACCATTGATTTGACTGCTGCACCGGACAATCTCTGGGAGCGCATCCGTAACGGTTTCGCGATGACCAATCTGAACGACGACCTGGTCCTGCACTACCAGCTCTGGTACCAGAACCGCCCGGACGCCCTGCGCCGCATGGTCGAACGCAGCCGCCCCTTCCTCCACCATATCGTCGAGGAACTCGAAAGCCGTGGCATGCCGACCGAACTGGCCTTGCTGCCGATGGTCGAAAGCTCGTACAACCCGATGGCCTATTCACGGGCCCACGCTTCCGGTCTCTGGCAGTTCATTCCTGCTACCGGCAAACGTTTCAATCTCGAACAGAACTGGTGGCAGGACCAGCGCCGCGACATCGTCGCCTCGACCGGCGCCGCCCTCGACTACCTGCAGACCATCTACGACATGCATGGCGACTGGCACCTGGCGCTGGCCTCGTATAACTGGGGCGAGGGCGCCGTCAAACGCGCGGTCGACAAGAACACTGCGCGTGGCCTGCCCACCGACTATGCCAGCCTGACCATGCCGAACGAAACCCGGCACTACGTTCCCAAGCTGCAGGCGCTCAAGAACATCTTCGGCAACCCGGCACTGGTCGCACAACTCGACCTGCCGCAGGTTTCCAACAGCCCCTACTTCGCCCGCCTCGAAACGGCCCGGCCGATGGATGTCAAGACGGCAGCGCGGCTAGCCAACATGTCGTTGGAAGAGTTCCAGCGCCTCAATCCGGCGCATAACCGGCCGATCATCAAGCCCGACTCCACGGTGGTCATTCCCGCCGACAAGCTCGCCACCTTCCAACAGAATCTGGAAGAGCATCGCGCCCCGCTCTCCAGCTGGCAGGGTTACACCGTTACCGCCAGCGAGCGCCTAGAAAGCATCGCCGCCCACTTCGGCATTTCCACCAGCGAACTGGCCCGCGTCAACGGCCTCTCGGAAAAAGCCCGGCTCGGCGCCGGGTCAACGCTGCTCGTACCGGGCGGCGGCAACACCGAGAATCTCGGACACCTGCTGAACGCTTCCGCACCGACACACATCATCGAACCGGAACCGACTGCCCGCACTTGCGGCAAGAGCGCCAAGCGCGCAGCTCAACGCTGCACCGCACCCGCCGGAAAGATGGCCAAGGGCAACGAAAAATCCCCTACGCCCAAGGAGAATCTTGCGAAATCGGGCAAAACGAATAGCAAGGTAGCCAGCAACAGCGATCGCAAACCGGCATCGGCGAAAGCCGCTGGTGCTACCAAGACTGCATCGTCAGCCAAGTCCGCACCGGCCCCGAAGCAGGCCAAGCCGGGCAACACTGCGCCGAAGCTTTACGCCCGCAAGTGACAATGAACGAAATGAGTGGCGGAAACGTCGCTCGTTTCGGGATAGCGCTGGCGGCAGACATCCATTGCCTGCGGGCAGCGCGGATGAAAATGGCAGCCTGACGGCGGATTGGCCGGCGACGGCGTTTCGCCCGCCAAGCGGATCACAGCAGTCGCCCCGTCGAGTCGGGGCACCGGCACAGCCGACAGCAGGGCCTGCGTATAGGGGTGCTGCGGCGAGCGCAGAACCTCCTCCGCCCTGCCCTGCTCGACGATGCGTCCGAGATACATCACCGCCACGTCGTGCGCCAGGTACTCGACCACGGCAAAATTGTGGGTGATGAACAGGTAGGCGACCCCGAGCTCTTCCTGCAATTTTTTCAGCAGATTGAGAATCTGGGCCTGGACCGAGACATCGAGTGCTGAGGTCGGCTCGTCGCAGATAAGCAGTTCCGGCTGTACGGCCAGCGCTCGTGCGATGGCGATGCGCTGGCGCTGCCCACCGGAAAATTCGTGCGGATAACGTCCAAGCGCCTCGTCGGGCAAGCCGACCTGACGCAACAGCGTCAGCACCGCCTCGTTTCGCGCCTGCGAACTGGTATCCGGCGCCAGCGCGCTCATCCCCTCCGCAATGATTTCGCCAACCCGCATGCGCGGATTGAGTGACGCGAAAGGATCCTGGAAAACCATCTGCATGTGGCGACGTGCCGCCCTCAAACGCTTCGCTCGCATCCCCACCAACTCACGTTGGCCTACCTTGACGCTACCCGCCGTTGGTTTGAGCAACTGCAGCAAGCCCTTTCCCACGGTCGTCTTGCCGCAACCGGATTCACCGACCAGAGCCAGCGTCCTGCCGGCTGAAATGCTCAGCGAGACGCCATCGACGGCACGAACATGACCGACCGTTCGCTGCAACAGACCGCGACGAATGGGAAAATGCACCTTCAATCCCGCAACTTCGAGGAAGGGGCGAGCCGGCTCAATATCCAGCTCGGTCACCGAGTGGCGCGCCATTCCTTCTGCAAGAGCCTCGCCATCCCAATGACAACGCACCGAATGCGCAGCGGCCAGCTCGCGCCAGGGTGGCGAAACCGTCGGGCATTGCGGCATGACATGGCTGCAGCGCTCGGCAAAACGGCAGCCGTTGGGCATCACGGAGAGCGACGGCACCTGGCCCGGAATCGTCGTCAGCTTGAGGCCACGCCGGGAAACCTCCGGCAACGCCGCGAACAGCGCCTGGGTATAGGGATGTCGCGGCCGGCTGAAGAACGCCTCACGGCTGGCTAACTCGACGAGTTCGCCGGCATACATGACGCCAATGCGGTGTGCCATGCGGGCAACGACGCCGAGATCGTGGGTGATCAGCAACATACCCATGCCGCGCTCGGCCTGCAGGCGGGCCAGCAGATCAAGAATCTGCGCCTGGACCGTCACGTCGAGCGCCGTCGTCGGCTCGTCGGCGATCAGTAGCTCGGGGTCGCCGGCCAGGGCGATGGCAATCATCACGCGCTGCTTCATGCCGCCCGACAACTGGAAAGGATATTCGTCGAGGCGCCGTTCGGGATCGGCGATGCCGACCAGACGGAGCAATTCGAGCATGCGTTCGCGGGCCGGTACTCCGATCAGGCCGAGATGCCGCTCCAGCACCTCGCCAATCTGGCGGCCGACGGTCAGCACCGGATTCAGGCTGGTCGCCGGTTCCTGGAAAATCATCGCCATCCGGCCGCCGCGCCGGGCGCGCATGGCGGCCTCGGGGAGGTGCAGCAGATCTTCGTCGGCAAGGCGAACGGAGCCACCCAGAATGCGCCCGGCGGCCGGCAGCAGGCGCATGATGCCCTGGGCCGTGGCCGATTTGCCGCAGCCGGATTCGCCGAGCAAGGCGAAGGTCTCGCCCTTGGCAATATCAAAGCTGATGCCATCGACGGCAGCCAGGGTCTGCTTGCCGGCGGCGAAGCCGAGGCGGAGGTTTTCAATTTTCAGCATCAGGCAGCTCGCGGGTCGAAAGCATCGCGTACCGCATCGGCGAACAGGTTGGCCGCCAGCACGAGGATGAACATAGCCGAAAAGGCCGCCGCCAGCGACCACCAGACGACCGGCTCGCGACCCAGTTCCATGCGCGCGTTGTTGATCATCGTGCCGAAGCTGGTCATCGTCGGATCGACACCGATGCCGACATAGGACAGTACGGCCTCGGCCAGCACGAGGCCGGAAAAATCCATGACCAGCGCAATGATGACGATGTGCATGAGGTTGGGCAGGATGTGGCGGACGATGATGCGTCCGTTGGAAACACCGAAGGCCTGCGCCGCCTGGATGTATTCGAGTTCGCGCAGCTTGAGCGTCTCGCCGCGCAGCAAGCGGCACAACCCGGTCCAGCTCGTGATGCCGAGGATGAAGCACAGCGCCAGCAGGCGCAGGTCGGCGCGCTCGGCGGCAGTCGAGAACCACTGCGGATGGGTGTCGATGACCACCTGCATCATGAGCACGGCGGCAGCGATCAGCAATACGCCGGGAATCGAGTTGAGCACGGTGTAGATGTACTGGATCAGGTCGTCGACCCAGCCGCGGAAATAGCCGGCAACGATGCCGAGCAGAACCGCCATCGGCAGCATGACCAGGGTGGTGACCAGGCCGATGATGAGGCCGGTGCGCACGCTCTTGAGCACCTGGTAGAGCACGCTCTGGCCGACCTTGTCGGTACCGAAGACATGATAGGAACCGGCCAGCCAGAAGAGTGGCACGACGACGAGCAGGATGGCAGCCAGCGTCGCCAGCACGGCATTCCAGGCAAAATCCGTTTCGCCGCGCCAGATACGCTGCAGGCCGGACAAGGCGGCATCGCCCGGCTGCCGCCCAACCAGCGCGCCAGCCGCCGCAACCAGGCCAAGCCAGCCGACGAAGGCGATAGCCGCAGCCCGGAAAGCCGTGAAGCCGGCATCCTCGACAACCGCTCCCTCGTCATCGCCGAGATGCTTGCCGCCGTGCTTGAGACGTGGGTAATCGCGCGTCGTTCCGCCACCGGGCAGGTCGATGCTTTCCTTGGCATAGAGCCGGGTGGCAAAGGGTTCGGAATAGGTTTTTTCGTTGCGGCTACGTAAGGGAGTGGCCAGCGCGTCAAGCACTGACAACACCTCGATGGCGTAGGTCGCCGGCTGCCCCGGCTTGCCTTCCATGCGCAGATGGTAGTGCAGCGAATCAAGCAGGCCGACCAAGACGAACGTAAGCAGCACCGTCGCCGCTGCCATCCCTACCCGGTTGGCGCCGACCCGCCGCCAGGCCGCACGCAGCGGTGGATTGCGTGCGATCAGCACGCCCAGTCCCACACCGGCCGCGACCAGCAACCAGACGAGCATGTCCGACCAGAGGACGACAATCTGGAAGGGCATCATTCGAAGCGGATCCGTGGATCGACCACGGTGTAGGAAATATCGGTCAAGATCAGGCCGACGATGTAAAGCACCGAGCCGATGAAGACCATCGAACGCACGACAGCGAAGTCCTGAGCGTTGATGGCGTCGATGGTATAGCTGCCGAGACCGGGAATGCCGAAGAAGGACTCGGTGAGCAGCGACCCCATGAAGAGCAGCGGAATGACCACGACGACACCGGTCAGGATCGGGATCAGTGCATTGCGCAGAATGTGCCGGAAGAAAACGAGCGTCTCCGGCAAACCCTTGGCGCGGGCGGTACGGACGTAATCCTTGTTAACCTCTTCGAGGAAGATGGTGCGGTACCAGCGCGTCGAGGACCCAATGCCGGAGACGACGCCGATCAGGACCGGCAGGATCAGGAAACGCCAGGCCTCCAGGCCGTCGCCAAAGCCAGAGATGGGCACCAGGCGCCAGACCTTGCTGATCAGGTATTGCCCGCCGATGATGTAGAACAGGCCGGAAATGGACATCGCCGCGACACACAATACGACGCCCCAGAAATCGAAGGCGGTAGCGCGAAAAAAGGCCAGGGTCAGCGCGAAGCTGACCGTGATGAAAAGCCCGAGGATGAAGGTCGGCAGTGCAATCGCCAGCGATGGCCCCATGCGCTTGCCGATTTCGTGGGCGATATCGCGACCGTCTTCGGCTCGCCCAAAATCACCGACAAACATGCGCGCCGATTTCTCGAAGAAAATGGTATCGGTCAGCACCTTCGTACCGCTGGCATCGCTATTCAGCATCAGCGGCTTGTCGTAGCCGCGCTCGGCCTTCCAGCGCTCGATCGCTTCCGGCGTCACGCGTTTTACCCCGAGTTGCATGCGCGCCATGTCGTCGGGCGTATTGACGACGAAGAAGAGCGCGAAGGTGATCAGATTCACCCCGATCAAAATCGGAAAGGCGTAGAGAAAGCGGCGGACGATGTAGGCGAGCACAGCCGGATTATGCCAAGAGCCGACGCAGGATGAACACCACCAGCGCAACTATCGCCAGGCCCCAGCCGATTACCGCATAGTCGGCGCGCCCCAGTGGCTCGGTCGGCGTGCGCGGATCGCGCAATTCGGGGGGAAAGGGCCGCGGCGGCACCGGAACGATCTGCCGCTGCGCCGGGTCCTTCGGCACTCGCGCCCGGTATTCGATACTGTTCTCGGCCGGAAAACTGCCCCAGGCCCGGCTGGAGGGAATCTGCGGCAAGCGGATGAAGACTATCTGCTCGACATCCGCCGCCAGCATGGCTTCGAATTCGCCGAGCGGTCGCCCCGCCTGCCCGGCCACCAGGCGCAGCAGGTCGCCGCCCATTTCGGCGAAAGCGGCCGCTGGATAGAGGCGGGTCTGATCCTCGGTCAGGTAGTCGAACATCGCCTTGCCCTTGACCAGACTCCGTTCGCGCAGCGCCACCAGCGGCAGGGCGAGAATCGCCCGGAACCAGCTTTCCGGACCCCGTGCCGGCACCTGCCAGCCGAGCGCTCGTGCCGTCGTCACGCTGATCCCGGCGCAATTGGCACGGGCATGGTTGTAGGCGAACTGGTGCCGGTAGAACTGGTTGAAGACGCGCCCGAAGGCCGACTGCAGACGGTGGGCTGCACGTGGCTCTGCGAGAGTCGCCACCAGCATCCAGGATGGCCGGTACCAGGCCTGACCACTGTTGAGATCGCCAAGATAATTGTCGAGCGGCACTGGCGCCGCGATGATGCCCTTCTCGCTTTCGGCATCGAGCGTATAGAAGTTGTTGACCAGCCAGTCGTCGATCCGCCCGCCCTCGCCCACCCGGCCGGTCATCACCGCGAAATGGCCGCTGTGCGCCTCGTCGTCATCACCCTGGGCGCCGTTGAGCATCAGACCGAGGATAGGTTGCCCCTCACCGGGAGTCCGCCGCCTGGACTTTTGCCACAGTGAAACCGTGGCGAATGGCGCATGTGCCGGAGAACTGCGTACCAGATCGCGCAATGCCGTCGGGGAAAGTACCGGCACCGGGCTATCCACGATTTCGGTCAATCGCCAGGACTCCGGCCAGAATGTCCGTGCGACAAAGGTTTCGCCGTGGCAGCAACCGCGCAGTTTCGCCGAATGCTCGCCGAAGAAGGTAAGGCTGGATGCGTCGAACCAGGAGCTGTTGAGCGGCAGACGCTCGGCGAGTTGCAGCTTGAATTCGCCCTGCGGCGTTATCAGGCCTTGCCCCTGAGCGGTGACCCTTGCCGCCCGCAACACCGACGGAGAGCCGAGCCAGATCAGCGGCGGATAGTCCGGCTCATCGCTACAGGAAATCCGCTTCACCCAGCTATGCAAGTCATCCTCTAACCGCAGATGCGGATCATAGCCCGCCAGCGGCACACCTTGCCGGGGCACGGCCACCGTCTCCGCAGCGAAATACCATAGGGCCTGCGGCACGCTATCGCACTTGGTCTCGCAGCCAATCGCGACGGTGAAGTTTTCGACAGGGAATAAGCCAAGGGCAGACATTCGAGCATTCTGCACGAATTGCCGCTGGCCCGGACGTTGGATGGCTCCTGCCGCAATGGATGCGGCGAATTCCCGCCGCTTCGGCATGCTCCACGCAGCCAAGCGCCGATCGCTAGGTTTTTGCGGCTCATGGGCTAGCATGAATGGAGAGCGGGTTCCGCCCCCACTTCCGTCGCCACGACACCCATGAGTCATCCACTCCACCATGATGGGCACAACGTACTGCGCTGGCTGCTGGCCGCGCTGATCGTTGCGCTGGCTGGATGCGCCACGCCCATCCGCGAACCGCTGCCCCCGCCCGCCCCGCCGGTAGCTGAAAGCGTCTGGCGAGAGGTCGATCGTGACATCGGCGCTGCTTCCGAAACTGCTGCCGGCGCTGCCGGCCGGTTCGCCCGTGACCGGATGGAGCAATGGAAGCATCTTGTCCTGAACAGGCACGAAACGGATTTCATCCCCTGGTTTTCGAGCTACTGGACCCAACAATGGCTGACGATCAAGGTCGCCTGGTACAAACTCAGCACCGGAGAAAGCGACGACCCGGCCGTCTCGCGGCTGGCGGCCTACCTGCAAACGCAATATCAGGAGCGCGTGCTTGCGCCGGTCGCCAGGAGCATCGCACCGGAAAACATCAGAGGGCAGGCGACGTTGCTCTATGTTCTCAGGCTCTCCGAGCAACTGGATGCCATACCGCCACGTTACGGCATCGCGCCATTCCAGTTCGACCAACACCTGCGGACGATACCCGCCATCAGCCTAGGCGCATCGCCCGAACACGTCGCCTCGCTTTATCAGCTAAGTCGCAGCAGACCGATCGACGAACTCCCGGCCTATATCGCCTTGCGCAAGCAGACCGCACGGACAGCGGGTGACGCCGGCAGTGCTCCCTCCGCCACCCATGTCTCGCCGGTCGCGCGGCGGGCCAGCGAAAAGCTCATGACGCGACTGGCGATCAGCAGCGGCACCAGCGCCGCCTCCGCGCTCGCCGGCGGCATCGCCGGTGCCGTAATTTCCCTGGGAGCGGCCGGCATTGGGATTGTCCTGCACGAAAGCGAACGCGGCTATCAGGAAGCGCAACTGCGTGAGAGCTTGAACGCCGCCCTGGACGAGATGTGGCAAGCGCTGATGGACGACCCACAACGGGGCGTGATGGCCGAGATTTATCACATCGCCGATCAAATCGAAAAGTGTTGCCCCCAGACATTCGCCCAACCGGTGGAACTCGGAGAATTGCCTGACGAGGCGGTCCTGCCCGAATCGCAGGCGCTACCGGATGACACGGAGCAAGCGGAGGACACCATCGAAGAAACAATATTGGGGGACTGATTTGCCGCCGGGCAGCTTGATCAAACACAAGCTGTCGAGCACTGATGAGGTGTAGGCTAGGCAGCAGCATTCGGTCGAATGACAAACGGTGAAGTAGCTGCATGAAAGCCCTTCACCCAGTGCACAGGGGGATACGTCATGAACACCCGTAACACGACGAGCAGCCGACATTGGAGCCAGCTCGACAATCCTCCCGATTTTTCGCTGGTACTCGGCGGCCCCCTATTCCAACTCCTGCGCCGCGCCCACCTTTCCGACGACGCGCTACAGATGGTGCGCCAACGGATCGTCGTGATCTCCCTATTTACATGGCTGCCGCTCTTGCTGCTCGCCGCCTTCGAAGGCCAGTTGCTCGACAGCGGCAGCGCCGTCCCCTTCCTCAAGGACATCGAGGTCCATATCCGCTTCCTCGTCGCCCTGCCCTTGTTGATTGTTGCGGAACTCGTGGTGCACAAGCGCATGCGCCCACTGCTCAAGCAGTTTCTGGAACGCAAATTGATCCCCGAGGCGGATCTGCCGCGCTTCGAAGCCGCCGTCGATTCGGCCTTCCGGATGCGCAACTCGGTCATTGCCGAGATTCTGCTCATCCTTCTGGTATATGGCTTCGGCGTCCTCGTCATCTGGCGCCAGTACATCGCGCTCGATACGGCGACCTGGTATGCCGTGCCGGTTGCCGGAGGCACGCAGCTCTCGCTGGCCGGCATATGGTTCGGCTACGTCAGTCTGCCGATCTTCCAGTTCCTGCTCTGCCGGTGGTACTTCCGGCTATTCATCTGGACCCGCTTCCTCTGGCAGGTATCGCGCATCGAACTGCAAGTGGTCCCGACCCATCCCGACCAGCTCGGCGGCCTCAGCTTCCTCTCCGGCCAGATCCATGCCTTCACGGTGCTCGCTGTCGCGCACGGTGCCTTGCTCGCCGGCACGCTGGCCAGCCGCATTTTTTTCCTGGGGGCGGAACTGCCGCAGTTCAAGTTCGAGATCGGCAGCGTCGTCCTCTTCATGCTCTGCCTGGTCCTCCTGCCGCTGCTGGCCTTCGGGCCGCAGCTGGCCGAGGCCAAGCGCCGGGGCTCCCGCGAGTACGGCGTGCTGGCACAGGATTACGTTCGTCGCTTTGACACGAAATGGTTGCGCGGCGGCGCCAAGGGGGATGACGAGTTGCTGGGCAGCGGCGACATCCAGTCCCTCGCCGACCTCGGCAACAGCTTGAGCGTGGTGCGCAGCATGCATATCGTGCCCGTCAAACGCGACGACATCATCCGGCTGGCGGCCGCGACCCTGGCCCCCATCGTCCCGCTCGCCCTGACCATGATGTCGCTGGAGGATCTGCTGAAAACCCTGTTCGGTGTCTTGTTCTGAGACGGCTACCGCCTCAGCCGCCCGCCAGCGCCATGCTCAGGTGAACCGTGCCGTCCTCGACATGGGACTGCAGGGGCCAGCCGCAACGGCCGAACACGCCGAGCATGGCCTTGTTCTGCGGCAATACCTCGGCCACGAAGTTGCGAATGCCGGCCGCCTGCGCGATGAGGCCGAGATGACGCAGCATAAGGCCGGCAATGCCGAGACGGTGGTAATCCTCCTCGACCACGAAGGCGACCTCCGCCTCGTCGTCACCAACCCGCACGTAAGTCGCCGAGGCGATGACGATTTCGCGACCATCACGCACGATGGTCCCGAGCAGGGTGACCCGGTTGCTGAAGTCGGTTTCTCGGAATCGTTGCAAATCGGCCTCTGACAGTTCCTTCTTGGGACCGAAGAAGCGGAGGTAGACCGATTCCTTCTCCAGCGCATGAAAAGCCTCGACGACACGTTCTACGTCATCCGGACGGGCCGCCCGGATACAGAGTTCGAGGCCGTTCCGCAGGGTCTCGGTGACCATGTAATGGCGGGCATCCATCGCCATCCGGCCTCAGCTCGCCTTGATTTCGTTGGAGAGCGGCAACCCGGCCGCGAACTCGCCGACGCTGGCGATGGTCGTCTCGCAGATCGTAGTGATCGCCTCCTCGGTGAAGAAGGCCTGGTGCCCGGTGACGATCACGTTCGGGAATGACAATAGACGCTGGAAGACATCGTCGGTGATGACGGTGCTCGACAGGTCGCGGAAGAAGAGATCCGCTTCCTGTTCGTAGACGTCGATGGCGAGGCCACCGAGCTGACCGCTCTTGAGCGCCTCGATGGCGGCTTCGGTATCGACCAAGCCCCCCCGGCTGGTATTGATGAGCAAGGCGCCGGGCTTGGCGCGGGCCAGTGTCTCGGCATTGACGATGTGGTGGGTTTCCGGCGTCAGCGGGCAATGCAGCGAGATGATGTCGGCCTTGGCGCCGATCTCGCCGGGCTGCGCGTAGGTGGCACCCAGCGCCGTGAAATTGTCGGAGGGATACTTGTCGTAACCGATCACCCGGCAACCGAAGCCGAGCATGATCCTGGCGAAGACACAGCCGATCTTGCCGGTGCCGACCACGGCCACCGTCTTGCCGTGCAGATCGAAGCCCATCAGGCCGTCGAGGGCGAAATTGGAATCGCGGGTCCGGTTGTAGGCGCGGTGAATCTTGCGGTTGATGGCCTGCAGCAAGGCGACGGCATGCTCGGCCACGGAGTAAGGCGAATAGGTCACGACTCGCACGACCTTGAGCCCCAGTTCGGCCGCTGCCTTGAGGTCCACGTTGTTGAAGCCGGTACAGCGCAGGGCCACCAAGCGCGTGCCACCGGCCGCCAGGGCCTTGAGTACGGCGGCATCGGCCTTGTCGTTGACGAAAATGCAGACGGCCTCATTGCCCGCGGCCAGCGAGACCGTGTCCTCACACAGCAGTTCGTCGAAGAAACGCAACTGGTGGCCGGCCGTGGCATTGGCGGCAGTCAGGAACTGACGGTCGTAGCGCTTGGCGCTGAATACGGCAATTTTCATGGTGAGTTCCTCCGAGGTTCGGGGCGGATCAGCCGCCGAGCAAAATGATGGCGATCTGGGCGAAGACGATCTTGAAGATGGTCATCGAGGGAAAAATCATGGCGTAGCCGACATCCGGCCGGTCGGTGCCGGCGGTCCGGCTGGCGAAAGCGAGGATGGCCGGATTGCCTGTCGCCCCGGAGATCACGCCGATCGCCGTATCGAAGGACAGGCGGAAAACGAACAGGGCAAAGACAGCGGTGATCAGGACCAGCGCCGCGGCGATCAGCGCCCCGTAGAGCAGGAAGCTGGCGCCCGTAGTGCTCACCGTGGCGAAAAACTTGGGCCCGGAGGCAAGGCCGACCTGGGCGAGGAAGATGGTCAGGCCGAAATTGCGCAGGACGAGATTGGCCGACAGCGGCATGGTCCAGACGAAGGGACCGCTGCGCCGCACCTTGCCGAGATAAAGCGCGACCAGCAGCACGGCCGCGAGGCCCAGGGTCAGCTTGCCGACACCTGGGATGCTCACGGGAATCAGGCCGACCAGCAGGCCGACGGCGGCGCCGATGCCGACCGAGATGTAGCTGAGATCGGCCGTGCCCTTGATCGAATCGCCGAAAAAGGCGCGGATGACCTTGAGCCGGTCGCGCGGGGCGAGCAGGCCGACGCGGTCGCCGACTTCGAGCACCAGGTCGGGACGCGGCTGCAGGTCATTGTCGCCGCGCCGGACCTGAACGATGGAGCAACCCTCGGGCAAGGCCAGATCGCCGACGGCTGCGCCGACCACCGTGGGCTTGGACGCGAAGACGCGGATGTAATCGAGGTCTTCGCGATGGCTGGTGATCCGCCCCGGCTGCAGTTCGCCGAGCAGGGCGACGGCATTCTGCAGGGCCGCCTTGTCGGTGGAGGTAGCCAGCAGTACGTCGCCATCGGCGAAGACAAAATCGGCACCCGGCAACAGGTTGTGGTGATCGCGCCGCACGGCGGCGACCAGGACACCGGCCGGGATGCGCGAGGCCAGTTCGGGATAGGTAACGCCGTGGAAGGCGGCATTGCGCAAGGCAATCTCGGCCGTCTCGACGACCTGCCCGGCCGGCGCCTCGATCTTCGGCTTGAGCACGGCCTTGAGCAGATAAATACCGAGGATCGGCACGGCGACGCCGAAGGGATAGGCAACGCTGTAGCCGACTGCCGCGCCGTTGCTGGTCACTGCGGCGAGGATGGCCTGCAGGGTGGCGGTACTGGTGCCGGCGCCGGCGAAGATGCCGAGCGACTCATCCGGCGCCAGGCCGGCGAAGGGCACCAGGGCGGCAGCGACCAGGCCGGCGCCAAGCACGCCAAGGGTGGCTGCGGCATTTGCCTTGAGGCCTTCGCTGCTCGTCAGACCGCGGAAGAATTGAGCGCCGTACTGGATGCCGACGCCGTAGAGGAAGAGCAGCAGGCCCATCGTGCCCAATACGCCGGGCGGCGCCGCCTTGGGAGCGAAACCGCCAATGGCGAGGCCGACGAACAGTACGGCCCCGGACCCCAGCGCCAAGCCCTTGACGTTGATTTCACCGACCAGGTAGCCCACGGCGATGGTCAGGAACAACGTGAATAAGGTTTGAGTTTCGAGCAGTACCCTGATCTCGTCCACAATCCACCTCCCCGTAGGAATGTTGTTCTGCTTCTGTCAGTCTGCGACGCCGGGCACATCAGCCGAATGCCCGGCACTCAATGTAACGCTCCAAAAATGTCAGTGCAATGACCACGTGATACATTGTCACAAGTGACCCGTTCCCATATCGAGCCGGTTCATCCGGCCGGCAGCAGAAAAACAGGGATTTCATGTTCCGACGCATCCGCCTTCCGACAATCCTGCTCTGCCTCCTGCTGACCGGCACTGCGGCATTCGCCCAGGTCTCGCAGGCATCGGCGCCCGACGCTGACAAGCCATCCCGCTTTCGCTCAGCCGAGGATGGCTGGTTCGATGTCAGTGGTTTTCTCGACGAAGCCTATGGCTTCCTCCCGATCGTCATGCCGATCACCGAACCGGCGGTCGGCTTCGGCGCCGTGGCCGCCCTCGCCTTTCTCGACAAGCCGAATCCCGAGGCCGGCGCCGGTTTCGGCCGTCCCAACATCACCATGGTCGGCGGCCTGGGCACCGATAACGGGTCGCGTGGCTTGATTGCCGGCGATATCCGCTACTGGCTCGACGACCGCGTGCAGACGCTGATCGGTGGCATCAAATCAACGATCAACCTCGACTACTACGGGAGCGGCGAGGCCGGCTTCCGCAACAAGCATCCCCGGACCTATGCCCTCGACGTCGAAGCGGCACTGCTTCAGGCCAAGATGCGGATCGGTCAGTCGCAGAACTGGGTGGGCCTCGGCTATGTGCTGGCCAACACCGGCGTCAATTTCGACAGTCGTCTCGACAACAGCTTCGAGCTGCGCGACCCGGAACGTAGCCTGCGCCTCGGCGGCATCCTCGCCAGCCTTTCGCACGACTCCCGCGACAATGTCTTTACGCCACGCGAGGGCAACTACCTGGAGCTATCTGCTGCAATCTTCCGCCCCGGTACCGGTAGCGACCTCGATTTCTCCCGCCTGACCCTGGTCGGCATGCATTACCTGCCCCTGGCATCGCGCTGGACACTTGGGCTGCGCGAAAACCTCGCCTTCAACTACGGCGACGCGCCTTTTTACTTGCAGCCCTTCGTCATGATGCGCGGCGTCCCGGCCATGCGCTATCAGGGCGAGAAAGTGGCGCAGATCGAAGCCGAGGTCCGCTGGCAGTTCTGGGAACGCTTCAGCCTGGTCGGCTTCGCCGGTGCCGGCTGGGCCGCCGAAGCTATCCGCGAACTGACCCGTACCGAGAGCATCACTGCCGGCGGCGTCGGCATGCGCTATGAAATCGCTCGCAAGTACGGTATCCACATGGGACTCGATGCGGCCTGGAGTCGCGACGGTCCGGCTGTCTATTTCCAGGTCGGCAGTGCCTGGATGCGGCCTTGACACACATTGCTGCCCCCTTCATCAACACAAAGGAGAATTACATGAAAAAACGCATCCTTACCGCTATCCTGGCCGCTTCCCTTCCCTTCCTGACTCACGCGCAAAATGCCCCGCAAGCTGAAGCGGTGGTTGCCAGCGCCCCCGGCCAGGGCTTGGCCGCGGAATCCATCCAGGTACAGGGCAAGGTCAAGGCCATCGACAAGAAGAAGCGCAACGTCGTGGTCGTCGGCGAACAAGGCAACGAAGTAACCATCACCGTCGGCCCGGAGGCCCGCAATTTCGACCAGTTGCGCAAGGGCGACATCGTCACCCTGACCTATGTCCAGGCACTGGTCATCGAACTGCAGAAGGTTAGCGGCAAGGTGGTCAGCGAACGCCTGGAATCCGAGCAGGCGGTCCGTACCAAACTGGGCGACAAGCCGGGCGGCATCGTGCAACGCTCGATCCGCGTCGTCGCCGAAGTCATGGCGGTCGACACAAGCAAGAATATGGTTACGCTGCGCGGCCCGAAGCGGACCGTGGAAATGGCGGTTAACAATCCGGCCCAGCTCAAGGAAGTCAAGGTCGGCGACCAGATCGAAGCGGTCTATCTGGAGGCCGTTGGACTCGAAGTCACGGCTGCGCCGAAGAAGAAGTAATTCCCCTTTTGGGGTGAAAATCGGGCCGGATAGCTGGAAGGCTGTTCGGCCCGTTCGCTTTCCGGACATCACCAAACAATGACAATGAGCTAGAATTGCGCACCAACGACGCCAAGAGCAGTCGAAAACCGATTTACAATTCTTGAAACTATGGCGACCGCCAGGCGCTGTGCAGCGGTAGCGAATGCGGTTAGAGTGCGACCCTTTGAATTGATGGCGTCAAGCACTTGAGAACTGATGCGTCCTGTGATGGGTACAACAAAAAAGCGCCTCGAAAGGCGCTTGATTGTTGGTCGCTTGGCGGAGAGGGTGTCCCCATACTATCGGTTTAGCAACGTCCTTCACTGTCCGCAACCGTCACAACAAACAACAAATAATTCCTTTTAAATCAGTCTATTTTTGCAGCTTTTGTCTTTTAGCGTTCGCCTGCGTCGCCTATAATCTCCTTACTGAATGGTGAGTTTAGTGGTGAGTTGGCCGCCAACATGGTGAGTCAATTGGTGAGTTCGGATCGACAAAAAGGGGCCAAAAATGGCAACGAAACAGAGCGCAACACCGCTCGAACTGAAACGACTTGGCGAGGGGATACACCCAGCCGGGGACGGGCTATATCTCCAAGTCAGCAAGTCCGGAACCAGAAGCTGGCTCTATCGATACCAGATAGCCGGAAAGCGCCGCGCTATGGGCCTAGGGTCGGCCAAGCTGACGGACTCCGACCGAGCTGGAGGGCTTTCATTGAAACAAGCCCGAGACAAGCGCGATGAGTACCGGCTAAAGGTCTCACGTGGAATTGACCCACTAGCCGAACGCGAGGCCCAAAAACAGGCAGAGGCAGCCGAACAGGCCAAAGCCGAATCACAACAAAGCGAGACATTCGAGGCATTTGCTGGTCAATACATCAAAACCAAGCGTGCAGAATGGAAGAACACAAAACACGGCGACCAGTGGGAAAACACCTTGCGCACCTACGCATATCCGACGATTGGTAGCGTGCATGTCTCCGAAATCAAGAAGTCACAAGTATTTGACCTTCTCGAACCAATCTGGACGACGAAGACCGAAACGGCTAGCCGCGTCCGTAATCGAATCGAGCTTGTATTAGATTTTTCTTATGCAAAGCTTGAATTGACGGGTATCGACAATCCGGCACGCTGGCGTGGATATCTTGATAAGTTGCTTCCAAAGCCCAAGAAAATAACCAAGGTCCGCAATCACCCAGCCCTGCCGATTGATGAAATGCCGGCGTTTATCGCGGCACTTCGGCTACATGAAGGCATGTCACCGTTGGCGCTTGAGTTCCTGATTCTGACGGCTGCGCGAACCGGCGAGGTACTGGGCGCAAAATGGGAAGAAATCGACGAGGTGGCACAAGTCTGGAAAGTGCCACCTGAGCGCATGAAGGGAAAGCGCGAACACCAAGTACCATTGACGCCTGCCGCTCTTGCCGTTCTTGAGAAGGCAAAGAACCTGCGCATGGAAAACAATCCATATATTTTCGGAGGTCCGCGCAAGGAGATGCCACTTTCAAATATGAGCCTGAATCAGTTGGTGCGCGGCATGTCATGCGACGGACTTAACGAAGGCGAGCCACCGCGATGGCGCGATGCAAAAGGGCAGTCAATTGTTCCGCACGGATTTCGAAGCGCGTTTCGTGATTGGGTAGCCGAGCGCACCGAGTATTCGGAAACGCTGGCGGAAATGGCGCTTGCGCATGTAATCAAAAACCAGACTGAGGCTGCATATCGACGTGGAAACATGCTTGAACGCCGCCGCCCCCTGATGGCCGATTGGGCCACATTCTGCGAGCCACCAAAATCAGAACAGGAGACCGGGCCGAACTGACCCGAGACACCCCGACCCAAGCCCGCCCCGTGCGGGCTTTTTTGTTGCACTCCGTTTTGTCTGTGACTCGCCATTTGGCATTTAAACTTGATATGCGTTCATACTAAAGGAGTCGCACATGAAGCACCTGAATAAAGCCATGTTAGCCGAGGCCGCGCCCGACATGCTGGCCGCACTTAAAGCCCTTGTCATCTGCCCGGCATTCAATCGGGATGTATTCGAGAAGGACAAAGAGAGCCACAAGGCATGGACACTCGGACGCATGGCAATCGAGAAGGCGACCGGCGACGATCCGACAAGCTTTGATCTTGACGCCGACCTGTCATCTGTCGAAATCACCCCCGCCGATCTGGCCGCATTGGAAATCGAACTGAAAGACCTTCAGCGATTGAGCGCGGACATTGACGATGCAATTTCGGGGAAAGTGCAGGCCGATATGCTGACCGTGCTGAAATCAATTGCCGGACTACTGCACGACAGCGAAGACGAGCAGATTCTGCCCGTCGAAATCGCGCAAGAGGTACGCGCCTTAATCGACCGATGCGAGGCAGTCGGGAAAGCCTGACCGGCGATCACCGGACATGAAACGGACCCCGCCAGCGTGCGGGGTTTTTTTCGTCCGCCGTTTCAGGCTAGTCCGAATATCCCGCGAAAAGGTGGCAATTTTAGGACTCAGAAAAATATTTTTTTGGTTTGAATGAAAAAAAATTGTAAGTGCCTGAATTGATTTTCAAACTGCGTTTCCCATGTTGCGTAGTGATATAGCACAACGCAACAAATATCAACTTAATCAATAAGTTACAGTTTGACGAAGGTAAAACCACTGGCTACATTTCCAGCCATGCAGCAACCGCTGCGGACAACCAAAGAGGAAATGAAGCCATGACAACCGCAAACAAACCTGCCGCTCTGTTCCGACCGAAAGACGCAGCCAATTATCTCAGCGTGGCGAGATCAACGCTTTACAAGCTGGTTGAATCCGGTGCATTGCCCCGCCCGCTCAAGATCACTGAGAAGGCAAGCGCCTGGAGAAAAACGGACCTTGATGCATTCATCGAGCGCCGCATGGCGATGGCGACGGGAGCATGAGAAATGCGCCCCCAAAAAAACGAGAAAGCCCCGGTGGCTGCAACCACCGAGGCCGGAAAAGCAGAAGCGCAAAACGACCAAGTAAAGCACTTCATCGGTCATTCTAGCCCGATATTGTACGTATTCAAATGGGCGCATTTCGCCCTGCAATACGACCCGACAACGATGGCCGTTTGGGTTATCGGCGCAGCCTTGATTCTGGGGCAAGTGCCATGAGCCGCCGCCGCACTTATCGCCCGGCATCCTGGTTGCCGTTTCAGGCCTGCACCTGCTACGGCATGGGCCGCTGCTGGACGTGCCGTAAGTGGCATTGGAAGCTGTCACGCATGGCTGACCGGCGCGAGGCACTGCGAGCAGGGGCTGCGTAATGGGCCGCTTCGCTATTGTTCCTGCGGAGGTTTTACAGGACGACCGTCTGACGTTCAATCAGATGCGCGTCCTGCTCGCCTTGTTGACCTTCAGGCCGAAGGATGGCGACTACGTTTTTCCGCGCCGGGAAACGATAGCCGAGGCGTGCCGCCTTCCCCCAACAAAGGTTTCCGTGGCGACTACCGATCTTGAGCGCCTTGGCTGGCTGAAAAAGGAAGGAAATGGGGGCAAGAGCCGCGCAAGTCGTTACACCTTCCTGATGCCTGATTACGTCGCCAGCATTCATCCGACTGACGCTCAAACGGTTACTGATTCAGTAACGGTTACCGAAACCGTAACGGTTACTGAATCGGGTAGCGTTTCAGGCCCAAACGGTTACCGATTCGGTATCCAAACGGTTACCGAATCGGTAAGGGGCAAAGAACTAAGTATTAACAAAGAAAAGAAACAACAAGGCGACTTGCTGTCGCAAGTGCCCGCCCCTGCTGTCAGCAAGAAGTCGGCGCTTCTCTGTCCGGTCTCCGAAATCATCGAGGCATATCACGAGCAGATGCCCGAAAACCCCCGCGTCAAAGTCGTCAGCGAGAAGCGTAAGCGCCTTATCGCTGCACGCTGGAAACAAGCGGCAACGATGGAGTGTCGCCCTTTCGGTTACGACACCCGCGAAGCAGGCATAGAAGCGTGGCGTGAATTCTTCGCCGTATGCGCTGCGTCTGACTTCCTCACAGGCAAAACCAAGCCGACGGAAGGCCGCCCACCCTTCTATGCCGACATTGACTTCCTGATGAGCGAAACGAAATTCGCCGCGATCCTTGAGAACAAGTACCACCGGGAGGCCGCCTGATGATCCCCGTAGAACAATTTTCCCGGCTATATAGCCAAGAGGCCGAGCAGAGCGTTATCGGCGCTTTGCTCATTGACCCTACCGCCATTGACCGCATCGGCCGTCTGCGTGCCGAGCACTTCTACACCGAGGCGCACAGGCTGATTTACTCCGAAGTCATCAGCATGTCGGCACGCGGGGTGGCTATCGACGTGCTCACCGTAGCCGAGCAGATCGAGGCGCGGGGGCTGAGTGACCGCACCGGGGGGCTGGCCTACCTGGGCGACGTGGCGTCAGCTACACCGTCCGCCCGGAATGTCGGGCGCTATGCTGATATCGTCCGCGAAAAGTCTCTAGAACGTCAGCTATTCGCCGCATCCGACGAAATCCGCGCCATATCGACCGGCACCGGCGAGACCCGCGAGAAGCTGACCAAAGCGCAAGCGGCGATCATGGCGATTACAGAGAGCAAGGGCGACCAGTTGCCGCGCCTTGTGGGCGACGTGCTTTACGACGTAGTGGCCGACATGGAGCGCCGACGCGAAGGCGAGGCCGACGGGCTGGCTACCGGCTTCGATGATCTAGACCGCATCCTTGAGGGCGGACCGAAGCCCGGCGATCTGGTCATCATCGCGGGCCGCCCCGGCATGGGGAAAACGACCCTATCCATGCAGATAGCCCTACACGCTGCCGAGGCCGCCCGCCCGGCTCTGGTTGTCTCGATGGAAATGACCGACAAGCAACTGACGCAACGCCTGATAGCGACCGCTGGAAACGTTCCGCTGTCCGCCGTGATTCATGCCGAGATTGACGACAACGACACAGGCTCACGGATCATGGCAGGCATGGCCCGGCTGCAAGGTCTCCCGATCCATATCCACGACCAAGGCGGACTGACGGTCTTTGACGTAGCGACCAAGGCCCGGAGCGTCAAGCGTCAGCATGGGCTAGGTCTCGTTGTCATCGACTACGCGCAACTGATGGCAGGCGACGGCGACAACCGCAACCAGCAAATCGAGCAGATCAGCCGGGGATTGAAGGCGCTAGCCAAGGAACTGGCCGTGCCGGTCCTGCTGCTGTCGCAACTGTCGCGCAAGTGCGAGGAGCGCCCGAACAAGCGCCCGCTGCCGTCTGACCTGCGCGAATCGGGCAGCTTGGAGCAGGACGCCGACGTAATCCTGATGATCTATCGCGATGAGCTTTACAACGACGATTCACCCGACCAAGGCACCGCCGAGGTAATCGTATCGAAAAACCGCCAAGGATCACGCGGCACTGTCCGCCTTGCCTTCCGTGGCGAGACGACGAGCTTCGCCAATCTCGCCCGCAACTGGACACCTACAAAGCGAGACCTGCCTACCAAGCAACGATACCGCCGCGGCTTTGGTGACGAATGAACAGCGACATCCAAACAAAATGAAGGATCACACCATGCAATTCACCAAACGACCGACGGCCCGGCAGGTACGGCAAGGGCTGGCCTTGTTTGCCCTTGCCAAGCCATTGGCCGACGACGCACGAAAGGCCCGGCAGGCTCATGCAATCGAGGCCGACGACGCGATCAGCCGCCCGGATATGGCAGAGGTCGGGCCAAATGAAATGAACGCCGAGGAAAGGGCCAGAGGCTCCAAAGGACAAGCTGCGCGCGGGGGAAAACAGCCGCAGTCGTCGCCCGCTTTTTGCACCCCCTGGACCACCACCGGGGGGCTGCATCATGGCTGACTTCTCCGACCTCCCCGCTGTGGGCATTCGCACGCTTGCCGGTTTGCTGGATATCGACCGTGACACCGTGCGGGCTGCGCTGAATCGCTCGCAGCTTACGCCGGTATCCAACCGAGGCGGACACCCCGCCTACGCCTTCCCCGACGCGATCCGGGCGCTATTCTCCCGACGCGGCGAAATGGACCCGGCCATGCTGACGCCGACCGACCGCCGCGCCCTTGCTGACGCGAAACTGCGAGAGCTGGAGCTAGAGAAACGACGCGGCGAACTGCTGCCCCGCGAGGATGTACGGCAGGCGAGCGCAACGGCCTTCGCACTGGTGGCTGCTGGATTACGATCAATCCCCGACACGCTCGAACGGCATTGCGGAATTTCGCCCGAGCAGGCCGCCGAATGTGAGCGCGTCATTGACGCCCTATCAGGGCAACTGGCTGACGATCTGGAAAAGCTGCACGGCGCGACCGCTGCCTAGAGGACGCCGAAATATTTGAGAACTGCGACGGCTGCCGTAGCTAAAGCCAACCCGCCAGATCCTCCGAACCCGAGCCATTTAAGGCGTAGCTCTGAGACTGAACGGCGATCACTGGCAGCCTGTCGCGCCCCCTCCCTTTGTCGCTGTATCGAGACCAAATGCCACTTTGCGAGGCTGCGCAGTATCTCCTCCGGCAACCCTTGGACTCCAATGCGAGGCCCGATAGGTAAGCCGCTTTCAACCCAAGTGTGCAGCGTCCCTTCATCAAGCCTCCTGAATAGTGGCTCTAGCCGTTTGATTGCCTCCGCCTCCGCTGGATTATGCGAGGCCGCAGCCGCCGCCTCATACACGATCTGGTTTGCAAGATAGCCGCGCCAAAGGGTTTGCTCGAACAATGGTTCTGTAACGATGGTCAGTCCTCTAAAAGTGCCCATCAAGTAACCAGCAAATGCAGCCTGCGCAAACTCCTCTTTCGCTATCGCATCCATGAGCATTTTCGAGAATATGCCCATGCGCATCGCATGCCATTCACGCGAATCATTCTCCGTTTCTAGCTTTTCCCAAACAGCTTCAAAATCAGATTCACGATGAAGGTCGAAACCTTTTAGTTTTGCGCTAGCGCCAAGAATTGCGTTTGCCTCTTCCTGAAGCTTTTCGGCGAACGACAACATTTCATCTGCTGATTTCGGATGACCAACGAGAAAAAATTGCTTCAGCAAAAATGGCAGACCGGGCCTAAAAAGCTTGCCTGATGACGCGGGATCGAGCGAGAACCGAAGATACCCCGACGGGATAGTAAAGGTTTCGCCGGTATTGATTGTCACCCCCTTTCCATCTGTCTCGTCTCTCACGAAATGGACGGTTTTCCCGCAATCACCGCACGACGCTGACAAAAATGGGACATTCAGCGGAACAAATCTTTTCCCACAACGGGAACAGAAACGATTTTCTGACAATGCTTCTGACATTTTTATTCCTGGGCTATTTTTTGCCATTCGAATATTAGCAAGAGATATCGGAAATCCGCACACAGGCGGTTCCCTCCCTTAGTTTCGTTAAATGGTCATTGTCGCTTCACCTGAAAGGACACCCGACAATGACCACCCCCGCCAACTGGCGACCCGCCGCCCGCGCCAAGCTAGTGCGCCTGAAAAGCGAGGCCGAAGCCCACCGAGCAGAGTCTCAACGCCTCATGCAAACGTGTATCAGCATGACGCAATACTTGCGCACGGCAGAGGCCGAACTTGCCGAACTTGAGCGCCGCTTACCCTTCATCAAGGGCGAGTATGCCGACCAAATCCGGCAGGAAATCGAGGAGCGCACCGCCGATGTTGAGCAACAACGCGCCGCCCTGTCCGCCGCCCGCGAACGTGCCGAAGAAACCCGCAACGCATACGGCTTTGCCGCCCGACTGGCGAATGACGCAACCGACGCCGCCCTGCGAATTCGCCTTGTGACTGAGCAGGAGGCCGCAGCATGAGTCAAAAACCCATTCTGACCCTTGGTGAAATCCGCGAGGAAATCGACGAAGTAAGCGAGCAGATCGAGCGCACGAAGGCAGCCGGCTTGCCGGAGGCTGAAAGTCTCGCAAGCCTTAAAGCTACGCTTTCAGATGCTTCTGTGACATGGCAGAAATTCACCGGCACCGCAGCCGATGCGCTGGCCGCTGGCGAGGAGATCACCGCCTATCGGCTGCTGTCCGTTGTCGCGCCAAGCGCCGACAAACTCGCCTTGCTGGGCCTGGGCGCCGCTGTTGCCCCGCGCCTTGATGCTGTCATCAAGGAAATTCAGACCGAAGCCAAGAAGCGCGACGATGGCCGATTGCGCCTGCTGCCCGGCGAAAAGGCCGCCCGCCTGCTGGAACTGCGCCGCCGTCTGTATTCGCTCGAAATGGCCGAGGCGGAAATCACCGAGGCAACCGGAGAGAAGCGCCGCGCCAACTGCAACGCCGCCGCCGTATTGGGTATCCCTGCCGATGTTGCCGAGGCAAACAAGCTGCTAACGGAGGTCGAATGATGGCGATTCAATCCGAGTTGAAAGGCTTTGACCGGCTGGCCGCCGAAATTGGCGGAGGCCCGGCGCTGCTGTTATGCGCTTTCTATGGCGGCATGGCCCATGGCGCTTATGTACCTGCGCAGCCGGTCGAGGGGCACGTTATCGAGAAGCTGATAGGCCGCGAGGCCTTCGGCTGGCTCTGCCAAGCCTTCGGGGGCGAGACCCTTTGCCTGCCAACGCTTGACGGTCTCCGGCATATCCGCTCAGCCGGCTTGGTGGCGGGTCTTTCAAGGCATGGCGTGCCCAAACACCTGATGGCCGCCGCCTGCGATCTGAGCACGCGCCGAATTGAGCAAATCCGCGAACAGTTGCGCCTTGAAGGTTTCGGCGACTTGATGGCCGCAACGCCCGAAGAAGAAAGGATCGAGCAATGACTACCCAAAAGTTAAAGAAGCCCGCCCCGGCGATCCGTGCCGAGACGACCGCACCGAACGTGCCGCTGCGCCTGTCGGCAAACCTTGTAGCCCTGAATGCGGGCGCTGTTGCCGATCTGGTGCAGGCCGGGCTTGTGCGAGCCGGCGAAATGGCCGCATTTATTCCGGCAACCCGCCGCAAAGAGTACGAGCAAGACATGGCCGATGCCCGCGCCGCACTGGCCGAAGCGCAGAAGATCACCGGGGGCGCTACTGGCATTTCTAGCCATGACGATATCGTTACCGCTGCCGGGCACTTCGGCAATGCCCTGGCAAAGCTGGCGGCCGTTGGAAACATTTTCCGGCAGTCACTTGAAGCGAACGACAACCCGGCAACGAGTGCGCTGTCGGCAAAAATCGTGATGTTGGAGCGTCGCGTTTCCGGTCAAGGGAGGTTTCCGTATGCTGGCCCCCGCTGAATTCACGCCCGGTGCTGGCGCTGCTGCGCTGAAAGAATACGCAACGCACCTCACTACCAAAGCCGGAGAGGCTGACAGCCAGGCCGCACGCGCTCTACGCGTCATTGCTGCGGGCTTCAATGCCTACGCCGGAGCCTTGGAGCTTGCCGAGGCCGATAACGACGCCATGACCGGCGCAATCATCACTGGCGAGGCCGGGGGGCTGATTATCGCCACCTGTAGCGCGATGCAATCCGGAGAGGCCGAGCTAATCCGCCTCGCCGAAGCAATGACGAAGAACGAAAGGGGTGCGCATGTCCATTGATCCGAAATCGCCGCTTTCTGTTGCCCCGGCGACCGAAACGACAACCCGGCTGCATGTGGTTCCGATGGCACATTACGAAGGAGCAGGCCAAGGCCGCCGCCTTGCTGGCTGGAAAGCACCGAGCACCGGACCCGTGCAGGCCGTAGCGCCCGCGCTGCCGACGCTGCGCAACCGTGCCCGCGATGCTGCCCGAAATGCCCCGCTTGCCGCTGCAATTGTGCGTGCGTGGCTGTCGGCGCTTGTGGGCAGCGGTATCGTTTGCCGCACCCAAACTGACGACGCCAAGCAACGCGAGAAGATCGAAAGCGCGTGGCGTAACTGGCTGCCGCAAGCTGACGCAACCGGAGCAGCCGCCGACTTCTACGCCTTGCAATCGCTCGCCGTCCGAGCGTTCATCGAGTCGGGCGAGTGTTACCTGCGCTTTCGGTCTCGCCGCCTGTCTGACGGTCTCGCCGCCCCCGTGCAAATCGAACTGCTCGAAAGTGACATGCTGCCGCAGCTTGACCTGCAATTGGCGAACGGGAACAGAATCGTTCAAGGCATCGAGTTTGACCGCCTGGGCCGCCGCGTGGCCTATCACTTCCACCGGGCGCACCCAGGCGATAAAGCCGCGTTTTCGGTTGATCTGTCGAGCTATAGCCGCGTACCGGCTGAATTCGTCAGCCACGTTTTTTTGCCGGAGCGCCCCGGCCAAGTGCGCGGGGTTTCGGTACTCGCCCCGATCCTGACGCGCCTTCGGATTCTGGACGATTTCACCGATGCCGCGAGCGAGCGGGCAAAGCTGGCAAACTTATTCGCGATGTTCGTCCGGCGGCCGATGCCGACTGACGCACAAGCGAACATTGATCCTCTGACCGGCAAAACGATCCAATTCGATGACCAGGGCGCACCGATGGCCGCGCTTGAGCCGGGCATATCGCAAGAGCTTTTGCCGGGCGAGGAAGTCACCTTCAGCGACCCGCCACAGCCGGGGGCGGAGTTTGCCGAATTCGTGCGTAGCCAGATTGCGCAAATCGCAGCAGGGGCCGGAGGCATCCCGACCGAGTTCCTGACCGGCGATTTGCGCGACGTGACCGACCGCGCCCTGCGCGTTTCCTTGAATGAGTGGAGGCGTGTTTGCGAGTCTGTGCAGTGGCAAGTCGTTATCCCTCGCGTCTGTATTCCTGTCCGCGCAGCTTGGGCACAAGCCGCCATGTTGGCCGGGCACCTGAGCACCGCCGACGCGATGGCCGCGAACGTTTGCGAATGGACCCCGCCCCGGCATCGGCACCTGCACCCCGTGCAGGACGTGCAAGGCCTGCGCCTTGAAGTCGAGGCCGGTTTCCGCAGCCGTGCCTCTGTTGTAGCTGAGTACGGTTACGACGTGGCCGACGTGGATTCAGAGCGATCCTACGACGCCGCCCGCGAGAAATCATTAGGACTACAAAGCGACGCCGAACGGCTTGCACAGGCCGAAATCGACAGGCTGGAAGCTGAGGCCGCCGCCGCTGATGCCACCGCAAAAGCAGCACGCGAACGGGCAGCCGAAGCGAAAGCAAACGCCGAAGCCTTGCGGGCAACGAAGGCGACCACCGAAGCCCTACGCACGCACGAAATCGCAGCCGCCTCAGACCGGGCGAAGGTAGCTAGGCTTGAGGTCGAGGCTGCCCGCGTCGGTTTGGCTGAACTGCGGGGGAGCGCGAAATGATGCCGGGCGATCTGGTCGGCCTGACTCAGAAGGCCCGCGAAATCCTGCGCTTGATCGAGCGGCGAGGCTTGGCGATCACCAGGCAGGGGCACGCCTTCCGCGTTACCGGGCCGGGCGTGGATATCGCCGCCGCCCGTCTTGAACTGTTCAGCCCTGCGGATTTTCTTCCGAAGCAACCACACGAACGCGACGGTCAAGCGCCAAGGCGGCGATACCCCGGCTAGTGCGTTCAACAGTCTCCGATGATGGCGAAACCTCGCCATTCTTGCCCCGGCCGTGTGCCGGGGTTTTTTTGCCCATATGCCGCAAGCAAATTGCGCGGTATATTTGCCCCCCGCCAAAGAGGCAGGGGAGAAATATTAGATGGTTAGTTGGATGGTGAGTTTTGGGACTTGAAAATAAAAAAGCCCCTAAAATTAGGGGCTTAATTGGTCGCTTGGCGGAGAGGGTGGGATTCGAACCCACGGTACCTTGCAGTACGCCTGATTTCGAATCAGGTACATTCGACCACTCTGCCACCTCTCCGAAGCGGCGCGCATGATAGCACAACAGATGCGATTGATAAAAAGACTTTTCGTTCTGGGGACACTCCTTTGGCTCGCGGCCTGCGGCGATGCGCTGCGCACGCCGCTGCCATTCCCGACGCCGGGCCAGCGTGATCTGGTGGTCCTTACCCGGCCGGGACCGCTAACATATAGCAGCGATGAGAATGGCAACGTCACCGGGCTTGAACACGACCTCGCCGAAGCTTTCGCCCAGGAGCTCGGCGTCGGCGTCAAATACGTCGTGGTGCCGCACGAGGAACTCGACGCCCGGCTTGCCGAAGGCAATTATCATCTGGCCGCCGCCCGCCTCTCGGCGCCGACCGATGGCAAGCTGCAAGCGACGCCGCCGATCTTCCAGAGCCGCGACGTCCTCGCCCAGCACGACGCCTCCCTCCCCCTCACGGAACTCGCACAGTTGCGCGGCAAGACTGTGCACGTGATGGCCGGTTCGCGCCAGGCCGCCAACTTGCGGCGCCTCGCCGAGAATATTCCCGAGCTGTCGATCATCGAGGAAACCGAGGGCAACATCCTCGATCTCGTCGAAAAACTGGGCGAGCGCAAACTCGAATATGTCGCCATCGAAGAAGTCCTGGTCGATCTCGCCAACCAGTACGTGCCGACGCTACGCACTTCCCTGGCCCTGAGTGAGGACCAGCCCATCGTCTGGATACTCGGCCCCAAACCGAATGCGGAAATGGCGGCCCGCGCTGCAGCCTTCGTCCAGCGCATCCAGCTCGACGGCACCCTTGCCAGGCTGGAGGAGCGCTACCTGGGGCATGTCCGGCGGCTCAAGCAGGCCGATATCGAAAAATTCCTCGGCCTCATCGAGTCCACCCTGCCCAAGCTGCGCAAACACTTCCAGGCGGCCGAAACGGTAACCGGCATCGACTGGCGACTGATCGCCGCCGTCGCCTACCATGAGTCACACTGGGATCCGAACGCCACCAGCTATACCAACGTCCGCGGCATCATGATGCTCACCGAGGAAACTGCCGACCGTCTCAAGGTCAGCAACCGTCTCGATCCGCGCGAGAGCATTCTGGCCGGTGCCCGTTACATCAACATGCTCAAGGACATGCTACCGGACGAAGCCGTCGAGCCCGACCGCACCTGGCTCGCCCTGGCCGCCTACAACATCGGCCCCGGCCACATGAACGCGGCGCGCACGATTGCCAAGCAGCTCAAGGCCGACCCGAATGCCTGGTTCGAGATGAAACGCGTCCTGCCCGTCCTCGCCAAGCCGCAATATTACGAGCGTCTCAAATCCGGGCGCGCCCGTGGGGGAGAAGCAGTGATCCTTGTCGAGAACATCCGCAGCTATTACGACATTCTGAGCCGCCACGAGGCCCCGCTGCAATCGATGAACTTGCAGTCGGAAAAGCCGGCCGGCGACATGCCGGGCTTGAAACTCAAACGCTGAAAAACAAAACCGCGCCCTCAAGGAGCGCGGCAAGGCAATCCGGGAGGCCTGACTCAGCCAGCGGCGACGAGACGCTCCAGGCCGCCCATGTAGGGGCGCAACACAGTCGGGATGACGACACTGCCGTCGGCCTGCTGGTTGTTTTCGAGAATCGCCACCAGCGTGCGGCCGACTGCCAGGCCCGAACCGTTCAGCGTATGCACCAGTTCCGGCTTGTTCTTCTCGTTGCGGAAACGAGCCTGCATGCGGCGTGCCTGGAAGGCGCCGAAGTTGGAGCAGGAGGAAATTTCGCGGTAGGTATTCTGCGCCGGCAGCCAGACTTCGAGGTCGTAGGTCTTGGCGGCGGAGAAGCCCATGTCGCCCGAGCACAGCGCCATGCGGCGGTAGGGCAGTTCCAGTTTTTCGAGAATGATTTCGGCCTGGCGGGTCAGTTCTTCGTGCGCCTCGGCCGATTTTTCGGGATGCACAACCTGCACCAACTCGACCTTGTCGAACTGGTGCTGGCGAATCATGCCGCGCACGTCGCGCCCACCGCTACCGGCTTCGGAACGGAAGCACGGTGTATGGCAGACGAACTTGAGGGGCAGCGCTTCGGCGGCAAGGATTTCGTCGCGCACGATGTTGGTCACCGGCACTTCGGCGGTCGGGATCAGGTAGAGCGGATCCTGGTCGCCACGCAACACCTTGAACAGGTCTTCCTCGAACTTGGGCAACTGGCCGGTGCCGTAGAGGCTGGCCGCGTTGACGAGATAGGGAGCATAGACCTCGGTATAGCCGTGCTCGGCGGTATGGGTGTCGAGCATGAACTGGGCAAGTGCGCGATGCAGACGGGCAATGCCGCCCTTGAGCAGCGAGAAGCGGGAACCCGAAATCTTGGCGGCGGTGGCGAAATCGAGCTGACCGAGCTTTTCACCGACATCGGTATGATCCTTGACCGGAAAATCGAAGCTGCGCGGCGTGCCCCAGCGCTTGACCTCGACGTTGCCGTTTTCATCATTGCCGACCGGCACCGATTCGTCCGGGATGTTGGGCAATGCAGCCAGGATGGCGTTGAACTTCTCAAGCAGTTCACCAAGGCGAGCCTCGGAAGCCTTGAGCTCGTCGCCGAGCGCACCGACCTGGGCCATCACCTCGGAAGCATCCTTGCCCTGCCCCTTGAGCATGCCGATCTGCTTCGAGAGGCTGTTGCGCTGGGCTTGCAGGTCCTGGGTACGCGTCTGCAGCGTCTTGCGCTCGTTCTCGAGCGCGGTGAATTCGCTGAAGTCGATCGGCTTGCCACGCTTGGCGAGGCCCGCCGCGACGGCGTCGAGATTGGAGCGGAGGAGTTGGATGTCGAGCATGGGAATTCCTGAAGTCTGGCACCGCGCCGAGGCGCGAAAAACCGCGATTATACGCGACGCAACAGGCGCCTGACGAAGCCCCAGAGCTTGACCAGGAGGAAGCCGGCCAGCACCAGAAAGACCGCCAGCATGCCCAGGAAGAGCACTGGCGAGGCCAGCATGGCCCACAAACCGCCAAGCACCATGCCCTCCTCGCCAAAAGACGCCAGCCAGTTGGAAAACGGCTCCGGCGAGGCGTTGATCGCCAGCCGACTGCCCGCCTTCGCGAAGTGCGTACCGGCCGTGATCGTGCCACCGATCAGCCCGGCTGCAACGATCCAGGCGGGGTCGACCTCGCCCATGGCAAAAGCTGCCAGCAAGGCGCCTGCGGGAATGCGGATGAAGGTCTGAAAACCGTCCCATATCGAATCGAAGGCCGGAATCTTGTCGGCGATCAATTCGGCGATCGCCATCACGGCGGCAACGCCCATGACCAACGGGTTCTGGAGCATGGCGAGCGTTTGCGGTAACTGCAGGTAGCCAAAATAGGATAGCGCCCCTGCCAGGAAGACCACCAAGTAAAGGCGCAGACCGCTGGCCCAGGCCAGGCCGGTGGAAAGGGCAATGGTCTGGATCAGATCCAAATACCTCTCCTCAACCCTCCTCCATCATTCCCGCGCAGACGGTCAAGCATCACTTCTTGCCCGCCTTGCGGTCCAGTTCCCGCAGATGCGCCAGCTTTTCGCCGATCTTGCCCTCCAGCCCTCGCGGCGTCGGACGGTACCAGCCAGGTTCGGGCATGCCGTCCGGAAAATAGGTTTCGCCGGCGGCATAGGCTTCCGGTTCGTCGTGGGCGTAGCGATAGGCCTTGCCGTAGCCAAGCTCCTTCATGAGCTTGGTCGGCGCATTGCGCAAATGCACCGGCACCGGCCGCGAACCTTCCTTGGCGACGAAAGCACGCGCCGCATTGTAGGCGTTGTAGCCGGCATTCGATTTGGCTGCCACCGCGAGGTAGATCACCGCCTGACCCAAGGCCAGTTCGCCTTCCGGGCTGCCCAGGCGCTCGAAGGTCAGCGCTGCGTCGTTGGCAATCTGCATGGCGCGCGGATCGGCGATGCCGATATCCTCCCAGGCCATGCGGACGATGCGCCGCGCCAGGTAGCGCGGATCGGTCCCACCATCCAGCATGCGGCACAGCCAGTACAGCGCGGCATCCGGATTGGAGCCGCGCACCGACTTGTGCAGGGCCGAAATCTGGTCGTAGAAGGCATCGCCGCCCTTGTCGAAGCGGCGCAGGCTCTGCGCCATCGTCGCTTCGATGAAAGTGCCGTCAACCGCCGCCACACCGGCCGTTCGGGCTGCCGTCCGCACTTGTTCCAGCAGGTTGAGCAAGCGCCGCGCATCGCCGTCGGCCAGGCCTGTCAGGCGTTCGCGGGCCGAGGCGTCGAAACTCAGATCAGCCAACGCCTGGGCGCAGGCCCGGTCGAAGAGCTGCCCCATCTCGGTTTCGTCGAGCGACTTGAGCACATAGACCGAGGCCCGCGACAGCAATGCGGAATTGAGTTCGAACGAAGGATTCTCGGTGGTGGCACCAATGAAGGTGAGCAGGCCCGATTCGACGTAAGGCAAAAACCCGTCCTGTTGCGCCTTGTTGAAACGATGGATTTCATCGACGAAAAGAATTGTGCGCCGCCCCTGGGTGCGCCACATCTCGGCCTGTGCCACCGCCTCGCGCACTTCCTTGATGCCGGAAAACACCGCCGACAATGCAATGAATTCGCACTGAAACTG
>JAEUOD010000170.1 GCA_016791065.1 Dechloromonas sp. | reverse complement strand
CTGTTCTCCGGCATGTTCGTCGGCCCGACCAGCCAGGCACCCCGCATCGATGAGGCCCGCAACGACTCGGTGTACGAAATCGAAACCGCCTTCCGCCAGTTCCCGAAGGTCGGCGACAACGTACCGCCCTGGCTCATCGACCGTCTGCTGCGCAATCTGCTCATCGACGTCACCGGCAACACCCACCGTTCCGAGTTCTGCATCGACAAGCTCTATTCGCCGGACGGGCCGACTGGCCGCCTCGGCCTGCTCGAGCTGCGCGCCTTCGAAATGCCGCCGCATTCGCGCATGTCGCTGGCCCAGCAACTGCTGCTGCGCGCCATGATCGCGCGCTTCTGGGAGGAGCCGTACCAGCCGCCCCGCCTGGCGCGTTGGGGAACTGAGCTGCACGACCGCTTCATGCTGCCCTTCTACGCCGAGCAGGATTTCCGCGACGTCATGGAAGAAATGGCCGCAGCCGGTTATCCGTTCAAGGCCGAATGGTTTGCACCTCATTTCGAATTCCGCTTCCCGAAATACGGCGATTTCGCCGTCAAGGGCATGGAGTTCGAACTGCGCCATGCACTCGAGCCGTGGCACGTCATGGGCGAGGAGGGGGGCGGTGGCGGCACCGTGCGTTACGTCGATTCCTCGGTCGAGCGTGTCCAGGTCAAGATCAAGGGCATGGCGCCGGATCGCTATGTGCTGACCTGCAACGGCCAGTCGGTGCCGCTGCAGAATACCGGCACCAACGGCGAGTTCGTCGCCGGCGTGCGCTATCGTGCCTGGCAGCCGGCTTCCTGCCTGCATCCGACCATCGGTGTCCATGCGCCCCTGGTCTTCGACATCGTCGATACCTGGATGCAGCGTTCGCTGGGCGGTTGCCAGTACCACGTGGCCCATCCGGGCGGCCGCAGTTTCGACACTTTCCCGGTCAATGCCTTCGAGGCGGAGAGCCGTCGCTTGGCGCGCTTCTTCCGCTTCGGCCATACGCCGGGCAAGATGCAGGTCGCGGCGCCGGAAGTCAGCGCGGAGCACCCGTTTACGCTAGACTTGCGACGTTTATAACGATAAAAATGCCAATTGCGGTGTAATGCCGCAAGAACAGGCCGGCAACGGCCTGTTCGCACGTTAACTCCCCCGACCGATGGCACGCACCCTCCTGGCAATTTATCCTCACAGCGCCCGCCGTTACGACGAGATGTTGACGGCGGACGGCGCCGTGCGTCCGCACTGGCGGCAATTCTTCATCCACCTCGATTCGGTGGCGCCGGAGGAAATGCACCGCCGGCTCGAATTCGTCGACCGGCGTATTCAGGAAAATGGCGTCACCTACAACGTCTATGCCGATCCCAGCGGGGCAGACCGCCCCTGGGCACTCGACCCGCTGCCGCTGATCATCCCGCCCGACGAGTGGGCCGAGGTGGAGGCGGCCGTCGCCCAGCGCGCGACCTTGCTCAATGCCATCTTGGCCGACCTCTACGGCGAACAGAAATTGCTCGCCGACGGCTTGCTGCCGCCGGCCCTGGTCTATGGCCAGCACGGCTATCTTTGGCCCTGTCAGGGCATCAAGCCGCCGGGTGGTATCTGGCTGCACAATTACGCGGTCGACCTGGCGCGTTCGCCGAACGGCCGCTGGTGGGTCATTGCCGACCGCACGCAGGCGCCTTCCGGTGCCGGCTATGCGCTGGAAAACCGCCTGGTCGTCTCGCGCGTCTTCCCGGAAATGTTCCGCGACCTGCACGTCGAACACCTCGCCGATTTCTTCCGCGACCAACTCGATGGCCTGGCCGCGCTGGCGCCGGTCGAGGGCGACGAGCAGCCGCACATCGTGCTGCTGACGCCAGGGCCGTACAACGAAACCTATTTCGAACATGCCTACCTGGCGCGCTACCTCGGTTTCCCGCTGGTCGAGGGGCAGGATCTCACGGTGCGTGGCGACACGGTCTACCTCAAGACCCTGCGTGGCCTCAAGCGCGTCCACGTCATCCTGCGTCGCCAGGACGACGATTACTGCGATCCGCTCGAACTGCGCGGCGATTCTGCGCTCGGCATTCCCGGCCTGGTCAACGTGGCGCGGGCCGGCCGGGTCGTCATCGCCAATGCGCTGGGCAGCGGCCTGCTCGCTTCCGGTGCCCTGATGGGCTTCCTGCCCGCCATTTGCCGTTCCCTGCTCGGCGAACGGCTGGCCATGCCCTCGGTCGCCACATGGTGGTGCGGCGAAAAGCCGGCGCTCGACTACGTCAAGGAGAACTTCGACGATCTGGTCATCAAGCCGGCCTACCCGACGCAGCGCATGGACCCGGTGTTCGGCTTCGAACTCAAGGGCGAGGCGCGGGCCGAAATGCTGCATCGCCTGGAGGCCCGGCCGCATGCCTACGTCGCCCAGGAAATGGTCAATTTGGCCCAGGCGCCGACCTGGAGCCGTTCGCACGAGCGCCGCCTGATCGCCCGGCCGGTCGGCCTGCGCGCCTACGCGGTGGCCAATGCCGAAGGCGGCTATTCCGTGATGCCGGGCGGTCTCGCTCGCGTCGCGACCGGGGCGAATACGCGCATCATCTCGATGCAGCGTGGCGGCGCCTCGAAGGACGCCTGGGTCCTGACCGACGGGCCGGTCAGCGAATTCACCCTGCTCAAGCCTTCGGTCGGCGTGCGCGACCTGGTGCGCTCGGGGGCCAATCTGTCCTCGCGCGTCGTCGAGAACCTGTTCTGGCTGGGGCGCTATTCCGAGCGCTTCGACGACAGTGCCCGCATGCTGCGCGTCACGCTCTCCCGCCTGGTCGAGGCCGGCGGCGAGAAGACGCCGGCCGTCGCCACGTCCAAGGAGCTGGCCGAACTGCTGCGCATCCTGCCCGGGCCGGATGAAGACACGCCGATCAAGGAGGGCAGCGAACACGCCCTGCTCGAGGCGATCTACGATCCGGACCAGCCGGGCAGCCTGGCCGGTAACATTCGCAGCCTGATGTGGTCGGCGACGCATGTCCGCGAACGTCTCTCGCTCGACCATTGGCATTCGCTAAACCGTTTGCAGCGCGAGCAGCAGGCGGCGCAGAAGAAGCATCCGACCCTGCCCGAGGCGATCGCCTTCCTCGACCGCGTGCTCGGCGTCTCGTCGTCGTTGACCGGCTTCGCCATGGACAACATGACGCGTGACGACGGCTGGCGCTTCCTGATCATCGGCCGTCGGCTCGAACGCCTTTCCTTCTTCGCCCAGGCCATCGCCGGCTTCCTGCGCATGGAAGGTGCTCGGGCGCCGGGTTGCCTGGAATGGCTGCTCGAACTGGCCGACTCGATCATCACCTACCGTTCGCGCTATTCGCGCCAGCCCGAGTTGTTGCCGGTGATCGATCTCATCGTCTTCGACGACAGCAACCCGCACGGCGTCATCTTCCAGGCCGGCGTCCTCGCCCGCTACCTCGAGCGCATGTCTCGCGAACTCGGCGCCAGCTTCGACGGCAAGCTGGCCGAGGCACTGGAGCGCCTGCGCAGCTTCGATCTCGAAAAGCTCGAACACCTGCAGTTCAGCCAGTGTCGCGAATGCGCGCCCTGCGAGGAACTAGCCAATCTGCTCGACGAACTGAACTTCGCTGCCATCCAGCTTTCCGACTGGCTGGGCATGCGCTACTTCACCCATGTCGGCGATGTCAGCCGGCAAACCATGGCGCTCTGAGCATGGAACCGGTTCGCTATCACGTCCTGCACGAGACCCGCTACGACTACGGCAGCCCGGTGTCGCTGTCGCAGCAGCAATTGCACTTGTCGCCGCGGATTCTCGCCTGGCAGCAGATCGAGGAGCAGCG
>JAEUOD010000160.1 GCA_016791065.1 Dechloromonas sp. | reverse complement strand
TCCCCAAAAATATGGGCCGATTTTGTTCAGCCTCCTGCTTTCCGGACTGATGTCGCTTCTGGTCTCCGGAATCGCCACGCTTCGTGCAGCGGGCCTTGCCTATGGCGTTCTCGGACTCTGGATGTCAGCCTGGCTTGCTGCATGGTTGGTCGCATTTCCAACAGTCATACTGGTTGCGCCATTTACGCAGAAAATAGTCGGCGCTCTGGTAAGCAAAACTTAAATTTCTGAAAAGAAGACATTCATCACCAGCCAGGTCCCAAGGGTTCTAACCATCAGATACCGGCCGCACATTCGCACCATCTTGTATGTCTGCATACACCGGGTTTTAGCCGCCACCCCGCAACTTGCCCATTTCAGGCATCGCCGAACGCCCCCGATCCCGCTTCCGCTAAAATCCGCCCCATGACCCAGCCCACCGACCCCAGCATCCTTTCCCCGCTCGGCAAACCGACCGAATACCGCGCCACCTACGCACCGGAACTGCTCTACCCGATTCCGCGCCAGTTGAAACGGGACGAGCTCGGTATCCGCGGCGAGGCGCTGCCTTTCGTGGGAGAGGATCTGTGGAATGCCTACGAGCTTTCGTGGCTGAACGCGAAGGGCAAACCGCAGGTGGCGGTGGCGACTTTCCGGGTACCGGCGAACAGCCCGAATCTGGTCGAATCGAAGTCGCTGAAGCTTTACCTCAATTCCTTCAACCAGACAGCGTTCGCCGATGCAGCTGCAGTCGAGGCGGCATTGGTTGGCGACCTTGCGGCGGCAGCCGGCGCGCCGGTCGGCGTACAGATTGCAGTGCTGACGGGGCAGCCGCAGGCAGCAGTCGGCTACCCCGATGGGGTGTTGCTCGATGAACTGGATATCGCCTGCGACCGCTACCAGCCAGCGCCGGACCTACTGGCGACCGGTAACGGACCGGTGGTCGAGGAAACGCTCTACTCCCACCTGCTCAAATCGAACTGCCTGGTCACCGGCCAGCCCGACTGGGCGATGGTCGTCATCCGCTATCGCGGCCGGCCGATCGACCGTGCCGGCCTGCTGCGCTACATCGTTTCCTTCCGCGAGCACAACGAATTCCACGAGCAGTGCGTCGAGCGCATCTTCTGCGATATCACGCGACGCTGCACGCCGGAAGCCCTGGCCGTGCATGCCCGCTACACCCGGCGCGGCGGGCTGGACATCAATCCTTTCCGCAGCAGCGGCGAATTCCCGGCAGCCGGCAACACGCGAGAAATCAGGCAGTAAGCGCCCGCTGGCGGCTGCTCCGGCTCACAGCCAGATGAACCATTCCCGGCTGTTGAGCCGCAGGTACAAGCCATCGACGAAGCGCTCGCACTCGAAGCGCAAGCGTCCCACCGCCAGCATGGGCACGGGCACATCCGTTCGTCTGAACGCAAGTTCCCCGCGCGAGATGGACAATTCCCGTCCGAACGCTCTCATGTACATCGCTGGTATCCGTTGTCGATTCGGCAGCCATGATGCGCAAGGCTCATTGCAGCCATATGAAACCGGACATCAAGTGACGTCGGCCACGGCCTGCCGGAAGCGGTCGCGGAATGCCGACCAGCCGAAACGCTGCTCGACCATCCGGCGTGCCTGGACCCCGAGCAGCGCCGTGCCGGCCGGATTGCGAAAGCAGGATTCGATCGCTGCGGCCACTGCCTCCTCGTCGTCGCGATTCTCGACGAACAGCGTCCCTTCGACATCCGGCGGCAGGCCGGCCTGCCGCGTGCACAGATTGGGCACGGCGCTGGCGGCAGCTTCGAGCAGGACCTTGGCCAGCCCCTCGTTGCGCGAAAGCAGGACATGCAGGTGGGCCTGGCGCAGCAATTCTGGCATGTCCTTGCGAAAGCCGAGAAAGCGCACGCTGCCGCTCGCCAGGGCCTGGATTTCCCGGGCTTCCGCCGCCGGCAGATGGCCGATCAGCCAGAGTTCGGCATTGGGCAGCGCCAGGCGCCGCCAGGCGCGCAGCAGCTGGTAGGTTCCCTTGCGTTCGCCGAGCAGGCCGCAACTGGCCACGATGAACGGGCCCGGCTGCCTGTTGGGTGCCGGAAAGTATTTGCTCGTATCGACGCCGCGATAGACGGTGCGGATTTTCTCGGCCGGCACGCCCTGGCTGACAAAGCTGTGGGCCGCCTCGTCGGACGCGACAAGGATCAGCGAGGCCAGCTCGTACTCGGCCCGGTAGCGGCTGTGCGGAATGAGCGGCCAGGCAGGGTGCTCGATGCCGGGACGGCCGCTGTCGAAATCGCGGTGGAAATTGCCGACATTGAGCAGGCGGGGCAGGCCCTGCCGCTCGGCCTGTTCGAAAATGCGCAAGGCGGTTCGCGACCAGGCGACGACACCGGCATAGTCGGCGCGCTGCAGCCGATGTTTCCCCAGGTGCGAGAAATAGCGCTTGTTGAGCGCGTAATATTTTTGCGCCGGCAACCACGAAAGCAGCTTGGTCGGCGGCAAGCGATTACGGAAGTTGCGCACTTGCGGCAAATCGAGCTTGCCGCGGGCCAGCACGTCGAGCCGCGCCCCGCGCTCCGAGAAGGCCCGGATCTGCTGCTCGCAGACGAGATCGATGCCGATGCCGGAAAACTTGGCGTCGGTGACGTAGAGCCAGGGATCAGCCATGGGCCACCGCCAGCAGGCGATCAATCGCGGCGCCGACCGCCGCGACGGGGATGGCATCGACCGGCGGCCGTGCCTCGGCGCAGAAATCCTGCGCCGCCAGGCGGATCGTCGCCGGCCCGGGGCAATGCCAATGAATCGGATTGGTCGGGCCGAACAGGGTCAGGGTCGGCTTGCCGAAGGCCGCCGCCAGATGGCTGGCCGAACCGTCGACACACAAGACGAGGCGGGCGTTGGCAAGGACGGCAAGATACTGGCGCAAATTGGTCCGGCCAGCCAGGTTGATCGCCCGCCCCCCCAGGCACGCTGCCAGTTGACCGGCCAATGCCTGCTCCCACGGCGCTGGTCCGGCAGTCACTACCCAGGGCAGGTCGCCGCCCCGTTCCTGCAAGGCCGCGCACCACTTCCCGGCGCTCCAGGTCTTGTGTTCCCACGCCGCAGTCGGGTGGATCACGCCGTAGTCGGCGGGCAACCCGGCGGGCAGCCAGTCGGCCGGCGGCGATTCGAGCCGGGGCGGCCGAAAATCCTCGGGCCGGCCATCGAGCATGGCGTGAAACAACGCGGCCCGGTACATGTCGCGGCCCGGGGTAACGCTGATTTCGGAAAACACCAGGTGATGCCAGCGACTCCCCCGCTCCCGACTTTTGAGCAGGTGCCGCCGGGCACCGATGGCCGAGGCGGCATAGGCAATCGCCCCACGCCGGGTTTCCAGGCAATAGACGTGGCGCGCGCGCGGGAAGGCGCCGGGAGCCAGGGCGATGTTTCCCGGCATCAGGGCCAGCAGATCGGCAAAAGCCGGCCGTGTCGCGACACCGACGCTGCCCCGCTGCGCCAGCCATTCGAGCGCCGGCTGCAAGAGGAGCACGTCGCCGAGTTGCTTGCGGTAAATAACCAGACTGTCCAGGGCTGCCATGAGCGAATGCTTTGGCGACAACCCGCCGGCGACATCGCCGCGCATCGCTGCCGCCTCGAAAAGGGCGGAGTCTAGTTTCCGCAGGTGACAGGAATGTTGCAAGGCCGCGCCATGCCGAGGTGCACTGCGTACTCTTGCGTATTCCCTTTCGCCCCGCTCCTGTCGATAATCGGGGCATGACATCCCGCCTTCCGTTGACCGCCCCCGGCCTTGCGCCGAGCTGGCAGGCAAGCCTGCATCTCGGTTTCCGCCGCAGCGAAGGCCGGAGTACCCTGCACGAAAACCGCCACCGCGGCCCGTTGCGCGTGCAGAAGGCGCTCTATCCGGAAGGCGAGTCGGTCTGCCAGGCCATCGTGCTGCACCCACCCTCCGGCATCGCGGGAGGCGATCAGCTGGAAATCGAGGTCGACGTCGCTGCGGCGGCCCATGCCCAGATCACCACGCCCGGCGCCGGCAAGTGGTATCGCAGCGGTGGCGCCGAGGCATCGCAGACGCTGGCGCTCACGGTCGGCGAAGGCGCGACGCTGGAATGGCTGCCGCAGGAAAGCATCGTTTTCGACGGCGCCATCGCCCGCATGGACACCCGCGTCACGCTGGCGACCGACAGCCGCTATATGGGTTGGGACATCCTCTGCCTCGGCCGGGCTGCCGCCGGCGAACGCTTTCGCCATGGCCGCTTCGATCTCGCCTGCCGCATCGAGCGCGACGGCAAGCCGCTGTGGATCGAACGCGGCGGCTTTGCCGGCGACGACCCGATGTTCGCCAGCCCAGCCGGCTGGGCCGGCAGCACGGTCAGCGGCACGCTGCTCTGCACCTTCCCGGAACTGCCGCAGCAGGCCGTCGCCCTGCTTGAAACGCTGCGCGCCATCGCCCCGGCCGATGGTGCCCGGCACGGCATTACCGTTTTGCCTGGCCTGCTCGTCGCCCGCTACCTCGGCGACAACAGTGAGGCCGCCCGCCACTGGCTGGCCCGCCTCTGGGCGGCCCTGCGCCCGGCCTGCTGCGGTCGCCCGGCCGTCACCCCAAGAATCTGGAATACCTGAGGACTCCGCATGGAACTGACACCCCGCGAAAAAGACAAGCTCCTGATCTTCACCGCCGGCCTGCTTGCCGAACGGCGCAAGGCCCGTGGCCTTAAGCTCAACTACCCGGAAGCCGTGGCGCTGATCACCTGCGCCATCATGGAAGGCGCCCGCGACGGCCGGACGGTGGCCGAACTGATGCATGAAGGTACCAAGGTCCTGACCCGGGCCGACGTGATGGACGGCATCGCCGAGCTGATTCCGGAAATTCAGGTCGAGGCTACCTTCCCGGATGGCACCAAGCTTGTCACCGTGCATAACCCGATTGTCTGAGGAGAGCGCAATGATCCCCGGAGAACTCCTCGCCGAACCCGGCGAACTCGAACTCAACGCCGGCCGCCCGACGATCTCGCTGGTCGTCGCCAACACCGGCGACCGACCGATCCAGGTCGGCTCGCACTATCACTTTTACGAAACCAACGCCGGCCTCAGCTTCGACCGCGAAGCCGCACGCGGCTACCGTCTCGACATCGCTGCCGGCACCGCCGTGCGCTTCGAGCCGGGCCAGACGCGCACCGTACAGCTGGTGGCTTTGGCCGGCGAGCGCAAGGTCTACGGTTTCCGTGGCTTGGTACAAGGAGCGCTCTGATGGCCAATAAAATCACCCGCCAGGCCTATGCCGAAATGTTCGGCCCGACCACCGGCGACCGCCTGCGCCTGGCCGACTCCGGACTCATCATCGAGGTCGAAAAGGACTACACGATCTACGGCGAGGAAGTGAAATTCGGCGGCGGCAAGGTCATCCGCGACGGCATGGGCCAGAGCCAGCGCGTCTCGGCGGAAACGGTCGATACCGTGATCACCAACGCCCTGATCGTCGATGCCGTGACCGGCATCGTCAAGGCCGACATCGGCCTCAAGAACGGCCGCATCGCCGCCATCGGCAAGGCCGGCAACCCGGACATTCAGCCCGGCGTAACCATCGTCGTCGGCCCAGGCACCGAAGTCATCGCTGGCGAAGGCATGATCGTCACGGCGGGCGGCATCGACAGCCACATCCATTTCATCTGCCCGCAGCAGATCGACGAGGCGTTGTATTCAGGCGTGACGACGATGATCGGCGGCGGCACCGGCCCGGCGACCGGCACCTACGCCACGACCTGCACGCCAGGTCCGTGGCACATCCACCGCATGCTGGAAGCCGCCGAGGCCTTCCCGATGAACCTCGGTTTCCTTGGCAAGGGCAACGCCAGCCTGCCGGAAGCGCTGCGCGAGCAGGTCGAAGCCGGCGTCATCGGCTTGAAGCTGCACGAGGACTGGGGGACGACGCCGGCTGCCATCGACTGCTGCCTGTCGGTAGCCGACGAGATGGACGTGCAGGTCGCCATCCACACCGACACGCTCAACGAATCGGGCTTCGTCGAAGCGACGATCGGCGCCTTCAAGGGCCGCACCATCCACACCTTCCACACCGAGGGTGCCGGCGGCGGCCACGCGCCGGACATCATCAAGGCGACCAGCCTGCCCAATGTCCTGCCCAGTTCGACCAACCCGACCATGCCGTACACGGTCAACACCATCGACGAGCATCTCGACATGCTGATGGTCTGCCACCACCTCGACCCGAGCATCGCCGAGGACGTGGCTTTTGCCGAAAGCCGCATCCGCCGCGAAACCATCGCCGCGGAAGACATCCTGCACGACATGGGCGTCTTCTCGATGATGTCGTCCGACTCGCAGGCCATGGGCCGGGTCGGCGAAGTCATCATCCGCACCTGGCAGGCAGCGCACAAGATGAAGCTGCAACGCGGCACGCTGCCCGAGGACAATGCGCGCCACGACAACTTCCGCGTCAAGCGCTACATCGCCAAATACACCATCAACCCGGCGCTGACCCACGGCATCGCGCATACGGTGGGCTCGATCGAAGTCGGCAAGCTGGCCGACCTGGTGCTGTGGAAGCCGGCCTTCTTCGGCGCCAAGCCGAGCCTGATCCTCAAGGGCGGCATGATCGCCGCAGCCGCGATGGGCGATCCGAACGCCTCGATCCCGACGCCGCAGCCGGTGCATTACCGGCCGATGTTCGGCAGCTTCGGCAAGGCATTAAAGACCTCTGTCACCTTCGTCTCGCAAGCGGCCCTGGAAAACCCCGCCGTCGCCGCGCTCGGCCTGCAGAAGCCACTGGTTGCGGTGTCCGGCACGCGTACGCTGACCAAGGCCGACATGGTGCACAACGGCGCCACGCCGGAAATCAGCGTCGATCCCGAAACCTACGTGGTCAAGGCCGACGGCGTGCATCTCGTCTGCGAACCGGCCACCGAGTTGCCGCTGGCCCAACGTTACTTCCTGTTCTGACATGCTGATCCTGAACCAACGCACCAATGCCCCGGCCACCGACTCGGTGGCACTCGCCTACGACGAACGCAAGCGCAGCCGCCTCAAGGTCACGCTGGCATCCGGTCCCGAAGCCGGCATCTTTCTCGAACGCGGCGATCACCTGCACGGCGGCGACAGGCTGGCGGCAGAAGACGGCACGGCTGTCGTCGAGATCCTCGCCGCGCCGGAAAAACTGATCGAAGCCATCGCCGACAGCCCGCTGCTCTTCGCCCGCGCCGCCTACCACCTCGGCAACCGCCACGTGCCGGTGCAGATTCTGCCCACCGAAAACGGCGGCAAGCTGCGCTTCCAGACCGACCACGTGCTGGCCGAGATGGTGCATGGCCTGGGCTGCCAGGTCGGCGAAACCGAAGCTCCCTTCCAGCCGGAATCCGGCGCCTATGGGGCGCACGGCGGCCATCACCACCACGGCGACGAGGCCCCCGATCTGCACGCACCCGGTCACGGCCCGCACCGCTCGGTACCCAAAATCCACGAATTCAAGCCGCGCTGATGCAAGTGGGCATGGAGCTCAAGGTCTTCGAATTGGCCCGCCTCAGCGGGCTATTCGCGCTCACGGCAGTCGCCGAAATCCTCGGCTGTTACCTGCCCTGGCTGGTGTTGCGGCAGGACCGCAGCGCCTGGCTGCTCCTGCCGGCAGCCGTGTCGCTGGCGGCCTTCGCCTGGCTGCTGACCCTGCATCCGACCGCCGCCGGCCGGACCTATGCGGCCTACGGCGGCATGTACATCGCGGTCGCGCTACTCTGGCTGCGGCTGGTCGACGGCGTTGCCCTGACCCGCTGGGATGCTGCCGGCGCGACCATCGCCCTGCTCGGCATGGCCGTCATCGCCCTGCAACCGGCCAGCGCATGACCGCCCCTGCGCTCCACGCCAGCCTACAGCTCGCCCGCCTGCTGCAACTGGCCAGCCCGACCCTGCCGGTTGGCGCCTACACCTATTCGCAGGGCCTCGAATGGGCGGTCGAATCCGCCGTCATTCGCAACGAAGCCGATGCCGGCGCCTGGATCGGCGATCTGCTGGCCCACGGCATCGGCCGCTACGAGGCACCACTGGTCGCTGCCCTAATGTTGGCCTGGGCCGCCGGCGAAACCGGCGAAGTACGCCGCCTCGACGGCGAATTCCTGGCCAGCCGGGAATCGGCCGAACTGCGGGCCGAAACGGCACAGATGGGATTTTCCTTGCGCCGCCTGCTCGGCGACCTGCGCGACGACAGCCTGGCCGCAGTGGCCAGCACCATCGCCGACTGGCCCGAGGTCGCCTTTCCCACTGTCTGGGCCGGCATTGCCGCTGCCTGGGGGATCGAGCGCGAAGCGGCGGTCGCCGCCTACCTCTGGGCCTGGGCGGAAAACCAGGTGATGGCGGCACTCAAGGCGGTGCCGCTCGGCCAGGCTTCAGGCCAGCGCCTGCTCGCCGAACTCGGCCGGCGCATCCCGGCCATTGCCGAGGCCGCGCTGAGCTTGCCGGAAGCCGCCTGGTCCAACCTCACGCCGGCTTTCGCCATTGCCTGCGCCCGTCACGAAACCCAATATTCACGTCTCTTCAGATCGTAAAATCATGAGCAAACAAGCATTACGCGTTGGCATCGGCGGCCCCGTCGGTTCCGGCAAGACCGCCCTCACCCTTGCCCTCTGCCAGGCCCTGCGCGAGCGGATCGACATGGCCGTCGTCACCAACGACATCTACACCGCCGAGGATGCCAAGTTCCTGGTCAATCACTCGGCGCTGGCCCCCGAGCGCATCATCGGCGTCGAGACCGGCGGCTGTCCGCACACCGCCATCCGCGAGGATGCCTCGATCAATCTGGAGGCTGTGGACCGCCTGCAGCGCGCCTTCCCCGGCATCGAACTGATCCTCGTCGAATCCGGTGGTGACAACCTGGCGGCGACCTTCTCGCCGGAGCTCTCCGACCTGACGATCTACGTCATCGACGTCGCGGCCGGCGAGAAGATCCCGCGCAAGGGCGGCCCCGGCATTACCAAGTCGGACCTGCTGGTCATCAACAAGATCGACCTGGCGCCGATGGTCGGCGCCTCGCTCGAGGTGATGGCGGCGGATGCCAAGGTACAGCGCGGCGAGCGCCCCTTCGTCTTCACCAACCTGAAAACCGGCCATGGCTTGCAGACGGTGATCGACTTCATCCTTGAGCGCGGCATGCTCGGCAGCTAACGCCGAAGCAGCTGCCAGGCAAGTTTTCTTCCTTCTTCAAGGAAGAGCACGCTGGAGGCAAGGAGCAGCGAGAGCGCCCAGTCGCGCAAGCCGAGATCGACGGTATCGAAGATGGCCTGTGCCGGCGCCCAATGGACGACCAGCACCTGCAGCGAGACGACGCCGAGCAGGGCCAACCAGAGCTTGCCGTTGCTGAAGAACTGGCGGTTGAAGGCACTGTGTCGCTCGGCGCGGGCGTTGAAGATGTTGAAGAACTGGAAGAGCACGAAGGTCGTGAAGGCCAGGGTCACGGCGTAGTCGGCGCCGCCCTGCGCCAGCCCCCAGCCGTAGGCGGCGAGCGTGCCCACCGCCATGGTCAGGCCGCAGACGGCAATCTTGAACAGGCGCGGACCGGTCAGGATATTGGCATCCGCAGCGCGCGGCCGGGCCGTCATGATGCCGTCGCGCGCCGGTTCGACGCCCAGGGTCATGGCCGGCGGCCCATCCATGATGATATTGACCCAGAGAATCTGGATCGCCGTGAAGGGCGTGGAGAAGCCCAGCAGTGGTGCGCCGAGCACGGTCAGGATGGCCCCGATGTTAGTGGAGAGCTGGAAGCGCACGAACTTGACGATGTTGTCGTAGATCGTCCGCCCTTCCTTGACAGCCCCGACGATGCTGGCGAAATTGTCGTCGGTCAGCACCAGGTTGGCCGCCTCCTTGGTCACCTCCGTCCCGGTAATCCCCATGGCGATGCCGATGTCGGCGCTCTTCAAGGCCGGCGCGTCGTTGACACCATCGCCGGTCATCGCCACGACATGCCCCCGGGCCTGCAGCGCCTCAACGATGCGCATCTTGTGCTCGGGCGCAACGCGGGCAAAGACGCCGGTCCGTTCGACCAGGGCGGCGAATGCCTTGCCGGACAGCGCATCGAGTTCGCGCCCTTCATGCACCTCGCCCTCGATACCCAAGTCGCGGGCGATGGCCGCCGCCGTCGCCCGATGGTCGCCGGTGATCATCTTGACCTCGATGCCGGCCGCGCGGCAGACGCGGATCGCCTCGCGGGCCTCTTCCCGCGGCGGATCGATGATGCCGACCAGTCCGATCAGCATCAGGTCCTTGGCCCAGGCCATCAGGTCGCCCCCCGGATCGAACTCGGCGGCCGGAATGCTGCGCCCGGCGATGGCCAGGACACGCATCGCCGCCTCGGCATAGGCGCCGTTCGCTGCCTCGCAGGCCGCCACGATGGCGGCATCGCAGGCCACTTCGCCTGCCGCGCCCAGGCAACGGCCGGCGCGGGCGAACAGGACATCGGGCGCCCCCTTGACCCAGATGCGGACAAGATCGCCGTCGCGATGGAAGGTGGCCATGAACTTGTGCGCCGAGTCGAACGGAATCTCGGCAATACGCGGAGTCGCCGCAAGCAAGGCCTCGGGACTGACGCCACCCTTGATCGCGACGGCGAGCAAGGCGCCTTCGGTCGGATCGCCGATCAGTTCGCCTTCACGCAGGCAAGAATCGGAACACAAGGCCATTGGCTGCAGCAGTGGCAGCAGATCGGCCAGCGGCCCGCCATCCTCGGCGGTAATCCGCCCGTCGCTCGCATAGCCGTCGCCAGTGACCGAATAACGACGGCCGGCAAAATGGAAGCTGCGAGCTGTCATCTGGTTCAGCGTCAGGGTGCCGGTCTTGTCGGAACAGATCACCGTGGTGCAACCCAGGGTCTCGACGGCGGCAAGCTTCTTGACGATGGCGTTACGACGGGCCATGCGGTGCATGCCAAGCGCCAGGGTGACGGTGACCACAGCCGGCAGCCCCTCCGGGATGGCCGCCACGGCCAGCGCGATCGCGGTCATCGCTGTCTGCACCAGGTCTTCGCCACGCGCCAGCCCCTGCACGAAGATCAGGCCGACAACGACGGCGGCAATGGCCGCCAGTCGCTTGCCCAGGTGATCCAGTTGGATTTGCAGGGGAGTCGGCGCTTCCGCGGCTTCGGCGAGCAGACCGGCCAGGCGGCCCATTTCGGTCTGCATGCCGGTCGCCACGACCAGTGCTTCGATCCGGCCATGGGTCACCACGGTATTCATGTACACCATGCAACTTCGTTCGGCGAGGATGGCGTCTGCCGGCACCGCCGCCGGGGTCTTGGCGACCGCATGCGACTCGCCGGTCAGGGCGGCTTCCGCCACTTCTGCCGCATGCGCCAGCAGAACCCGTGCATCGGCCGGAACGCGGTCCCCGGCTTCGAGCAACAGGATGTCGCCGGGTACGAGTTGCAGCGCCGGAATGACCTCGCTGCCGCCACTCCGACGCACGCGTGCAACCGGTGCCAGCATCTCCCGGAGTGCCGACAGGGCTGCTTCCGCCCGATGTTCCTGGAAAAAGCCAAGCCAGGCGTTGATGCAAACGACGACAAAAATGACCACCGCATCATGGAGATCACCGAGCAATCGGGCCAGGACGGCGGCCGCGAGTAGGACGATGACGAGAAAACTGCGGAACTGGTCGAGCAGTTTCAGCCAGGCCGGACGAGGCGCCCGCTCGGCCAGTTGGTTGGGGCCGAAGGTGGCCAATCGGGCGAGTGCTTCATCTGCGGCCAAGCCCTCTTCCACCGAAACCGCCAGATGGCGGGCAACCGCCTCCGGAGATTCGGCATGGCAGTCGCAAAACATCGGCGATGCACTCATCTCGACGAAGCAGTGAAACAGTTGCCCGCAGCGGGCCGCTGCGGCATGAGCACGCACGGATCGTTCATCGAAATCATCGCGTACAGGGTCCAGGCATTACGTTCGATTGAGCATTGCATCTTTCATCGAATCTTACTCCCAGAGACAAACCAGAACGATGTTCATTCCGCGTATTCCCGCACCAGAAGGGCACAACGGGCAGTCTGAATGCACCAGACCGATTCGTGATTCCGATAGAAACTATGACAATCAAGCCCTAAACAGCTGATTGCTTGAGGCTCTGCGGCAAGCATCTGGCCCGGCACGATTTTCGCTGCACTGCAGCACCCCGACCCCAACCGGGATGCAAACCATAAGGAGAAATCGTGTCGATGGACAAGCGTATGGAAATGGCCCAGTTGCTGGCGCGCTTCAAATTGCAGGTCAAACGCGAACTGGGCCAGACAGTCGATCTGGAAAAACTGAGCCGCGACCCTGGCTATGCGCGGCAACGTCTGGCCGAAATCGAGGAGGCGGCACAGGAGGAAGACTTGCTGGTCATGGTCCTGCGCCTACGCGACGAACTGGTGCCGGCCGAGTTGCCGAACGCACCGGCCGTGGAAAACGCGACCCCTCGCGAAACTCGCTCTTACCTGATGGGCGCCCGTGCCTGGTAAGGCAATCGGCTAGAGGGTTTCCCAGTCCGGGTCGGGCAGTTCGGCGAATCCCTGCCGCAGGTGTTCGCCCCATTGCTTGCGGATTTGGCCGTAGTAGGCCGTATCACGCGTGATCTTGACGTGCTGCCTGACCCTCAGGGCATCGCGCTCATAGATCAGCAGGTCGAGCGGCAGATCGACCGACAGGTTGGAACGGATGGTCGAATCCATTGAAATCAGGGCACACTTGGCTGCCTCATCGAGCGAGGTCCGAGTACTGATGACGCGGTCGATGATCGGCTTGCCGTATTTCGACTCGCCAATCTGGAAATAAGGCGTCTCGCGCGTTGCCTCGATGAAGTTGCCGGCAGCGTAGATGTTGAAGAGACGCGGCTCCTCGCCCTTGATCTGACCGCCGAGGATGAGCGACGAGGAGAAGTCGAGGCCGAACTTCTCCAGCGCCGCCGCATCGCGGCCATGCACTTCACGCAAGCAATCGCCGACATGCTTGGCGGCCTCGAACATGTTTTTCACCTTGTCGAGGTTATTGCCGCGCGCTCCCAGTTTTTCCCGGATGGTATTGACCACCGACTGGCTGATCGACAGGTTGCCGGCTGTCATCAGGACAAGAATCCGCTCACCCTCTTTCGCGAAAACATGCATCTTGCGAAAGGTGTTGATGTGATCAACGCCAGCATTGGTCCGCGAATCGGAGAGAAAGACCACCCCTGCGTCGAGACGCATGGCGACGCAGTAGGTCATGTGCTTGCCTTATGCAGCTTCGGCCATCGGCACCAGGAAATCCTTGCTGATGCCATCGCCCAGCAGGTAGATGCGGTCCATGAAATCGGTCAGCCACTCGTGCAAGCCATCGCCATCGGTCAGAATATCCTCGATGCGGCCATAGCGCAGTTGTGAATAGAGCAGGCCGGCCTGGCGCTGGGTTTCGCCGGATTGGTTGTTGGCCACCAGTTCCAGATTCTTGACCACACCGCTCAGGCAGAAATGCAGCGAGCGCGGCATGTCGCGATGCAGGATCAGCAGTTCGGCGACCCGCTCCGGGGTAATCACGTCGCGATAGACCTTGCGATAGACCTCGAAACCCGACACCGAGCGCAGCAACGCACCCCACTGGTAGAAATCGGTGGCCGCCTCGTCTTCATGCGGCCGCAAGCCGTGGTATTTGACGTCGAGAATCCGCGCCGTGTTGTCGGCCCGTTCGAGCAGGGTGCCGAGCCGGATGAAGTGGAAGGCCTTGTCCTGCAACAGGGTGCCGATGGTGACGCCGCGCGACAGCGAGGAGCGCATCTTGACCCATTCGAAATACTCGCCGATGCCGGCCGAGAGCAATTGGTCGAACTGCTGCTCGCGGGCTTCCAGCCAGGTCGAGTTGAGCGTTTCCCACATTTCGGTGGTCACCGTGCCGCGCACTGCATGGGCATTTTCCCGCGCCATGCGCAGGCAACTGTGGATCGACGACCAGTTGTCGGGATCACTCACCATGAAGCGCAGGACGTTCTCGCCATTCACGACGTCGTATTTCTTGGCATAGGCCTCTTCAAGGCTATTCAGGGCGATGACGGCATTCCAGCTCTGATTGGCCGCCGCCTCGGACTGCGGCACGAGCGACATCTGCCAGGTGACGTCGAGCAGGCGGGCGAGGTTTTCGGCCCGTTCGATATAACGGGACATCCAGAAAAGATGGTCGGCGGTACGCGATAGCATGTTGTTCTCTCTCCGTTATCAGTCTTCGAGGACCCAGGTGTCCTTGGTGCCGCCGCCCTGCGACGAATTGACGACCAGCGAGCCCTTGGTCAGTGCGACGCGGGTCAGGCCGCCCGGCACCATGTTCACGCACTTGCCGGAAGACAGGACGAAAGGACGCAGGTCGAGGTGGCGCGGGGCGATGCCTTCCTCGACGAAGGTCGGGCAGTTGGACAGTGCGAGGGTCGGCTGGGCGATGTAGCCGTCCGGCTTGGCGATCAGCAACTGGCGGAAGTGCTCGATCTGCTCCTTGGTCGAGGCCGGGCCGACCAGCATGCCGTAGCCGCCGGCACCATGCACTTCCTTGACCACCAGTTCGGCCAGGTGATCGAGCACGTAGGCGAGATCGTCCTTCTTGCGGCACATGTAGGTCGGCACGTTGTTGAGGATCGGCTCTTCACCCAGGTAGAAGCGGATCATGTCTGGTACGTAGGGATAGATCGACTTGTCGTCGGCGACACCGGTGCCGATGGCGTTGGACAGCGTCACGTTGCCGGCCTGATAAGCCTTGAGGATGCCCGGCACGCCGAGCGCCGAATCGGGGCGGAAAGCGAGCGGGTCCATGAAGTCGTCGTCGATGCGACGATAAATGACGTCGACGCGTTGCGGGCCCTGGGTCGTCCGCATGTAGACCACCTCGTCCTTGACGAAGAGATCGCGGCCCTCGACCAGTTCGACGCCCATCTGCTGGGCGAGGAAGGTATGTTCGAAGTAGGCGCTGTTGTAGGCGCCCGGCGTCATGACGACGACGGTGGGGTCATTGACGCCCTTGGGTGCGACCGCACGCAGTTTTTCGAGCAACATGTCCGGGTAGTGCTGGACCGGCGCCACCTTGTGCTTGGCGAACAGCTCCGGGAAGAGGCGCATCATCATCTTGCGGTCTTCGAGCATGTAGGAAACGCCAGACGGCACACGCAGGTTGTCTTCGAGAACGTAGAACTCGCCCGCCCCTGCCCGGACGATATCGACCCCGGCGATGTGCGCGTAGATCTGCCCCGGCAGGTCGACGCCCTGCATCACCGCCCGGTACTGGGCATTGTTCAGAACCTGCTCGCTCGGAATCTTGCCGGCCTTGAGGATTTCCTGATCGTGATAGACATCGTGCAGGAACATGTTGAGGGCCTGAACCCGCTGACGCAGCCCCTTCTGCATCGACTTCCATTCTGTTGAAGGGATGATGCGCGGGATGATGTCGAAGGGAATCAGTCGCTCCTTGCCCGCCTCTTCACCGTAGACCGCGAAGGTGATACCAACGCGGTGAAAGGCCAGGTCGGCCTCGGCCCGCTTGCGCTCGATCCGCTCCGGCGGCGTCGCCTTGAGCCATTCGTCGTAACCCTGGTAATGAGCACGTACGCCGCCATCGGCGTCGATCATTTCGTTATAGAAGTTCATAGTGGACTCGTCGGTGAAGATTCTCTCGTCTGCATTTCAGCAGGTTCCGTGCCACAGACATAAACCCAATCAAATCATTGAATTACACTTTCGCAACAAAGTGGTGCGCCCCATTAAGGTGCAGACCACCTTCATCGTGGTGCAAATAAAAAACCCGCCGGATCGCTCCGGCGGGTTTCACTGTACGACAGCGTAGCTGAAGGATCAGGCGCGCTCGAGAATCACGGCGATGCCTTGGCCGCCACCGATACACATGGTGACCAGTGCGTACTTGCCGCCGATGCGCTCCAGTTCGTAGAGGGCCTTGGTGGCGATGAAGGCGCCGGAACAGCCGACCGGGTGGCCGAGGGCGATGGCGCCGCCGTTCGGGTTGGTCTTGACCGGGTCAAGGCCGAGCAGCTTGGAAACCGACAGGGCCTGGGCCGCAAAGGCTTCGTTCGACTCGATGACGTCCATCTGGTCCAGCGTCAGGCCGGCCTTCTTGAGCGCCAGCTTGGTGGCCGGGACCGGACCTTCGCCCATGACGTCATTCGGCACGCCGGCAACGGCATAACCGGCGATGCGGGCGCGGGCCTTGTAGCCTGCCTTGGCGGCAACATCAGCGGCTGCCAGCACGAAGAAGGCAGCGCCGTCGTTGATGCCGGAAGCGTTACCAGCGGTGACGGTACCGTCTTTCTTGAAGGCCGGCTTCATCTTGGCCAGGGACTCCATGGTCGTGCCACGCTTGACGTGCTCGTCGGTATCGAACACGACTTCGCCCTTGCGGGTCTGCTTGACGATCGGCACGATCTGCGACTTGAAGTGACCAGCATCGATAGCGGCGGCGGCGCGACGCTGCGATTCGACGGCGAATTCGTCTTGTTGCTCGCGGGTGATGCCATGCTTGGCAGCGAGGTTCTCAGCCGTGATACCCATGTGGCCGACGCCGAACGGGTCGGTCAGCACGGCGACCATGGAGTCGATCGCCTTGGTATCGCCCATGCGGGCGCCGGAACGCAGCGCCGGCATCAGGTAAGCAGCCTTGGACATGACTTCGACGCCGCCGCCGATACCGTAGTCGGCATCGTTCAGCATGATGTTCTGGGCGGTGGTGACGATGCCCTGCAGACCGGAGGCGCAGAGACGGGAAACCTGCATGGCGACGGAATCCATCGACAGGCCGGCCTGTATGGAAGCGACGCGGGAAACGTAGGCGTAGCGGGAATCGGTCGGCATGGTGGTGCCGACGGTGACGTAGTTGATGGCCTGGGGATCGACGCCGGAACGGGCGATCGCTTCCTTCATCACGATACCGGCCAGCTCGGTGGATTCAAAGTCGGCCAGGGAACCGCCAAAGGCGCCGATGGGGGAACGGACTGCGCTCAGAACGACAACATCTCTGCTCATGTGAAACCTCCTAGTAAGTATTATTCAGCCCACCAGACTGGCGAGCCCCAACAAA
>JAEUOD010000159.1 GCA_016791065.1 Dechloromonas sp. | reverse complement strand
TGCTGGATCATCTGGCTGCCGAGATTGGAAGTCATCACGATCACCGTGTTCTTGAAATCCACCGTGCGCCCCTGGCCGTCGGTCATACGACCGTCGTCGAGCACCTGCAGCAGCACGTTGAAGACATCCGGGTGCGCCTTCTCGACCTCGTCAAGCAGGATCACCGAATACGGCTTGCGACGCACGGCCTCGGTCAGGTAGCCACCTTCCTCATAGCCGACGTAACCCGGGGGCGCACCGATCAGGCGGGCGACCGAGTGCTTCTCCATGAATTCGCTCATGTCGATGCGGATCAGGTGTTCCTCGGAATCGAACATGAACTCGGCCAGCGCCTTGCAAAGTTCGGTCTTGCCGACGCCGGTCGGGCCAAGGAAGAGGAAGGAACCGTAAGGCCGGTTCGGATCGGAGAGACCAGCACGCGAACGACGGATGGCATCGCCGACCAGACGCACCGCCTCATCCTGCCCGACGACGCGCTTGTGCAGACGGTCTTCCATATGTAGCAGCTTCTCGCGCTCGCCCTGCATCATCTTGCTCACCGGAATGCCGGTCGCCCGCGACACCACTTCGGCGATTTCCTCGGCACCAACCTGGGTACGCAGCAGCTTGTTCTTCTGCTGGCCACCCTCGCCGGCCGCTTCCGCAGACTTCAGCTGCGCTTCGAGTTGCGGCAGCTTGCCGTATTGCAACTCGGCCACCTTGTCGAGCTTGCCCTCGCGCTGCAGGCGGGCGATCTCGGCCTTGAGGTGGTCGATTTCTTCCTTGATCTGGGCAGAACCGAGCACCGCCGACTTCTCGGCCTTCCAGATTTCCTCCAGATCGGAGTACTCCTTGGTCAGCTTGGCGATCTCGTCTTCGATCAGGCCGAGACGCTTGATCGAAGCCTCATCCTTCTCCTTCTTGACCGCTTCGCGTTCGATCTTGAGCTGGATGATGCGGCGGTCAAGCTTGTCCATCGATTCCGGCTTGGAGTCGATTTCCATCTTGATGCGGGCGGCGGCCTCGTCAATCAGATCAATTGCCTTGTCAGGCAGGAAGCGGTCGGTGATGTAGCGGTGACTCAACTCGGCCGCGGCGACGATGGCCGGGTCGGTGATGTCCACACCATGGTGCAGCTCGTACTTCTCCTGCAAGCCGCGCAGGATGGCGATCGTGCTCTCAACGCTCGGCTCGTCGACCAGCACCTTCTGGAAACGGCGCTCCAGCGCGGCGTCCTTCTCGATGTACTTGCGGTATTCGTCGAGCGTCGTAGCGCCGATGCAGTGCAGCTCGCCGCGGGCCAAGGCCGGCTTCAGCATGTTGCCGGCGTCGATGGCGCCTTCGGCCTTGCCGGCACCGACCATGGTGTGCAATTCGTCGATGAACAGGATGATCCGGCCTTCATCCTGCGCCACTTCCTTCAGCACGGCCTTGAGGCGCTCCTCGAATTCGCCGCGATACTTGGCGCCAGCCAGCAGGCCGGCCATGTCGAGCACCAGCACCTTCTTGCCCTTCAGGGTTTCCGGCACTTCTTCATTGACGATGCGCTGGGCCAGGCCTTCGACGATCGCCGTCTTGCCGACGCCCGGCTCGCCGATCAGTACAGGGTTGTTCTTGGTGCGGCGCTGCAGGATCTGGATGGCGCGGCGGATTTCGTCGTCGCGGCCGATTACCGGATCGAGCTTGCCCTGGGCGGCGCGCTCGGTCAGGTCGATGCAGTATTTCTTGAGCGATTCGCGCTGGCCTTCGGCTTCCTGGCTATCGACGCCCTGACCGCCGCGCACAGCCATGATCGCGGCCTCGATGGCCTTGCGGGAGAAGCCGTGCTGCTTTGCCAAGCGGCCGGTCTCGTTCTTGTCGTCGCAGAGGGCGAGCAGGAACATCTCGCTGGCAATGAACTGGTCGCCGCGCTTCTGGGCTTCCTTGTCGGTCAGATTGAGCAGATTGGTCAGGTCGCGGCCGACCGAAACGTCGCCGCCATGGCCGGAAACCTGCGGCAGGCGCTTGAGGGCCGCTTCGAGATCGTTGCGCAAACCGGGCACATTGACCCCGGCACGGGCGAGCAGCGAGGTAGTGCCGCCGTCGTCCTGGTTGATCAGGGCAAGCAGCAGGTGCTGCGGTTCGATGAACTGCTGGTCGCCACCGATGGCCAGGCTCTGAGCATCGGCCAGCGCCTGCTGGAACTTGGTGGTGAATTTGTCGAGTCGCATGTCGGGTCCTTCTCGGGCAATTTTCTGATACCCGAAAGATGCGGACGACCCGCCGCGATTTCAACCGCCTGGCGAAAATATCGCCAGGCGATGCCCTACCGAACTACATGCCGAGCGACTTGAGCAGATCGTCGTGGTCGTTACCCTGGGAAAGCTGAGCCCGGGCGCTCGACTCGGCGTTGGCCTGCGCAATCAGGTCATCGGGATCCGGCGCATCCTGCGGCTCGAAATCGAAGAGCTTGATGAACTCCGTGCGATCGATCGCCAGCTCGAGATAGAAGATGTTGTTGCGGGCCGTGTAGAAGGTGACCCGGCGCGCCTCTGGCTTTTCGAGGTTGGTGTCGACGCTGAGCATGACCTGCTTGTTGAGGACCAGCATCTTCGGCTGGTTCTGGGTGATGTGGGTCTGCAGTTCCCGCGCGACCTTGCCGGTGAAGTCGCCGACGATCTGGTTCATCAGCTCGCCCATGACATTGCTCACCTCGTCCGAGGTATGCGAGGCGACGAGATCCGATTTCGCCATGCCCATGTTGAGCATGTAGGTCTCGTAAAGCTCCATCGCCGCCTGGGCCGAGAAGTTGATCACCACCAGGCCGGTGAAGCCGCCATCGAACAGGACGAAACAGCCGATATCCGGTTTCAGGCAGGTCTTGGAGATGCGCTGGACCATACCGGAGTAATGGACCTGGGTCTGGGTGGCGACGGTCAGGACCTTGGTCACCGAATTGCACAGGCTGACCAGGATGTCCTCGGTACCAAAGACGACGGGATTTTCGTGTGTGCTCATGGCGGCATGATACAGCGACTTGCGCCGGATGATCAGCCATTGCAGGGCCGAAGCACAATGAAAAACGCCGGGAAAACATCCCGGCGTCGCTTCCTTTACGGACTGCTTCAAACCGCCTTGCAGCGACGGCGCAGGTTGAAGCCGAGCAGACCGAGGCCACCCAGTGTCAGTGCCAGGGCATGCGGTTCGGGAACCATGTTCAGGCGATACAGGCTGGTCGTATTGGAAACCTCGTTGGCCACGCTCAGGAAATACTGGCCATCGGCCATGAAGGCGGCCACGCCTTCCGGGGAAAGGTCGGTGTCCGAAACGATCATGTCGAGGTATTCGACATCCCGCGGATCTGTGATGTCGAAGACGGCGATCGCGCTCTTCGTGGTGCGCTCCAGGCCGACGAAGATCAGCGTGCGCCCATTGATTTCGATGATGGTCACGCCTTCGGGCTCGACGCCCTTGTCACGGCTCCGACCGTCGTCGTAGATGCCCTTCTCCGCGGCCTTCCGGTCGAGGATGCTGCCGCTGTCGTAGACAAGATTGCCGTTCTCGTCGCGAATCGAGAAGGAGCGGGCCCCGGCGACGTACAGATCGCCCGGCGACGAATCGGTATTGGCAATCCGCAGGCTGTCGAGCGGCGACGTCGCCTTGAAGGTGCTGTTGCCGGCCGACGAGCGATCGCCGTCGTCCTCGCGGAAATCGCCTTCGTTGGCCATGGCGATGAAGGTTTTGCCACCGGAACTGAAGGTTGCCATCCCATCGGGCATGTAGAAGCCCTTGACGGCCTGGGTGCCGAAGGAAATCGTGCCGTTGTTCTTCGGATCGATCTCGTTGCCCACCTGCCTGAAATCCTTGACGCCAAGGCCGACGACCTTTTCAAACGTGTTGGTGGTCAGGTTGAGCACCCCCATCGCATTGGCCTCCTGCAGGCTGACATAGGCCTTGGTACCGGCGCTGTTGACCGCGATGTACTCGGGTTCGTAGTCCATGCCCGTATTGCTGCGGATATGGCTGCCCGTCGTCGGAACGCCGCTCAGGGCGGCCGTGGCCGCCAGCGTGCGGGTCGCCATGTCGATGATACTGACGCTGCCCTGCGGATCGGTGGCCGCTGCCGCGAACTGGAAAGGCACGCTGCTGCCGATCCGGGCGCCATAGGTCGACGGCGTCCCTTCGTTGGCGACCAGCAGCTTGCTGCCGTCCGGAGTGAAGGTCAGCATGTCGGGCAAGGCGCCGACCGTGACGCTTCCCGTCGCGGCGCGCGATGTCGTGTCGTAGAACTGGACCAGACCGTTGTTGGTCCGTGTCAGCTTGTCCTCGATGGCGAAGGCAGCGACGCCATTGCGAATCGCGACGCTGTTGATGTTGCCCAGCGAACTCGTGTCGATATGCTGGACCAGTTGGCCGGTCTTCGCATTGAGCACATCGACACCGACGACACCGGCCACCCAGATGGTGCCGGTGGCAGCATCGTAAGCGGAAATCTCGGACATTTGGCCCGGTGCGTTCGGCGTGCCGGCATGGTTGTAGGTCCACAGCTTATCTGCCGAAAAGGTCGGCCCCGCCTGGGCTGAACCGGCGGCCAGGCCGCCCAGGGCGAACGCGATCAGGGTTTGCTTCATCAAAATTCCTTCTTCAAGGTGGGGTGGGTGCGAATGGCGCGATACCTGCGGTTTATAAGTCGGAACCGTGACAAAAATATTAATTGGGCATGACCGCACCGGAGAATCGCTTCTGGCCGGCCGGCAATGCCCGGAAACGCCAGAATCCGGGCCAGAAAATGGAGGCCGGCCGCATGCTCAGGACAAAGCCGAAAATCCCCCAGAGACAGGCCAGGACGCGCCACGGCAAGGAGTCCGGATAGCCCTGGCCATCCAGCGGCAGGGTTGCTACCGCGATGACGACAAGTCCCAGCAAGATGCTCTGATTCCCCGGGAGCAAGCCCCACTGCAGTTTGTCGGCAAGCTTGCAGCCGAGCCAACCGGCCAGGAACCCGAGCATGGCCCCGGCCAGAACGTCAATTGGCCAATGGGCACCGACGGCGACCCGCGATACCCCGGCCAGGCTGGCCAGCAAAAAAATCAGCCAACTGCGCCGCCAACCCAGGAACCCCAGCCAAACGCCGAAAAAGGCGAAGGCCGTGACGGTGTGGCCGGACACGAAACTGTGTTGCGTCAAACGCGCCCCGATGATCGTCATCTGGCCGAGGTCGAGGATGGCTGCGGGCCTCGGCATGGCGAAGGCGAGCTTGATGCCGCGCGACATCAGCCCGCCAACCAGCGCGGCCAGGAGGATTGCCCAAAGCAGGCGGGGCTCCCGACAGAGCAAGGGGAGCGCCAGCGCCAGCAGCAGGCGCGCATCGCCCAGGGTGGTGCAGGACTCCCAGAACCAGGATGGCAAAAGCGCGCTCGCCGCCTGGATGTTCATGAAACCGGCGTGCCAGCCATTGCCCAGCAACATGCCGGCTGCGAGGCCGCCCAAGGTCAGCGCCAAGCCGAGGCTGGCGATGCCGTAATCCCGGCTGCGGTCGAAAGGACGCCCTTGCCTCATGGTTGTCCCACCTCGCCCACCCTGACCAGCGCCACATGTCCACGCCGATAGACTTCGCTGAAGGGCAGCGGCGCCAAAGCCCTGGCCAATTCGTCCAGGCGATCAGTTCGCGTCAGCGCCAGTTCCCCGGCGCCCGGCAGGCGTGCCGTCGTCACGGCATCGCGATAGACGCTGAAGCTCGGTTGGTTGAGGCGCCAGGCGACAACCTCGCCGCCGTACTGCCGAGCCAGCCATGCGGCATGACGCACCGGCTCCTGGGTGACGGCCAGCAAACGCGGCAACACGAGGCTTGAAAATACCGCGGCCTGCAGCAGGCCGGCCAGCAGCAAGGCCTGCCAGACCGGCAGCGCCCGCCAGAAGGCCAGGCCCAGCAGTGCTGCCAGCCAGGCGATGAATACCCCGCTCGACCAGTCATCGAAGGCCTGCGCCAGTTCGCCGATCACCATCTGCTCCAGGGGACGGCTACTCAAACCTGCCGCGATATCGAGTACCAGAGGCAAGGCAACCAGGAAAACTGCCATCAAGATCACCGGCGCCATGGCCAGCCAGCGTCGCCCATCGGACGACCGATGGCGTCCGAGCAGGATGAACAGCGGCGTGCATCCGTAAAGCAGGTAGTGCGGCAATTGCGTACGCGAAAAGGAGAAGAAGATGAAGACGACCCCGAACCAGATCAGCAGGTAGCGTTCAAGCGAAAAGCGGGAGCCACTGGATTTCAGCTTGCGCCACAGCACACCGGCAATCGCCGGCAGCCAGCCGCTGAAAGGCAGCAGGATGAGCGGCAGGATAGCGAGGTAGTAGAACGGATTGCCGCCATGTCCCTCGAAGGTGCTGGCGTAGCGATTGAGGTTGTGCTGCAGGTAGAAACCGCGGAAGAAGGCATCGCCCTGGTCGAGATAGACCAGGACATGCCAGGGCAGGACGATGGCCAGAAAGAGGAGCCAACCGCGCCGGTCGACGGCAGCGCGCAGCCAGTCCCGCCAGGCGCCGGCCGAAACGAAGAACAGGCCGCTGACCAGAAGCGGCAGGAAGACGGCGACCGGCCCCTTGGTCAGGAAACCAAGGCCTAGAGCGGCATAAATCGCCAGCAGGAGGCGTCGTATGCGTTCCGGGCTGGCCGCCTGACGAGCGAGGCAGTAGAAGTCGTAAATCCAGAGCAGGGCCAGCGCAATGAACAGGTTGAGCAGCGCATCGGCAATCGCCGCCTTGGCGATCAGCCCGACCTGCGCCGAGAGCACCATGATCAGACTGCTCAACTGCGCATGCCGGCGGTCGCCGTGGCGCAGGCAAAAGCGATACAGCGCCCAGAGCCAGAGCAGGCTGGCGAGCAGTGACGGCAGCCGGAAGGCGAATTCGCTGGTGCCGAGCAGCGATACCGAGGCGGCCTGCGCCCAGTAGATCAGGATCGGCTTGTCGTGACGCGGCTGCTCGTTCAGCGTCGGCGAAACGAGATTGCCCCGGGCCAGCATTTCGCGCGTCGCCTCGGAAAACGCACCTTCATCGACATCGGTCAGGGGCAGCGTGTTACTGCCCAGGAAGAAGGCCAGGATAACCGCCAGAACGAGGCTCCACGGCGACTGGAGAAAGGCTCCGAGCAGCCCGGCCAATCCCGGAGAATGGCGCTGTTGTGACTGGAAAGGCGTGGCGGAAGTTTGCATCCCGTCACGATAGGTCGCCCGCGTTAAAGGGAGATTACCGGGACGCTTCCCGAATATTTCCGATCAGCGCGGTTACTGCTCGAACTGGCCGCTCAGTCCTGCTGCCAGCGCGCCGCGGCGCTGTCGTCGGTGTCGCGGGCGTCGACCCAGCGTGCGCCTTCGGGCGTTACTTCGCGCTTCCAGAACGGGGCGCGGGTCTTCAGGTAGTCCATGATGAATTCACAGGCGGCGAAGGCTTCGCCGCGATGGGCACTGGTCACGGCGACGAGCACGATCTGGTCGCAGGGCAGGAGCGGACCAACGCGGTGGATAACCAGCGCATCATAGAAATCCCAGCGCCCCTTCGCTTCGGCGACGATCTCCTCGAGCGCCTTTTCGGTCATCCCGGGGTAATGCTCCAGGGTCATTTCCGAGACGCCGGCGCCCTCGTTCACATCGCGCACCATGCCGACGAAGCTGGCCAGCGCGCCGACACGGGCATCGCCGGCGCGCAGGGCGGCGAGCTCGGCACCGAGATCGAAGTCCGCTTCCTGCACCCTTACGCTCATGTTCAGGCCACCTCACGCGCTTCGAGGAAGCGCAGATTGGGATACTTCTCTTTGACCATGTTCAGGTAAACATTGTTCGGCGCCAGATAAACCGGATCGTCGGCGCCATCGAGCGCGACGTTGGCGCTGTAGCGCTCGGAAAGCTGTCGCAGCTCCGCCGCATCGCCGTGAATCCAGCGCGCCGTCGAGCAGTTGTAGCTCTCGAAAATGACCTGCACGCCGTACTCGTTCTCGAGACGGCTGGCGACGACGTCGAACTGCAGCGTACCGACCGCACCGAGGATCAGGTCGGTACCCGACAACGGCCGGAACAACTGCGTCGCGCCCTCCTCCGCCAGCTGCTGCAAGCCCTTCTGCAATTGCTTGATCTTCAGCGGATTGGCGATACGGGCCAGGCGGAAATGCTCGGGCGCGAAGGACGGGATGCCGGTGAAACGCAGGTCCTCACCCTCGGTGAAGGTTTCGCCGAGGCGGATTGAACCATGGTTCGGGATGCCGATGATGTCGCCCGGCCAGGCTTCGTCGGTCGTGCTGCGGTCGCGCGCCATGAAGGTGATGGCGTTGTTGATCGACAGCGTCTTGCCGGTCGCCACCTGCTTGACCTTCATGCCCCGGTCGAAGCGCCCGGAACAGACGCGCAGGAAGGCGATGCGGTCGCGGTGCTTGGGGTCCATGTTGGCCTGGATCTTGAACACGAAGCCGGAGAACTTTGCCTCGCTCGGCTCGACCTTGCGCGTCACCGCCGGGCGGGCGATCGGCGCCGGCGACAGGTCGACCACGGCATCGAGCAGGCTTTGCACGCCGAAGTTGTTGACCGCCGAACCGAAGAACACCGGGCACTGCTTGCCGGAGAGGTAGGCCTCGGCATCGAAGGGGTGCGAAGCGCCGCGCACCAGCTCGATGTCGCTGCGCAACTCGTCGGCCTGCGAGCCGATCAGTTCGTCGAGGCGCGGGTTGTCGAGGCCCTGGATCATTTCCGCCGTGCCCTTCTCGGCCTGCGGGTCGAAGAAGGCGATGGTGTCGTCGTAGAGATGATAGACGCCACGGAAACGCTTGCCCATGCCAATCGGCCAGGTCATCGGCGCGCACTGGATGCCAAGCACGGACTCGATTTCGTCGAGCAGGTCGATCGGCTCCTTGCCTTCGCGGTCAAGCTTGTTGATGAAGGTCAGGATCGGCGTGTCGCGCATGCGGCAGACGTTCAACAGCTTGATGGTCTGCGCTTCGACGCCGTTCACCGAGTCGATGACCATGGTCGCCGAGTCGACGGCGGTCAGCGTGCGGTAGGTGTCTTCCGAGAAGTCCTCGTGGCCCGGCGTGTCGAGCAGGTTGATCATGCACTCGCGGTACGGAAACTGCATGACCGACGAGGTCACCGAGATGCCGCGCTGCTTTTCCAGCTCCATCCAGTCCGAGGTCGCATGGCGCGAAGCCTTGCGGGCGCGCACTTCGCCGGCGACCTGGATGGCGCCGCCGAACCACAGCAGTTTTTCGGTCAGCGTCGTTTTACCGGCATCGGGGTGGGAAATGATGGCAAAGGTACGCCGACGGGCGATTTCGTTGTCGAGAACAGTCACGGCAGGCTTCATAAAGCGGAAAGGTCGCGATTATACCTTTGCCGCAATGCAGCAGCCGCGCCTCGGGCGCGATGCTCAGGAACGGGTCAATGTCCGTCGGCTTTCACCTTTTTTGCATTGGAGTGCAACGCTATTACTTTTGTCTTGTCTGATTCAGGATAAGGGTTATTCTGCGCACTATGCCTCCAGCCGCCGGCACCCTCCAAAGCCGCATGTTTCTTGCCTTGCCGCCCGCTCTCCGCTGGCTGGTCGGTGCGATGCTGCTCTGCCTGCTTTTCGTCTCGCCGGTTCGAGCCGAGTTACCGCTTCTCGGCAGCCTGCCATCCGAACCAATCGGTCGCTGGATGGGCTATCTGGTGGAACAGAACGCGCCGCTTTCCTTGACGGAAGCACAGGCCATCAACGAGGAAAATGGCTTCCAGCCGATACGCAGCGACGTCCCCAAATTCGGCATCGGCGCCCGGCCGGTCTGGCTCCACCTGCCGTTGGTCAATGGCGAAAGCCTGCCGGCGAAGCGCCGCCTGCAAATCGAAACCGCCTGGCTCGACCGCATCGACGTCTATCACCTGCACGAAGGCCAGTTGCTCGCCCAGTGGCGCGCCGGCGATGCCGAAACCGGCGAACAGCATCCGCGGGCCGGTCTCGGCTACCTGTTCGAGCTCGAATTGCCGCCCGGCCGCAACGATCTCTATCTCCGCGTCGAAACACCCGATCCGCTGGTCGTGCCGGTCCGCCTGCTCGATGCCGCCGCGGCCGAGGCCCTGCAAAGCCAGCACGACCGCGGCTACGGTCTGCTCTACGGCTGCCTGCTCGCGCTGATCGCCTACAACGCCATGCTCTTCGTCGGCCTGCGCGAACGCGGCTATTTCGAATACACCCTCTACGTTGCCAGTTTTGTCCTGCTCCACCTCGCCTACACTGGCCATGCCTACGTCTGGCTCTGGCCCGGCCAGGCCGCCTTCCAGCAATTCGCCATCCCGCTCTGCATGGCGTTGACCGGCGTCATCGGCCTGCGCTTCGCCAGCGGCTTCCTCGATCTCCGCCAGCATGCGCCGCTCGCCCATCGTGCCGTCTATACGCTGATCCCGGGCGGCAGCATCCCGGTCGTCGCGGCCACGCTGATGCAAAGCCAGGAACTGGCTGTGCTCTTCGCCTTCCTCTTCATCCTGATCTATTCGCTGACGATGGTCTGGCTCGGCGTCATCACCGTCCGCCATGGTCAGGTCGCCGGTGCCTACTTCCTGGCCGCCGTGCTGGCCGCCATGGTCGGCACGGCGACGACGGCGATGGCCGTCTGGCTGGGCATTCCCTACACCTCGATCACCTTCCACGCTGCCGGCTGGGGTGTGGTCATCGAAGGCATCCTGCTCGCCCTCGGCCTCGCCTACCGCATGCGGCAACACCAGGCTGCCCGCCGCGAGGCCGAGCAACTGGCCCGCATCGATCCGCTGACCGGCCTGCTCAACCGCCGCGCCTTCTTCGAACACGCCCTGCCGATCTGGAGCGCCGCCCAGCGCCAGCAGCGCCCGCTGGCCCTGATGATGGTCGATATCGACCATTTCAAGCTGATCAACGACGCGCACGGCCATGCCGTCGGCGACCGGGCGCTGGTCGCCATCGCCGAACTGCTCGCGGAAGCCTGCCGCAGCAGCGATATCGCCGCCCGCTGGGGGGGCGAGGAATTCATCGTTCTGCTTGCCGAGACCGATGCGCCGCAGGCGGCACGCATGGCCGAGCGCCTACGCGCCGAAATCGAATCGATAAACCTCTGCCCCGTGCTCGGCGAATCCTGCCTCTCGGCCAGTTTCGGCATTGCCGAACTGAACGATCACGAACTGCTCGAAGACCTCATCAACGAAGCCGACGGCTGGCTCTACCGAGCCAAGCAGGCCGGCCGCAACCGCGTCGCCGGGACGCAGTTGCAGGCCAACTGAACACCGCTCAGGGCATCACGGCGCGCGCCTGCAACAGTTTCTGCCCCAGCAGTTGCACGCTGATCAATAACTTGGCACCGGCCGCGGCGCCGCCCTTGCCTTCGAGCCGGTTGTCGCCGGCCGGCTTGAGTTCGATTTCCGACTTCTTCGCACCCTCGAGCACGGTCAGCTTGCCGCTGGCACCGGTACTGGCCAGCGGAGCGCCATGCTGCGTCGCGTAGACGACAACCTTGCCGTCCTTGGCGACGATCTCGAACTGGGCCATGCCGGCCTCGGCGACGACGCCGCCATACTGCGCCATGCCATGCCCTTCATGGGCGACCGCCGGAACAGCGCCGAGCAGGGACAGGAAACAGGCGGTGGAAAGCAGTTTTTTCATCATGGGATTCTCCTTACGGTTGAAATTCAAAGGGCTTCTTCGATGGATTCGCGCTGCAGGCGTTCGGCTGCCTTGCGGCCGAACAGCCAGAACAGCGCCGGAGTGACAAAGGTGTCGAGCAGGGTCGCGCCAACCAGCCCGGAAAAGATCACGACGGCGACCGGATGCAGGATCTCGGTCCCCGGCTGTTCGGCCTCGAAGAGCAACGGCGCCAATGCGAAGGCAGCGACGAGCGCGGTCATCAGCACCGGCGTCAGGCGCTCCAGCGAGCCGCGGACGATCAGCGGAATCGCGAAGGATTCGCCCTCGAAACGCATCAGGTTGAGCCAGTGGCTGACCTTGAGGATGCCGTTGCGCGTCGAAATGCCGGCCAGGGTGATGAAACCGATCAGGGCCGCGACCGACAGCGGCTGACCGGACAGCCAGAGCCCGAAAACGGCACCGACCAGGGCGAGCGGCACATTGGCCATGATCAACCCGGCGAGCAGCACCGAACGGTAACGCACATAGAGCACCAGGAAGATCAGCGCCGCCGAACCGAGCGCCAGCACGGCAATCAGCCGCGCCGCCTCTTCCTGGGCCTGGAACTGTCCGCCCAGGGTAATGAAATAGCCTTCGGGCAGCCTGAATTCGGCCGCCGTGGCGCGGATGTCCGTCACCACGTCGGACAGCGCCCGTCCCTGGGCATTGAGCGAGATGACGATACGCCGCCGGCCGTCGTCGCGGACGATCTGGTTCGGCCCGTCGGCATCCTCGATGACCGCCAGCTTGGACAGGGGCACCGGCCCGGCCGGGGTCTCGATCAGCAGGCCGCGCAGTCCGTCGAGCGAACGGCCGCTTTCGGGCAGACGCACCAGCAGGTCGAAGCGCCGGTTGCCTTCGACGATCTGCGCCACCTTCTCGCCATCGACCAGGCTCTGCAGCGTCCGCAGCAATTGCCCGGACGACAGCCCGTAGCGCGCCGCCGCATCGAAATCGGCGCGTACCTTGATCTGCGGTGCCAGCACCTGCTTTTCGACCTCCAGATCGGCAACTCCGGGAATCTGCTGCAGGTGCTGCTGCAGCAACGTGGCCTGGGCGCGCAGGGTATCGAGGTCGTCGCCGAAGATCTTGATCGCCACCTGCGCCCTGACCCCCGACAGCATGTGGTCGATGCGGTGCGAAATCGGCTGGCCGAGGTTGAGGCTGCCGGGCAGGTCCTTGAGGCGCTGCCGCACATCGGCGTAGATCGCCTCCTTGTTGCGCCCTTCCGGCTTGAGGCGGATTTCCAGTTCGGAGACATGGACGCCCTCGGCATGCTCGTCGAGTTCGGCCCGACCGGAACGTCGCCCGACATGCTCGACTTCCGGCACCGCCTGCAGCAGGCGCTCGGCCTGGCTGGCGACGCGGACCGACTCGGCCAGCGTGATGCCGGGATTCAAGCGCAGGGTCACGGTCATCGATCCCTCGTTGAACGGCGGCAGGAAGGTGGTCGGGAAAAAGGGCACGGCCAGGGCGGCGAGGACGACGGCAACGGCGGCGGCAGCCACCGGCCGTTGCGGCGCGGCCAGCACCTTTTCCAGGGCGCTGCGGTAATGCGCCTTGAGCCAGCCGACCAGCCGCGTATCGCCATGCATCCGCCCGGCCAGGCTCGGCAACAGGTAGTAGGAGAGCACCGGCGTCACCGTCACCGAGACCAGCAGCGAGGCCAGGATGGAGACGATGTAGGCGATGCCGAGCGGCACGAACAGCCGCCCCTCGATGCCGGGCAGCGCGAACAGCGGAACGAAGACGAGGGCGATGATCAGCGTCGCGTACACGATGGCCGAGCGCACTTCGAGCGAAGCCTTGACCACCAGTTCGCGCACGCTGAACGGCGTACCGCGCGCCGATGCCTCGCGCAGGCGACGCAGGATGTTCTCGACATCGACCACCGCATCGTCGACCAGTTCGCCGATGGCGATGGCCAGGCCGCCCAGCGTCATGGTGTTGATCGACAGTCCAAGCCAGCGGAAGACCAGCACGGCGATCAGGATGGAAAGCGGGATCGCGGTCAGCGAGATCAGCATGGTCCGCATGTTGCCGAGGAAGAAGAAGAGCACGGCAGCGACCAGGCAGGCGGCGAGCAGCAGTTTGGCCTGCAGATTGCCAAGCGAGGCTTCGATGAAATCGGCCTGGCGGAAGATCACCTGCGGCGCCAGCACGCCGGCCGGCAGGCCCTGGCGCATGCCGCTCAGGGCGCTTTCGAGGCGCCGGGTCAGGTCGACGGTATCGGCCGTCGGCTGTTTCTGGATGCTCAGGATGACCGCCGCCCCGCCGTTGAAGCCGGCGTCGCCGCGCTTGATGGCCGGCGCGAAGGCAACCCCGGCGACCTGGCGGAGCAGGATGGGCTGGCCGTTGCGGGCAGTGATCGCGAGGTTCTGCAGGTCTTCGAGGCGCGAACTGCGGCCGAGGTGGCGGATCAGGTATTCGCGGCCGTTGAGTTCGAGGAAGCCGCCCGAGGTGTTGGCGGCATAGCCGCGCAACGCCGCATCGAGCTGCTCGAGCGAAATCCCCAGGTCGGCCATGCGCCGGGAATCCGGCTGCACCTGGAATTGCCGCACCTCGCCGCCGATCGGGATGACCTGTGCGACGCCGGCCACCGCCATCAGGCGCGGGCGCAGCACCCAGTCGGCGTATTCGCGGGCGCGCATGGCATCGCCGCCCTGCCCTGCCTCCAGCGGAATGGCGATCATCATGATCTCGCCCATGATCGACGAGATCGGCCCCATGCGCGGCACCGCGCCGGGCGGCAGGGCACTGTCCAGCACCGCCAGGCGCTCGCTGACCATCTGCCGGGCGCGATAGAGATCGACGCCCCAGTCGAAGGAAATGTAGAGGAAGGACAAGCCGGCGCTCGACACCGAGCGGATGCCGGCAACGCCGGGCAGGCCGTTGAGCGCGGTTTCGAGCGGGAAGGTGACGAGTTGCTCGACTTCCTCGGGCGCCATGCCGCCGGCCTCGGTCATCAAGGTCACGGTCGGCTTGTTGAGATCGGGAAAGACATCGACCGGCAGGCGGCCGGCCTGGAAAGCGCCGTAGGCCATCAGGATCAGGCTGACCGCCAGCACCGCCAGGCGGCTGCCCAGGCTTTTATGCAATATCCACTGGAACATGGCCGCCCCTAGCGAATCTGGTTGATCAGGGCGGCGCCCTCGACCACCACGCGGTCGCCGGCCGCCAGGCCAGCGGCGACAATGACCCGGACACCATCGAACGGCATGGTGCGCACGACGCGCGGTGCGAAGCGCTCCGGCGCGACCTTGACCCAGACCATGATCTCGTTGGCCTGATTGCGGGTCAGCGCCTTGAGCGGAATCGGCAAGCCCTTGACGCTCGCCTTCAGGCGCAACTGGATCTTTACCGGCTGGCCGAGCGGCAGGGCCAAGCCGGCGCCGATCGCGTGGTTCTCGAAGATCAGCGGCAGTGCCTGCTCGCGCAGGCGACGGCTGGCGCCGATGAAGTTGAGCGGCACGCTCCGGTCGCCGATGGCAATACCGGCCTCGGCCACCTGGCCGACATCGAGCGGCTCATAGGCCAGTGCCTCGATGTGCAGGCTGTCCGGATCGACGATCTCGAAAATCAGCTCCTTCGGCTCGACCACCTGGCCGACCAGCGCATTGCTGGCCGCCAGGATGCCGGCCACCGGCGCAACCAGCGCCTCGCGCCCGGACAGCCCGGCACCGACGGCGGCGATACGGCCATTGAGGCTGGCCAGCTCGCTCTCGGCCGCCTCGATTTCCTTGCGCGGAACGGTGTCGGAAAGTTCGCGCAGGCGGTTCAAACGCTTCTCGGCCAGTTGCCGGCCGGCTTTCAGTTCGGCCAGCAGCGCCGCCTGGTTCGAACGCTCGATCTGGCCGGCGGCAGGCACCACCCAGGCCAGCACCTCGCCCTTTTTCACGCGGCTGCCGGCGCTCGGCAGGCCATGCGGCCCGGCCGCCTCGATGCGGCCGGCGATCATCGCCTGGACGCGCCCGCCGAGGTGCGGATCCATGACGACCTTGCCCGGTAACTCGAGGGTTTGCGCCAGTTCCGCCGCCACCACCGGCTCGGTGCGCACGCCCATCTGGCGCTGCGCCGTCTTGGGCAGGAAAACCACGCCATCGGGCAAGCGCTGCGGCGTATTGCCGAGGTTGGGCAAGGCCTGTTTTTCGTCGCCGTGGTCGTGTCCCTCGTGGGCGAACAGCGGTTGTGCGGCCAACAGCAGCGCGCAGAAAATCGATGTCAGCCGTTTCATGCGGCACCTCCCTCGCTCCGATGCCGTGCCCGCCGGATCGCGAACCCGCCCCCCGCCAGCAGTGCTGCCCCGGCCAGCCACCAGGCCAGTCGGCCTTGCTCCCGCGCACCGCCCGCCGCATCGGGAACCGTCAACTCGCCGTTCAGCAGATCGTTGTCGTCGCCGGCCAGCAGGGTGAAACTCAACGGGTGTCCGCCGGGCACCCGCAAGGCTGCGAGCCAACCAGCGTCATCGATCAGGTAATCGCCGCGCTCGGGGCGGAAACGGGCGGCTGCCTCGCGACCGCTCGCCTCGACGCTCAGGTTTGCGGCAAGCACCGGTTCGTTGCTGGGTGCCCGGTCGACATGGAAAGCCAGGCCATCCGCATCGAGCCGGCCGACGATCTCGAAGGCCTCGCTTTCGGCCACGACAAGCGGCAAGGGCGACACCGATTCGGCAGCGCGCGCGAGCGGCGAAGACAGCAGGAGGGCCAGCAACAGGCCGTGAAGTAAATGGATATTCATGGGTGTTCTCTCATTCGGGCAGCAGGCCGAGGGCCTGCCGGTAGGCGGAGCGGCTGGCCGCCAGGTTGATGCGGGCGCGGGCCGCCTGGCGTTCGGCCTCGAAAGCCTCCTGCTCGATGCGCAGGCGAGTCGGCAGATCGCTTTCGCCGAGCCGGAAGGACTTGTCGAAGAAATCGCGGTTCTCGCGGGCCAGGCGGGCACGTTCCTCGCTGGCGGCGAGCCGGAGGCGCGCGGCCTCTGCACGGCTGCGCGCCGCGGCAACGTCCTGGACGATGCGCTCGCGTTCGCGTTCAGCCCCCAGGCTGGCCTCGATCAGTTCGGCATTGGCCTCGGCGATCTGCGCATCCTGGCGCGCGGCGGATGAAAACGGGATGCGCAGCCCGAGCGCCCAGGTCTGCTCCATGGCCTCGCCGGCGAGGCTTCGCTCGCGCCGCGTCGCGATGGTGAGTTCGGGGTTGGCCCGGCTGCGCGTGCGGGCCAGATCGACGTTGCGCTGCGACACCTCCCGGCGGCCAGCCAGTTCGCGCAAGCCGGGATGTTCAGCCATGGCCTCGGCCGCCGCAGCGTCGGTCAAATCCGGCTCGGAGACCGCACCCACCTCGCCGGGCGGCTGGCCGGTCAGGCTGTGCAGGCGATAGCGCGCCTCCTCGAGTCCGGCCAAGCCTTCGGCCCGCTGGGCACGCGCCGTGGCCAGGGCGCCCTCGGCCTGATGCTGGTCGGAACGCGCCAGATCGCCGGCTGCGACACGACGCGCCACATCGTCACGCAAGCGCTGCGCCGCGCCGACCCGTTCATCGGCCAGCGCCGTTTCGTTGCGTGCCAGTTGCCAGTCCCACCAGGCCTGGCGCACGGCGCCGGCCAGCTGCAGACGCAGGGCGGCCGCACGGCCGGCCAGCGCGCCGCCCTCGGCCTCGGCCAGCGCCTGGCTGCCGCTACGCTCGCCCGGCAGCCACAAAGGCAGGGCCAGGCCCAGGTCGTACTCGGTGGCACCGCGGGCCTGATTGAAACGATCGCTGCGCCCGGCCAGTTCGAGGCTGGGCGGTTGCGCGGTCAAGGCGTCGGCGGCCGAACGGCGGGCCTGCACGGCACGCTCGCGTTCGCTCAAAGCCTGGGCGACAGGCTGACGCTCCCAGGCGGCGGCAAAGGCACGCGCCAGGCTGGGCGGGGATTCGGCGTGGGCGGGCAGTGCCACGACGAGGCAAAGGGCGATCCAGGAATGGATACGCATGGCAATTCTCCGGCTGATGAACACACAACCGGCGGCAGACCAGATCAGCCCGAATCGGGCTGCAAAACGCTAGGGGGAAAGGCTGGACGACCGCCGACGATCAGGCGGAACGTGCTCTGGGTGGGCGTTCGAGCCCTTCGGGAATACGCGACGAAAAGCGCTGTTCCAGGCCATGCGGAATCGCCCTGCCGCTATCCGGCAAAGCCAGCGAGAAGCTTTCGCCGATACCGGCCGGCAAATGCCCCAGCACATGCCCGGGACAGCAATGATGCAGCGTATCGGCGCAATCGGCAGGCTCTTCGTGGCCCGGGCAGCCATCGCAGTCATCATGCACAGCCGGCGCTTCGTGCATGGCGTGCATGCCCCCCATATCGTCGTGCGTTTCCATGCCCTGCACGGCCTCCCAGCCGAAACTTGGCGACAGGACCGTGGTCAGCATGACCAGCAACAACCAACGTGAAAGGGTGCGAAGCAACGCGTGCATGGGGACGGACTATAGCCGATCTGATGCCGATGAGAAAACCGGATGGATCAAAGGTTCAATGTTGGTTGCAAAGTATCCGCACCGTAATCAATTTGGCGAGATTTCCCGCGGTAATACTGCCAAACCAATTCCCGCCTTGAGGAGGGAACGAGGCAAACGGCTTGAAGCTTGATTATTTTTGTGCGGCTGCTAACGCCCCCTTGCAGCCCTTCATCTAACCGCTGGCTTAAGGTTGGATTTTTGAGTTCAGTAGCCATTGGCAACAGGGAGAGCGCCCCCCTACCCAGCCAATGGCTATTTGTCGCTCAAGAAGTCTCAAGAAAAATTTAAGTTTTGCTTACCAGAGCGCCGACTATTTTCTGCGTAAATGGCGCAACCAGTATGACTGTTGGAAATGCGACCAACCAGGCAGCAAGCCAGGCTGACATCCAGAGTCCGAGAACGCCATAGGCAAGGCCCGCTGCACGAAGCGTGGCGATTCCGGAGACCAGAAGCGACATCAGTCCGGAAAGCAGGAGGCTGAACAAAATCGGCCCATATTTTTGGGGA
>JAEUOD010000142.1 GCA_016791065.1 Dechloromonas sp. | reverse complement strand
CGCCTGTTCGGCGCCTGGCTGCTCATCGCCTTCGGCCTCGTCATGCTGGTGCCGGCACTGAACCGCCGCTTCACGGAATGGATGCTGCCCATCGCCTCCGGCGCCAACGCCGCATCCGCCCGGCTGGACGGCGGTTCGCTGGGCGGTGCCCTGCTCCTCGGCGGCGTGCTCGGCCTGGTCTGGAGCCCCTGCTCCGGTCCGCTGCTGGCCTCGGCCCTGACTCTGGTAGCGAGCGAAGGCGGCGCCCTGCGCGGCGGCACCATCCTCGGCCTCTTCGGCATCGGTGCCGCCCTGCCGCTGGTTGGCGTCGCCTATGCCTCGCGGCGCGGCTTCAACTCCGCCCGCGGCTGGGTACTGGCCCGGATCGACGGCATCAAGAAAGCCTTCGGCCTGCTCATCCTGCTCACCGGCCTCGCCATCCTGAGCGGCGCCGACAAGCAACTCGAAGCCTGGATCGTCGGCCACCTGCCCGATGCCTGGGTACGCGCCACGACGCTGTTCTGAGACACGTCATCGAACGTTACAAAGAGATCAAGGAAGCAGAACAGACCACCCCGCGGCTGCTTGCTAGAGTCATTCCACCAACAGCCGACAAGGAGACATCATGGAAAAGACGAAGAGCAAGGCCCGCAACTTTCTCAAGCTCGACAAGCTGGGCCAGCGCATCGCCCATGCCACGCGCGCCATCGCCAAGAAACGCAAGGAACGCGCCGAGCGCACCTACGAGCGCCGCCTGTTGCAACTGACCTGATCGCCCGACGGCCTGATCGGCGGAGCGCCCGGAACGGGCCCTCCGCCTTTTTTACGCCCCGTCGCGCACCACTGGGATGCCGGCGATCAGGCGCACCAGGCTGGCCTGGCGGTCGGTGCCGGTCTTGTTGAAGATGGCGCTGAGCTGGGTGCGCACCGTGGGCAGGCGCAGCCCCTGGTCGCGGGCGTATTCCTCGACCGAATCGCCGTGGCAGATGGCGCGCGCCAGCCGGGCCTCGGCGGCGGAAAGGCCGAAGATGTCCATCAGCTGCCGCGCCGTCGCGATCCGCCGGGCGTCGAGCGGTGCCACCAGGCAGAGGATGTCCGGTGCTCGCAGGACATCCTCCGAAAGATTGCCCGTCGCCCTCGGTTGCATGCGCGTCAGCGTCAGGCTGATGCGCCTTTCCGGGGTTTCGGGGGCATGCAGCAACAGGTTGGTCGTGCGACCGACGGCGGCCGTTTCCCGTAACGCCGCCATGAAATGCGCTTGTAGCGACGGATCGCTGCAGTGCAGTTCGCCCCCCTGGATATGCAGGATCTTGCCCGCCTTGAGAAAGGATTCGCCGCGCTGATCGCAGTCGAGCACCTTGCCGCCGGGATCGAGAAGAATTGCCGCGACATGGCTGGTGTTGGCCGAGCTGACCGCGTGGTCGGCAAAGCCGCGCAGGGCGCGGCAATGGATGACGAGATCGATGATGCGCTGCCAGTTCGGCTGGCCGCCGTCGAGCAGGGAACAGACGGCACAGGCGCCATCGACCGGCGTCCCGGCGTCGGGACAGCCGCGTCGGCAACCTGTCGTGCCACCGTTATGCAGCATCGGGCAATAGGGCGGCACCACTGGCTCCGTCTGCGCCGGGCTGCCGGGCGCGGGCTGCAGCCAGGCCGCCAGCGAGGCCACGGCCTCGGGCAGCATTTCGGGCACCAGAACGCCCTCGTAGAGCTTTCCGGCCAAGCGGTCGAGTTCCTGGTCATGAGCCAACGCACACCCCCCGGTTTGTCATGTCGGCGCCGGCTGCAGCGGAAGGGCTCCTGACAGAAAACCATCCCGCCCGCGCACCGCTGACAACCGATCATTCGTTTGAATGAATCACGAAACAATATGTCATGCGCGGCGCTATTCCGCAAGCATCGCGCCGGTGGCCTGTTGCTGTCGGGCAGGCGGTCGATCATCCATTTGAATGATGCGCCCCGGCGAACTACTGCGCTAGCCTGCCTGCAGGGTTCGGCGATGCAAACGCCCGATGGGTGAACGCACCCGGACACCGGCATCCTCAGGCAACCATGCCTCGGTTTTGACGAGGGAGAACGGGTATGAAACGCATGCTGCTCGCCGCCATCGCGGCCATCGTCACGCTGGCCATCGTGCTTGGCCCCAGCCAGCAACCCGGACCGAACGCCGGTCAAGCCTATGCCCAGGCGGCACCGGCAGCTGTTGCACCCGCCGGAAAGCCGATGCCGGAAACCTCGATCGTCGATCAGGATGCGCCCTACTTCGAAGCCTGCGCCCGCGAAGGTCTCAACGAGTCCGAGTGTGTCGGCCGGCTGATCTGGTACAAAGCGACCGGCGGCAACGAGCGCTTCCACACCTACACCTTCCAGCAGCGCATTGGCGTCCTCGTCGACTGGTTCCGCGTCCTGCGCGCCGACCACCGCGACGCCCCCTTCTGGGCCTGGGGCCTCATCAACGACCCGTCCTGCTGCAAGCCGGGCGATCCCGACTGCCCGGCCAAATCGCCGGAAGAAACCTACGGCTTCGATTGGTGCCCGGGCGACGACGTGCTGCTCAAGTATGTCGGCAAAAACGGCTATGTCGATCCGGCCTGCGGCCTCAAGGACGCCGCGCTCGACCCCGACGACCCGCACAGCCAGGGCGGTAAGGTCGATCAACGCGCCTCGCCCTGCGACCTGCGCTTCGGCACCTCTACCGGCGCGCTGGGCATCCGCAAGTTCCCCAATCCGCGTTTCGACGCCGCCAAATGGCAGGCGCTCAACGGCGGCAAGGCCGACTGGTCCGGCTTCAACGCGACCAAGGCGGCCGCCACCGGCATCGAGTCCGACAGTCGCGTCAGCAAGTTGGCCGATGCTTCGGTCGAACCGCCCTTCCTGATTGGCACGACCTGCGGTTCCTGCCATATCGCCTTCGATCCACTCAATCCGCCGGCCGACCCGGCGCACCCGAAATGGGAAAACATAAAGGGCCTGATTGGCAACCAGTACACCCGGATGTCCGAACTGCTCGGCTCCGGCATGCCGAAGAGCGCGCTCGAATACCAGATGTTCGCCCACGCCCGCCCCGGTGTCACCGACACCTCGGCCATCTCGCACGACCAGATCAACAATCCCGGGACCATCAACGCCCTGTTCAACGTCGCCCAACGCCCGGTGTTCAAGGGCGAAAAAATCACCAAATGGCGCAAGGTCAATACCTGCGGTGCCGAGAAGGACGAAGGCAAATGCTGGTGCGAACCCGGCGCCAACGGCAAGTGCTGGCAGATGAGCACGCGCGACGACGACACGACCACCGTCTTCCTCGGCGGCCAGAAGGTAGCCCTGCCCGGCGTGCATCACATCCTCAAGGGCGGCGAAGATTCGACCGGCGCCCACGAGGCCATCCAGCGCGTCTATTTCAACATCGGCTCCTGCGCCGAACAGTGCTGGGTCAATCATTTTTCCGACATGCGCCAGGTCGATCCCGAGCAACGCGGCTTCGGCCAGACGCCGTTCAACGTCGGCCAGTGCAGGCGCGATTGCCCGAGCTTCCGGGCCGTCGAGGACCGCCTGCAGAACATCCTCGACTTCTTCGCCTCGGCCGAGTCGGACCAGACCGATCTCGCCGTCGCCCGCGCCAACGAGAAAAAGGCCAAGAACCCGGCCGCCACCTACACCCTGGCCGACCTCGGCGCCGACCTCGACAAGGAATTCGGCAAGGGCGCCGTCAGTCGCGGCCAGGCCGTCTTCGCCGAGAACTGCGCGCGCTGCCATTCGAGCGTTCCGGAAAGCACGGGCGGCCCCTTTGCCAACCGCGATTTCGCGGCGCCGAACGAGGCCCACCCGCGCAAGGTCCGGGCCGACTTCCTGAGCAACGAGCAATCGACACCGGTCACCGAGGTCGGCACCTTCCGCTGCCGTTCGCTGCACTCGAACCACCGGGCCGGCCACCTCTACATGGAATACGCCTCCGACAGCATGCGCCTGCGCCCGCCCGTCGCCGACATTCCGGAACGTCCCGAACTCAAGGACGGCGGCCGCGGCTATTACCGCAACATCTCGCTGGTCAATGTCTGGGCCACCGCGCCCTTCATGCACAACAACGCCATCGGGCCCGAAATCTGCGGCAAGCCGGCCAACAAGGACAACGATTTCCATCGCGCCCGCTACGTCGGCGCCGATGGCAAGCTGCTCGCCAGCCAGCCCGATTGCCTGCGCTACGACCCGACGGTGGATGGCCGCTTCGAGCTCTACAAACGTTCGATGCACGAACTGCTCAACCCGAAGGAACGCGGCGTCAAGCGCACCCTGACCAATGCCGACCTGATCGTCGACCTCGGCGTGCGCAAGCTCGACGGCAAGACGGAAAAGCCAGCGCTCAGCGTCGGCCCCTTCACCGACTTCATGCAACTGCGCATCCCGGCCGGCAGCAGCGCCGGTTTCCTCAACGGCCTGCAGCACAAGCTGCTGGTCGACGACCTCTTCCTCGCCAAGCGCGACCCGGCCCACCTTGAAGCAGCCGGCAAGCAGGCCCTGGTGCCGACCCTGCAGAAAATGGCCGACGAACTGCTGGCCAAGCCGGTGCGCTTCGTCGAGGTCATGCAGGCCAATCGAGATTTCCTGTCGGCCCACTATCAAACCTGCACGCAGGAGATCGAGAACGAGGGCCACCGCTTCGGCGAAGACCTTTCCGCCGCCGACAAGAAGGCGCTGACCGCCTTCCTCGCCACCCTCTGAGGCCACGGGAGATCACATCATGAAACGCCCAATCCGCCCCGCCGCCGCCCTGAGCCTCGCCGCCGCCCTCGCCCTGGCCGCCTGCAGCAAGCCGGAGCCGCCGGCCATCGGCTTCGCGCCCTACGACAAGGGCTACCAGACCAAGATGGATCTCGCCCAGGTCGATTACAAATATCCGATCCCGCCGGCCGAGCTCGCGAAAATCACCCCGGACTACCTTGCCAAGCTCGACCAGGAGCAGCTCGACCAGATCTATGCCCGGCTACCGGCCGGCCCGATCCCGGACGGCGCCTTCGACGGCCGCATCCTGCTGCCGCGCGGCGACAGCGGCAAATTCCGGCTGGCCGAGGTGGTCGGCGGCTTCACCGGCACCCTGCTCCACCTCAAGGGCCTGCTCGTCGAGGACATCGGCGAGGCGCTCTGGCGCGGCAAGGTCTTCTATCGCGACGAACGCGTCCTGCGCAATCGTATTGAAGACCTGTCGGTGCTGAAGAAAGCCGGCCTGGTCGAGGGCGAACCGACCAAAATGCAATATGGCGGCAAGGAAACCTGGCTGCTCTTCCCGGCCAAGCTCTATTGCGGCCAGAGCCTGCTCGATGCGCGACGCGAATCGATCGTCATCGACTACTTCTTCACCGACGAAATCCCCGGCTACCAGGAAAGTCCGGATTTCCTCGCCGGCCGCCGCGGCTTCAAGGTGCGCGACGAGATCCGCATGATCCGGCCCGGCCTCTACCTCGGCCGCGCCTATCTCGACCGCGCCTTCGCCCTCAACTTCGTGCTGCACGACAAGGCGACCGACGACCGCCTGCGCGAAGAGTTCGTCAAGAGCGGCGGCAAGGCGCAGGAAGACTGCTGGCCCGGCACCCAGGCACGTACCGTGGCCATGGCCAAACCCTAGGCGGCGGCGATGGAGAGGCATCATGAACCGGTGCCGGATACTCCTCGCCTGCCTGCTGATGCTGGCCGGCGGGGCGGACAGCACCATGGCCGCGCCGCCTGAACGCCCGCCGCCCACCGCCTGGGTCGTCGATCCGGCCGAGCCCGGCGACAACCTGCCGAACGTCGGCCGTTCGCTGTTCGATAGCGTCTTCGCCGTGCGCCGCGACGGCGTGGCCGACTACGACATCCCCTTCCCCTTCAGCGCCTTGCTCGCGCAGCTCGATGTCCTGCTCGCGCACGACCCGGCCAATCCCCTGCCCCCCGCCAAGCGCGTCCTGATCCCGCTCGGCCGCTCGCTGCAACGCACCGCAGCCGCCCCCGACTACTTTGCCTTCCCGCGCGTCGTCGTCGCCATCGACGGCGAACCGGCCAATGCCGCCGCCCCCTACCTCAAGGACCGCCTCTACCTCGGCTACCAGGAAAAATCGGCGGTCCTCGAAGTGATCAGCTACAACGAGGCTGCCGGCCGTTTCGAATACCAGCTGGTCAAGGATTACCGGGCCGGCGCCCGGCCGCGTGTCTTCCACGCCAACCGCACGCTCTGCTTCGCCTGCCACCAGAACGGCGCCCCCATTTTCTCGCGGGCGCTGTGGGACGAGACCAATGCCAACCCGCGCACCGCCGAACTGCTCGCCGCCAGCCGCCGCGACTTCTACGGCATCCCGCCCGGTCGCGGCGTGGACGTCCCCTACGCCATCGACAACGCCACCGAGCGCGCCAACGGCTTCGCCCTGAGCCAACGGCTGTGGCGCGAGGGCTGCGGCGGCGATGAGGCAGCGGCCCGCCGCTGCCGCGCCGACTTCTATGTCGCCGCCCTGCGCCATGCCCTCTCGGGCGGTCAGACAATGGCCGGCGAAGCCGCCTTCGCCGCGCCACTGCGCGCCGAGGCCCGGCGCCGCTGGCCCGGCGGACTGCTGATCGGCAACCCCGACCTGCCCAATCGCAACCCGCTGCCGGAGGGCCGCACCTGGCCCGCCGAGGCGGCGGCACGCATCGGCCATTCGCATGTCGCCGCCGGCTTCGATCCCCTGCTGCCGCGCCAGCCGCTGCGCACCTGGCACCCCGATGCCGCCGATGCAATGACCGGCGCCGTGGCCGGCCTGGCCGAATTCATTTCCGCTGCCGAACGCCGTCAGCTCGATGCGGCGCTGGGCGGCGCCAGCGGCGTCGCCAGCAGCCGGCACGCCCTGCCCTGCCGGGCCGAAGCCTCCCGGCCAAATGGCCTGCGTGCCCTCGAATGCGGCGCATCCAAGGGCGCGGCGCTGACCGGCAACCTCAACGCCGATGGCGGCCACCTGAACCGGCTGACGCTGCCCGACGGCACGGCCCTGAACCGTCTCGACCTGCGCCCCGAAGGCCGGCGCTTCGCCCTGCGCCGGGCCGGCCACCCGGTGCGCACGGCCAGCGGCGATGCCCTGGTCGGATTGAGCCTGACGCCCGACGGCGTCACGCTGGAGGTCCGGCAGGATTTCGACCGGGTCGAGCAGGCGGTCAACGCACTGCTCGAGCATCCGGAAACCAGCTACCTCTTCGGCCCCGGCGCCTTCCCGCGGCAAGCGCTGGCAAGTGCACTGCTCACACGCCTCGGGAGCAAGCCGACTGCGCCCTGCTGCCAGGCAGCTACAGCCTTGCCGCCACCACAACTGGAAACCCCGGCCGTTGCCCCGGGCCATCCGGCAAGCGCGGGCAGGGCCGCCGGCCCTCAGGCCTTCTACCCCTATTGCGCCGCCTGCCACCAGTCGGCCGAAACCTTCCCGCCCAATTTCCTGAGCGGCAGCCCGGCCGAGGTCGCGGCCAAGCTGCGCCAGTGTGCGCCGCGCCTATACGTCCGCCTGGCCATGGCCGACCTGGCGCCCGAGCAGCGCGCCAAGACACCGATGCCGCCGGAAAGCCTGCTGCCAGCCTTCGCCACCGACATCGCCGGCTGGCGCGGCAGCCCGACCCGCCGCACCCTGCTTGCCGAAGTCGGCCAGTGGCTGCAGGCCGAATCCGGCCGCCCGCCCGAACTGGCCAAGCTGCTCGCCGACGGCTATGAAGCCCTGCGCCCCTGCCTGCCGGCACCTTGATACGAAAAAACGAGGGGAAACATCATGAACGAATCAGTCGAACAAGCCCCCAGCCCTTGGAAACGCCGTTTCATCGTTCTCTTCATCCTCACCGTCGTCCTGCCCGGGCTGGTCGCGGCGATCGTGGCCCGCCGCTTCGGTACCGACGAGGCGGTCGACTACAAGAGCCCGACCGAGCATTTCAAGTACGGCTCGACCGGCGGCGAGCACGAGATGGGCTTTCCGTACTGGATCTGGCGCGCCCTGCCCGGCGTCTGCCCGCAATACCTGCCCGGCCCGGGCTACCAGTCGCTCGGCATGATCTTCGAGAAAAATCCGGACGGCAGCGAACGCGACGTCCCGGTCGGCACCTCGAAACGGCGCTACCAGGGCATCGACCGAGTCTTCGTTAATTGCGCCGTCTGCCATGTCAGCACCGTGCGCACGGCGGCCGACCAGGCACCGACGCTGGTTCTCGGCATGCCGGCGGCGACTTTCAACATGAAGGCCTTCGAGGAATTCTTCTTCAAGTGCGCCGCCGATCCGAAGTTCTCCAAGGAATACATCCTTCCCGAGATCAACCGCCTGGGCGGCCAGCTCGACCTGCTCGACCGGCAACTGGTCTATCCGCTCGCCATCGACATCATGCGCGATCGCGTGCTCGCCCTGGCCGGCCGGTTCGACTGGGTGTTCAAGCAGCATGAGTGGGGTCCCGGCCGGGTCGACACCTTCAACTCGGCCAAGGTCATCTTCAATTTCCCGATGCAACACCTTCATCCCAAGGAGTTCGACGCTCCGGCCGACTTCCCCTCGATCTGGCGCCAGCGTCAGCGCAAGGAACCGAAGGAGATGCAACTGCACTGGGATGGCAACAACACCACGGTCGAGGAGCGCAACCGCAGCGCCGCCTTCGGTACCGGCACGACGCCGCCGACTATCGACACGGCACGCATCCAGGGCGTCGAGGCCTGGATTCTCGACGCTCAGCCACCGGCCTTCCGCGAGTTCTTCCCGATCGACGAAGCCCTCGCCGCCCGGGGCGCCCCGATCTACAAGCAATACTGCGCCGCCTGCCACGGCGCCTCGGGCAGCGACTTCAGCGGCGAATACGTCGGCACCGTCGAGCCGCTCGCCAAAATCGGCACCGACCGCCGCCGCCTCGATTCCTACACCTACACGCTGGCCGTCAACCAGGCCACGCTCTACGCCGGCTACCCGTGGCGCTTCACGCATTTCCAGAAGACCCATGGCTACGCCAACATGCCGCTCGACGGCCTCTGGCTGCGCGCCCCCTACCTGCACAACGGCTCGGTACCCAGCCTGCGCGACCTGCTCGAACCGGCGGCAAAGCGACCCAAGGCTTTCTACCGCGGCAACGACATCTACGACCCGGTCAAGGTCGGCTTTGTCTCGGACCAGCCAGCGCTCGGCGGGAAAAAATTCTTCCGACTCGACACCAGCCTGCCTGGTAACGGCAACGGCGGCCACGAGGGCAAGGCCTACGGAACGGAACTGAGCCCAGGCGACAAGACCGCCCTGGTCGAATTCCTGAAGACATTCTGAGGAGGTCGTCATGAGCACCTGCAACTGCAAGACCTGGCTCAAGGGCATCGTCCTCGCCGCCGTCGTGCTCGCCATCATCGGCGGCATGATCGGCTACGACCGCGGTTTCCGCGAATTCGACCAGCCGGACTGGGTTACCGCGACGCCCGAGATGCGCTTCAAGTACGGCTCGATCGGCGCCGAGGCGGATTCCGGCATTCCCTACTGGATTTTCTACGTGCTGCCGCGCGTCTTCCCGGAGAAATTCGTCCAGGACGGCAAGGTCGCCCCCGGCGGCTACGCGGCGCTCGGCGTCTCCTGGGAAATGGGCCAGGAACTGCCGATCGGCTTCACCAAGAAGACCATCGGCTTTCCGCGCGTCGCCAACAACTGCGCCGTCTGCCACACCACGAGCTACCGCGTTTCGGCCGAATCCAACCCGGTTTTCGTGGTCGGTGGCTCGGGGCACACCACCAACGTCCAGGCCTTCTTCCGCCTGCTCATCGACTGCGCCAAGGACCCGCGCTTCAACGCCGACATCCTGATGGCCGAAATCGCCCGCGTCACGCACCTCGACTGGATCGACCAGCTGCTCTACCGCTTCCTGATCATCCCGATGACCAAACAGCGCCTGCTCGAACGCGAAGCCCAGTTCGCCTGGCTCTACCGCCCCGACTTCCCAGACTGGGGACGTGGCCGCGACGATGGCATGAACCTGACCAAGTACTTCATGATCAAGGCGCCGATGGACGACACCTTCGGCCCGGCCGACATGCCGGCCATCTGGAACCTGCAGAAATACGAGCCGTCCCGGGGTTCGCTGCCCAACTACGCGGGCGACACGCACGACGTCCATTCGGTGGTGATCGACTCGGCGCTCGGCGTGCTCGGCGCGCCCCCCAAGGACAACGCCGCCTTCCTCGGCCAGGTCAAATGGCTGCAGGACTACCTCTCGGCCCTGCAACCGCCGAAGTACCCCTTCCCGCTCAACCAGGCCCGGGTCGCGGCCGGCAAGCCGCTGTTCGAGGCCCATTGCGCGGCTTGCCATGCCAGCGAGAAGACCGGCACCCGCCTGCCGCTGGCCGAGGTCGGCACCGACCGCAACCGCCTCGATACCTGGAACAAGGGCGCCGCCATCGAGGCCAACCGCGTCGTCCGGCAGTTCGGCATCGAACGCAAGGGCCTGGTCGAGGAAGACCTCGTCGGCTACAAGACTCCCTACCTCGACGGCCTCTGGCTGCGCGCCCCTTATCTGCACAACGGCTCGGTGCCCACCCTGCGCGATCTGCTCGAACCGGCCGCCAAGCGGCCCAAGCTCTTCTGGCGCGGCTACGACGTCTACGACCCGGTCAAGGTCGGCTTCGTGACCGACGGCGACGAGGCCCCCCACGTCGGCACAAAGATGGATGTCGCCAGCAAGGGCGGCGGCAACCAGGGGCATGAGTTCGGCACCGGCCTGTCGGCCGGCGAGAAGGAGGCCCTGGTCGAATACCTGAAGACGCTCTAGGGAAAGATCATGGATACCCCAGGTCAGACGCACGCCTATCGGGAACTCTCCCGCTGGCAGCAAAAGCTCCTGCCCTTCATGGCCGGCACCCTGATTCTGCTCGGCTTCGTCTTCTTCGCCGCCACGCTCTGGCAGTACAACGACCTGCAGCAATATTTCAAACCGCCCAGTCTCGACCTGAAGGCGGAACTGCAACGGCTCGATGCCAGCAATCCGCCGGTCAGCCCGGCCTACAAGGATTGGTACGTCCGCGCGCTACTCGAGGAAATGGCGCTGCAACGCCGTTACCAGCAAAACAGCGTCGGCATGCAGGCCCGCGTCTGGACACGACTGATGGGTTTCCTGACTGGCATGGTGCTGGTCTTTTCCGGCTGTATCTTCATTCTCGGCAAGCTGAAGGAAGACACCCAGGCATCCGGCAATATCCAGGGGGCTCAGTGGGCCCTCGCCACCTCGTCGCCGGGCATCGTCCTCGCCTTGGCCGGAACCGCCCTGATCGGCCTGGCCATCTATGTGCCGACCACGGTGGAGTCATCCGACAGCCTGGTCTACCTGCCGGTACAGGCCAGACTCGCTGAACTGCCGACAACTGCACCGGAAGCAATGCCGCCACCAAGGCTGCCCGCCGACGTCGAGGCCCTGATGCGCGACCAGGCAGCCAAGAATGCAACTGTGCAACCGGAGGGGAAAATCAAATGATCCGCCTCCTTTACCTCCTCGCCAGCCTGATCACCCTGCCCGCCGCCGCCCAGAATCTCGCCCACCCGGACTACATCGGCGGCTACCAGGCGTGGATCGCGGCCCGTTACCCGGATGCCAGCAGCCACCTCTCCAGCTTCCGCCTGAGCGAAACCTACGCCCGCAATTACGAAGTCGACTACTGGCTGGGCACCAGTTGGTGCCGCATGGCCGGCAATGAGGGGGCTGGCGCCAGCCTGCTCGACTGGGCTTATCGCTTTGGCACGATGCCGGAGTCCGAGCGCGGCAAATTCCATGGCGAGCTGCAAGCCTGCCGGCAAAACCAGCATGGCACGCCACGCCTGATCGCGATCGCGACCGCCCCGCGTGCCACCAGCCGGGTCCAGGCCAAGATCTACTACGTGGCCGGCCAGAAGGACGGCTTCGGGCTGTCCGCCCCACCCCTGCGCCTGCTACAGCCGCTGCCGGCCGAGGAATACGCCCGGCGGGTGTTCGCGATTGCCGACCTGGAAAAAGCACGGGCCGCCACCCAGGCCCGCCTCACCGGTGCCCGGGTCCATGCGAGCGGCCGCTTCGTCATCGCCAGCCTGTCCCCACAGCACCAAGCGAAAGACCTGGAAAGCATCGCCCGGCGCCTGAGCCATTTTCTCGCTTACCTCGAGCGGGAATACGGCATGACCCTGCCAGACGCAGTAATCACCGTTTATCTTGTCCCGACGCCGAACAAGCTGGTGGACCTGGCAGCAAAAGTTCATGGCATTCAGGCCCATCCCGCCACCCTCGGCTATGCCTTCCAGAACGACCTCTCGGTCACCGGCGTCCTCACCGGCACCGGTGCCGGCACCCTGCTGCACGAGCTCTTTCATCTTGCCGTGCGCGCCCGCTTCGGCGACATCCCGCAGTTTCTCGACGAAGGCATGGCCAGCCTCTACGAAACAACCTACCTGGAGAATGAACAGTACGTTGCCGCCCCCAACTGGCGCGGCAAGGCGCTGCGCGCCGCACGCGAGGTCGGCGCCCGGGTGCCGCTGGCCGCCGTCATCACCGCCCCCTGGTTCCCCGACGAACCGGTCAGCCAGCCCGACCTGCCGCGCATGAATGAGGAAAACCAGGCCTATGTCCTCTCGGTAGCCCGCTATTTCATGGCCTGGCTGCAACTGCAGGGCAAGCTGCCCGCCTTCTTCGCCGCCTTCCGCGACCGGCCCTTGCCGCAGACCTGGATGCCGGCCGATCAGCAAGCCCTGAACATCGTCACTCAGGTGATGGGGATGCCGATGGCGGAAACCGAAAGCCGGTTCGAAACCTGGCTGGCACGGGCAATCCAAATCAAGGATGGAGAATCGCTGCCGCCCGCATCGGGGCTGGCGCCGCGCAGCCAGCCGGGCATCCCGATTCCCAAGGAGATTCCCCGGGAATTCATCGATCGCGAAAGCAGCGCGCAATGAGCGGATGCCACCCCAGCCAATCAGAACGCGTATCTGAAAAGCCTATGCACCTGAACGGAAAGAACTTTTCAGGAGTCCAACCGGCAGGCGCAAAGCACGACGTGAAGTCGGGAATATCCCGACAACCAGAGGAGGCCGCATGGCCGACATCTTCCTGAGTTACAACGAGAAGGACAGGGAAAGGGCAAGACGGGTCGCCACGGGGCTGACCGAGGCAGGCTGGTCGGTCTGGTGGGATCGCCGCATTCCGGCCGGCGAAACCTGGCGCAGCGTGCTGGAAGACGCGCTGGAAAACATGCGCTGCATGATCGTGCTGTGGACGGCCAACTCGATCGAGAGCGAATGGGTGTACGAGGAGGCTTCGGAAGGGCGTCGTCAGGACAAGCTGATCCCGGTGATGCTGGACGCCGTGCGCCCTCCGGCCGGCTTTCGCGAGATTCAGGCAGCCGACCTGACCGGCTGGGATGGCTCGCCGGAATTCGAAGGCTGGCGCCTGCTGCTCGCCGACCTTGAAAACATGCTCGGCCCACCCGCCGGCAAGCGCCAGGCAGCGGACGACAAAAAGCCGGACGATCACCATGAGCGCCCGCCCTGGCCCGTACGCCGCCTGGCAGTCTGGGCGCTGGCCGGCCTGTTGCCGGTGGCCGGGCTGGTCTATTTCCTTCCGCGACCATCGCCCCCCGAACCAGCCGCCCCCCGCGAAACAATGGCCCGGCCCGAGGAGGCGCCTTTGCCCAGCGCGCCGCCCCCGCATCCTGTCTCCGTCGTGTCGCCGCTCAGTGCGCCACCCGCCATGGCCCCGGAAGAAAAGCCTGCCGAGCGCCCGGTCACCGGCGAAAAGCCGCTGCAACGGTATCCCGCAGCAACGGTAAGCGCCATCAAGCAGCCCCGTCCGGCCATCGCGGACGCGACGAAACGCAGCAGCGCCCGCTGCGCCGACCTTCTGAGCCGCATCCAGCTTGGAGAAAGCCTCTCGGAAGAGGCACAGGCGATATTGCAAAAGGAGTGCAAGTGATGAACACCTTTTTCCGCCCCCTCGGCCAGGCCCTGATCGGCCTCGGCCTGCTCTTTGCCGCTGGCTGCAACAACCTCCCGGAAAGCTCGCCATCGACCGCGGGGACGGCAGCCTCTCCCGGCCAGCCTGCTGCCGCACCGGCACCGCCGCCACCGCAGGCCTATGAAAAGGCCGTCCTCAGCGCCGCCACCGCCCTGCTCGGCAATGCCAAGCTGCCGCCTGAAGGCACACCGGCCCGCCAGCGCTATGCGGTGGTGATCGACCCGCTGGTCGACGGGATGACCGGCGCCCAGTCGGTCACCACGCAATCGATGGGGGCCCGCCTGACCAAACTGATGCGCGAACAGTACCCGCAATACGACGTGCAGCCCTTCTCGGCGGGCAACGTGGCGAAGAGTCCCTTCGTGCTGATCGGCACCTTCACCGGCGTCAACGCCCAGCGCCAGACCGCCGGCCAGCGCGAGGCCTATCGCATCTGCCTGGCCCTGGCCGATCTGCGCAGCGGCAAACTGGTCAGCAAGGGTCTCGCCTTCGCCCTGCCCGAGGGCGTCGACCCGACGCCGCTCGCCTTCTTCCGCGACGCCCCGGCCTGGTCTGATGACCCGGCGACCCAGGGCTACATCAAGACCTGCCAGGGCACCAAGGCGGGCGACCCGATCAATCCGCTCTATCTCGACCGCATCCTCGCCGCGACGCAGATCGCCGAGGCGATCGACGCCTACAACGCCGGCCGCTATCGCGATGCGCTCGACCTCTACTCGGCGGCACTGGCCACGCCGAGCGGCAACCAGTTGCGCGTCCATAACGGCATCTACCTGGCCAACTGGAAACTCGGCCGCAAGGCGGACGCCCAGGCGGCCTTCGCAAAGATCGTCGATTTCGGACTGGAACAGCGCCGCCTCGCCGTCAAGTTCCTGTTCCGCCCCGGCTCGACCGCGTTCGTTCCCGACCCCAAGCTCAGCGGCCCCTATCCGACCTGGTTGAACACCATCGCCAAGCGCACGGCCGCCGGGTCATCCTGCCTCGAGATCACCGGACACACCAGCCCGACCGGCCCGGAACCGCTCAACGAGCGCCTGTCGCAACTACGCGCCGATGTCGTGCGCGACCGCCTGGCACGCGATGCACCGACGCTGTCCAAACGGATGATCGCCACCGGCATGGGCTCGCGCCAGACGCTGATCGGCAACGGCCGCGACGATGCGACCGATGCACTGGACCGGCGGGTGGAGTTCAAGGTGATCGGCTGCTGATCCGATCCGCTTATGGCGCTTTGACGCCTCGCGGCGGCTTGGCCTCCGGTTCCGGCTTCGACGCGAACAAGCCCTGGAACCAGGCCCGGATGCTGGCGAACACGCTGCTGTCTTCCGGCGGCTCGAAGCGGGCGCGGGGATCGACGATGCGCGTTCGCAAGGCGTGGCCGAAGAAGTTGCCGACGATCGGCAACGCACTGTGCGCCCCCTGCCCCCAGTAGTCGCTGCGCAAGGTGACGCGCCCGTCGTTGAAACCGACCCAGGCACCGGCCACCAACTGGCTGTGCATCAGGATGAACCAGCCGTCGGCATTGTCCTGGGTCGTGCCGGTCTTGCCGGCGACGTCGGCGCGGATGCCGTAGCGACTGCGGATATCCCGCCCGGTACCCCGGATGACCACACCGCGCAGGCTGTCGAGCAGGGTGTAGGCGACCTCGGGCGAGAGCACGGAATCGGGTTCTGGCGGGGCGAATGCTTCGATCAACTCGCCATCGCGATTTTCGATCCGGGTCACCATGACCGGCTCAATGTAGCCGCCACCATTGGCCATGCTGCCGTAAGCGGCAACCATCTCCTTGAGGGTGACCGGGCTGGTGCCGAGGGCGAGCGAGGGCACCGCCTCCAGCGGGCTCTGCCGTATGCCCATGTTGCGGGCGAGCTTCGCCACCTTGTCCGGTCCGACCTGCTGGATCAATTGGGCGGCGATGGTGTTCTTCGAGTAGGCGAGTCCATCGCTCAGGCGCACGGGCTTACCGCTGGGCGGCCCGGCATCCGTCGGACGCCAGATTTCGCCGTCGCCGACGTCGATTTCGACTGCTTGGTCGACCAAGGTGTCCTCGGGGCTAGCGCCCTGCCGGAAGGCTTCGCCATAGACGAAGGGTTTGAAGGTCGAACCGGGTTGCCGCCGCGCCTGCTGCACGTGATCGAAGGCATCCTGCGTGAAGTCGCGGCTGCCGACCCAGGCCCGGATATGGCCGTTGCGTGGATCGAGCGCGAGGAAGCCGGCCTGGATTTGCGTCTTGGCCCGGTTCAGCGCGCGCATGAAGGCGGGGTCGGCGGCCAGGGTTTGCAGGGCTTCCTCCGGCGTCTGCCCTTTGGTGATGGCACCGGCATACTCCGGCGATTCGCGGATGAAGGCCTGGACCAGGGCGGAGTCCGCATTCCAGACGGAACGCCGGCCCCAGGCCGCGCTGGCGATCTCCTGCAGCAGGTTTCCCTGCCGAGCCACGGCCTGATTGGCCGCCGCCTGCAAGCGGGAATCGATGGTCGTATGCACGACCAGTCCGTCGCCGTAGATGCTGTAGCCATTCCGGTCGGCCCAGGCGATCAGCCATTTGCGCAGTTGCCGCGAGAAGTGCGGCGCCGGTCCGGTCGGTTCGGTTTGCCGTTCGAAATCGATGCGCAGCGGCTTTTTGCTCAGCGTCTCGTATTGCTTTTCACTGAGCTTGTCGAAGCGGACGAGTTGCCGGAGCACCGTGTTGCGGCGTTGCAGGGCACGCTCGGGATTGAGCACCGGGTTGTAATAGCTGTTGCCCTTAAGCATTCCAACCAGTGTCGCGCTTTGCAGCACATCGAGCTTGTCGGCCGAGGTGTCGAAATAGGTGCGCGCCGCCATTTCGATACCAAAGGCGTTGTAAAGGAAGGGGACGGTATTGAGGTAGGTTTCGAGGATTTCATCCTTGCTATGCACCGCCTCGATCTTGAGCGCCGTGATCGCTTCCTTGATCTTCCGCGTCATGGTCGGGGCTCGCCCGATATCTTCCGGAAAGAGGTTGCGGGCCAGTTGCTGGGTCAGCGTCGAACCGCCCTGACGGTCGCCGCTGAAGGTATTGAGTGCAGCCGCCCCGGTACGCCGCCAGTCGAGGCCGAAGTGATCGTAAAAGCGATGGTCCTCGGTGGCGATCAGGGCATTGACGACATGCGGCGAAATCCCGGAAAGCGGCACCCATAGCCGGTTGGACTGCTTGAATTCGGCTAGCTTGCGGCCATCCGCCGAGAGGATCTGCGCCGGCTGCTCGGTCGCAGCCTTGCGGATGATGCTGATGCTGGGCGTCGACGGAATCAGGATGAAGACATAAAACAGGATCATGGCAAGCACCGCCAGCAAGGCCTTTTTCACGCCTCGCCAGTGGATACGTGCCAGCAGCCGGCCGGGGAGAGTGGCCGCGAGTTTTGCCCAAGCCGAGCGTAGCGCCGAAATCACTCGCTCGCGGGCATGAGCACTGGCGGCACCGGTGCCGCCTGGCTGACGATGCGCACATCGCGCTGCGGGAAGGGAATCTCGATGCCGTTCTCGCGGAAGGCGCGCCAGATGGCGAGGTTGATGTCGGAGACGACATTGCCCTTGCCGCCATCCGGATCGGCGATCCAGAAGCCGAGTTCGAGATTGATCGCACTGTCGGCAAAGGCCGTCAGGAAGACCTTGGGCGGCGGATCGGTCAGGACGCGCGGCTGGGCCTCGGCGGCCTCGACCATGATCTGCATGGCGCGTTCGAGGTCAGCGTTGTACGAGACACCGACCGTCGTCGTCAGGCGCAGCTTGGAGTCGGAATAGGTCTGGTTCTGCACGACGCTGCCGATCAACGACTCGTTGGGCACGATGTACTCGGTGCCGGCCGGGTGCTTGAGCACCGTGTAGCGCGTCGTGATCTGTGTTACCTGGCCGCTGTCGGCGCCGATCTGGACGACGTTGCCGATGCGGATCGAGCGGTCGAGCAGGATGATGAAGCCGGAAACGTAATTGCTGGCGATCTTCTGCAGACCGAGGCCGAGGCCGACGCCGAGGGCGCCGGTGAAGACGGAGAGCGCCGTCATGTCGATGCCGACCAGCGACAGGCTGGTGACGAGCGCGATGACGGTGAGCAGCGCCTTGGCGACGCGGACACCGACGATACGCAGGCTGGAGTCGACGGTGTCGAGGCGCATCAGCCTGGCCTCGATGACGCCGGCCACCCAGAGGGCGAAAACAACGGTCAGGAAGACTGTCACCACACCATGCAGGATCATCCAGAGATCGATTTTCTGCTTGCCGACCGTGAACTGGACCTGCTCCAGCGACTCAATGAAATAGGGCGCGATGTCGGTGATGTAGAGCGCCAGCCAGCCCCAGACGAGGGCAGCGATGATGCGCTCCCAGGCGCTCAGCCAGGTCGCCTTCGGGAAAGCCTGGCGCAGCACGTAGACGACACCCCGCACCAGTGCCATCGAGCCGAACAAGGGCAGGGCAAGCTTGAGCAGGTTGGTATGGATGAAAGGCTTGAGGGCCAAGCGGGTGAGGCCGACCAGGACCATGCCGGTGAGCGGGAAAGCGAGGCGCGAACTGGCCTCGGTCAGGTGTCCGCCACCTTCGCGCTGACGGCCGCGCCACCAGCGCGAAATGAGCAGGGCGAGGCCGATGCAGACGACGAGGGCGAGCACCTGCCAGATGAAGTTCGGGTCGGACAGGTCGCTGCGCAGGTCGTTGAAGAACTGCAACGCCTCGCTGCGCGTGCTCATGCCTGGCGCTCCATGACGGCAGCGAAGAAGCCATCGGTATTGTGTCGATGCGGCAGGAGTCGCAGGTAATCGCCGTCGAGCGCGATGCCGTGGCGGGCCAGCACGGTCGCGGCCGGCACCAGAGCGAAGCCAGGGTGGCTGGCCAGGAAGGCTTCGACGATCGCGTCGTTTTCGGCAGCGAGAAGGCTACAGGTCGCGTAGACGAGACGTCCGCCCGGTCGAACCATCTTCGCGGCGGCATCCAGGATGCTCGCCTGCTTGACGGTCAATTCGGCCACTGACTCCTCGCTCTGCCGCCACTTGAGGTCGGGATTGCGACGCAAGGTGCCGAGACCGGAACACGGCGCGTCGACCAGCACGCGGTCGGCCTTGCCGGCCATGCGCTTGAGCTTGGCATCGCGTTCGTGCTCGATACGCACCGGATGGACGTTGGAAAGGCCCGAACGCGCCAGGCGCGGCTTGAGGTTGGCCAGGCGCTTGTCGGACACGTCGTAGGCGTAGAGACGGCCGGTGTTCTTCATCATCGCCCCGAGCAGCAGGGTCTTGCCGCCGGCACCGGCACAGAAGTCGACCACCATCTCGCCGCGCTTCGGCTCCATCAGGTAGCCGAGCAACTGGCTGCCTTCGTCCTGCACCTCGAAAGCGCCTTCGAGGAAAATCGGCGACTTGGCCAGCGCCGGCTTGTCGCGCAGGCGGATGCCCAGCGGAGAGAGCGGTGCGGCGACGGCCGCTATGCCCTCGGCGGCGAGGCGCTCGAGCACGGCCTCGCGCGTTGCCTTGAAGGTATTGACCCGCAGATCGAGCGGTGCCGGGTGGTTCAGTGCCTCAGCCAGTTTGAGCACTTCGTCGGCACCGAACTGGGCTTCGAGACGGGCGTAGAGCCAGTCCGGCAGGTCGCAGCGCACGGCCGGCGGGAAATCCGCCTCGGGCATCGCCTTGGCCTGGGCGACCAGTTCTTCCTCGCTCGCCTTGAGCACGGGCGCCAGTTCGCGCTGGCTCCAGCCGCGGGCCACGGCCAGGGCGACCAGCAGCAGGTTGCGGTCGGAAAGCTTGTCGCCGCAGCGCGCTTCAAGGCTGCGGCCGCGGCGCAGCACGGCGAAGACAGTCTCGGCTACGAAAGCCCGGTCGGCATGCCCCAGTTCACGGTGTTCCCGGAAGTAGCGCGAGACCACGGCATCGGCCGGATGGTCGAAACGCAGCAACTGGCCGAGCACGGCTTCGGCATGGGCAAAGAGGGCGGGGGTGAAACGGGCTTTCATGGGATTCCTAATTCAGTGGCGACCTGCTCGTAGCTATCGCCCTTTTTGTCTGTAAACCGGATTTTAACCGGCAAGCGGCCGCGATCGAGCGCGATCCAGATTTCCGTGGTGTTGTCGGTCATCGCCCGCAGGTGCAGGGTACGAAAACGCCCGGCCGGCACCTCGATCTCTTCTTCGCCGAGCGAATCGAGGGCATAGCGCTCGTATTTCTTGCCGGTGACGACGCCGATCGAGGCCCCTTCCTCGATTTTCGCCAGGTAGGCGAGCTGGTAGTTGAGCGAGAGCAGGTCCTGGCTGCCCGGCGCGATCGGCCGGACGCTGTTGTCGCGTGCCAGGCGAACTTCGCGGCTAGACCAGTCGAAATCGGCACTCTCGCGGGTTTCCTGGCCATTCTTCAGGCTGCGGAAAGTCTCCGGCTGCAGGCCGCCGGCGACGAGTCGCCCACGGCTCTCGACTTCCAGGCGCACCGGCTTGATCAGCGCCGCCAGGCCGCTGGTCTCGGTCACCCCGTGCAGGCGGTAGCTGCCGTCCTCGGCGAACTCCCAGCGATGTTCGGCCCGCCCGACCTGGAGATTGAGCGATTCCTTGAAGATGGCAAAACGGACGACGCCGCTGCCCGGCAGCATCGGGCGGGCCGGGGCGGGGGCTTCCAAAGGCTTTGTCGCCGGCGCATCTTCCGGCGCCGCAACTTCCGGCACTGCCTCGGCCGGCACGCTAGCGGCCGGTGCCGCAACAGGTGCTGGCTTCCTGCCCACAGTCTTGCCGTGATGCGCCGCGGCCGGCTTGGCTTTCTTGGGTACTGCAGGCTGCGGTGCCGCTTGCGGCGCAGCCTGCATAGGTTGAATTTCCGCCAGCAAGGTCACGCTTTCCTGCTCTGCGCCGAACAGTTCGACATCGGTGCCGAACAGGGCGACACCGTGCAGGGCCAGCGACCCGACCACGGCGATGAGCAGGGCGATCGGCATCGCGGCTCAGCGCACCTCGGGCGAGATCAGCGCGGCGCTATCGGCCAGCTCGGCCGCGAGACGGACCCGGCCGTCTTCCAGGCGCAGCTTGTCCTCGGCGAACCAACGCACGGCCTGCGGATAGATGCGGTGCTCCTGGCGCAGCACGCGGGCCGCCAGGCTCGTCTCGTCGTCGCTGTCGAGCACCGGCACGGCGGCCTGGATAATGACCGGGCCGTGATCTAGCGCCGGGGTGACGAAGTGCACGGTGCAGCCATGGATGCGCACGCCCTCGTCGAGTGCCCGCTGGTGGGTGTGCAGACCGGGGAACGAGGGCAGCAGAGAGGGGTGGATGTTGAGCAGGCGCCCCTCGTAATGGCGCACGAAGCCTTCGCTGAGGATGCGCATGAAGCCGGCGAGGACCACCAGATCGGGCGAAAACTGGTCGATGCATTCGGCGAGTGCCGCATCGAAGGCTTCGCGCCCGGCAAAGCCCTTGTGATCGACGAAATGGGCGACGATGCCGGACTTCATGGCGGTTTCCAGCCCCGCCGCATCGGGCCGGTTGCTGATCACGGCAGCGATGTTGACGGGCAGATTGCCGGCGTCGCGGGCGGCGATCAGCGCCTCCATGTTGCTGCCGCGGCCGGAAATCAGGATGACGATATTCTTCATTTCAAAAACCTACAGGGAGAAAGACCATGGTTGCCACCGACTGGGTCAGGCGCGAAAAGGTGCGCCCGTTGCGATCGGCAACGATCCTGGCCATGAAATCGAGCAGCCCCATCAGGCGGCCGAATTCGCGTTCGAAGGAAAGGTTGCGGTTGGCGGGATCAAGCTCGTTGGCGAGCAGGAAAAGTTCACCGGCCGCACTGCGGTCGTTGCCCAGCTTCCAGACAGCGACCTCCATGTTGCGGGCGCAGTTCTGCAGCTTGGTTTCGTCAAGGCTGTCGAGCATGAAGAACTCGGCGCGATGGCCGTAGGCAGCATCGGCCATGGTCAGCAGGCCGAGCATCAGGGCGGCGACGCGATCGCCGGCATAAGTCTCGCTGAAGGCCAGGTTGGCCGCCTGGCGTTCGCGCGCCCCGCCGAGTTCAGGCAGGGTCTTATAGTGGCGCATGCGCAGCCGTTCAAGCGCTGCCTCGCGGCTGGCCACACCGGCCTTCTTCCACTCGCGGGGATTGCGCTTGTAGAGCTTGTCGGCGATCAGCATCAGGCCGTCCATGACCTCGGTGCGATTAGCGTCGGCCACACGGTCGATCTCGGTCTTGACCAGGTACTTGGCATCGTAGCTCGTCTCCGTCCGGCCATCCTTCCCCAGCTTCGTCGAGCAGGCTGCCAGGCCCGCCACGAGGAGAAGGAGGGCCCGACGATGCATCAGGCCGCCTTGCTCTTGAGGTAGCCGATGCCGACCGGCACGAGCGAAAAGACGATGATGCCGACGATGATGATCGAGAGGTTGGCCTTGACCCAGGGAATGTTGCCGAGCCAGAAGCCGGCCAGGCAGAGCGAAACCACCCAGGCCAGCGCGCCGATGATGTTGAAGAAGCTGAACTTGGCGTAGGACATCGAGCCGATGCCGGCCACGAAGGGCGCGAAGGTCCGGAACAGCGGCAGGAAGCGCGAGATGACCAGCGTCTTGCCGCCATGTTTTTCATAGAAGGCGTGTGTCTTGATCAGGGCGTCCTTGTTGAAGAAACGCGAGTTTTCCCAGTGGAAGACCTTGGGCCCAAGATAGCGGCCGATCTGATAGTTGAGCGTGTTGCCAAGCACGGCAGCGGCAGTCAGCACCCCCATCAGCACGAAGATATCCATGCCGCCCTCGCCCAAGGCCGCCAGCGCACCGGCCACGAAGAGCAGGGAGTCGCCGGGCAGGAAGGGAGTGACGACGAAACCGGTTTCGGCGAAAACGATGAAGAAGAGGATGCCGTAGATCCAGAGCCCATATTGCTGCACCAGGAGGGCGAGGTGCTTGTCGAGGTGAAGGACGATGTCGATGAACTGCGCGAGGTATTCCATGCGGTTGGGCCGGGGGACGAAGACAGGGTCGCATTTTACCCCAAGGTATAATCGCCCCATGCCGACGATTGCCCGCCTCCCCGACCTCCTGATCAGCCAGATTGCCGCCGGCGAGGTCGTCGAAAGACCCGCCTCGGTTCTCAAGGAACTGCTCGAAAACAGCCTCGACGCCGGCAGCAAGGCGATCCAGGTGCATCTGGAGGAAGGCGGCGTCAAGCTCATTCGCGTCACCGACGACGGCTGCGGCATCGCCAAGGAACAACTCGCCCTCGCCCTGACCCGCCATGCCACCTCAAAGATCGTCTCGCTCGACGATCTCGAACGGGTCGACACCCTCGGCTTTCGCGGCGAGGCGCTGGCTTCGGTCGCCTCGGTCGCCCGGCTGGCGATCAGCAGCCGCGAACGCGGCGCCGGCCACGCCTGGAAGCTGCGCGCCGAGCCCGGAGCCGAACCCGAGCCGGCGGCGCTGATGGCCGGCACCGTGGTCGAGATGCGCGACCTTTACTACAACACCCCGGCCCGCCGCAAATTCCTCAAGGCCGAAGGCACCGAATTCGCCCACTGCGCCGACGCCGTCAAGCGCCTGGCGCTGACCCGCCCCGACGTCGCCTTCAGCCTGACCCACAACGGCCGCAACCTGTTCCAGCTTGCCCCGGCCGACAGCGCCCGGCGGATCGGCGACATCCTCGGCGACGATTTCCTCGGCGCCGCCCGCCGCCTCGAAGCCGAGGCCGGCCCGCTCGCCATCGCCGGCTTCGCCATCGACCCGACCCGCGCCACCGACGCCAAGGATGGCCAGTACGTCTTCGTCAACGGCCGCTTCGTGCGCGACAAGGTGATCGCCCACGCCCTGCGCGAAGCCTACCGCGACGTGCTGCACGGCAGCCGCCAGCCGGCTGTCTGTCTGTTCGTGAACATCGATCCGGCACTGGTCGACGTCAATGTGCATCCCGCCAAGACCGAAGTTCGCTTCCGCGATTCGCGCGGCATGCACCAGTTCGTCTATCACGCCATCCAGCGGACGCTGGCGACGCCGGTGGAAAATGCGTCGGCGACCCTAGCCACCGCGCCTGCAGCCATCCCGGCCGCCGCTTCCTGGACACCCGCCATGGCGGGCAGCACAACAAGCTCCCCGCCGGCTCCCGCCCATTACCCGCCCCCGCTACGCCATCAGGGCTCGCTTGGCGTCGCCGAACCGGCGGCCGCGGCCTATCTCGCCTTTGCGCGCGCCGCCGGCGGCATCGCTCAAGCCGCCCCCGCGACAGCCAACCCGGCCACCGCCCCGCAGTTCCAGCCCGCCGACAGCACCGAGCGTGAAGGTCCACCGCTCGGCTACGCCCTCGCCCAGTTGCACGGCATCTACATCCTGGCCCAGAACGCGCGCGGCCTGGTGCTAGTCGACATGCATGCGGCGCACGAGCGCATCCTCTACGAGAAACTCAAGGCCGCCCTCGACAGCCGGCAGATCGCAACCCAGGCCCTGCTTATCCCGGCAGTTTTCTCGGCCGATCCGCTCGACGTAGCAGCCGTCGAGGAGCATCGCGATGCCCTCGCCGACCTCGGCTTCCAGATCGCCCCGCTCGGCCCCAACCAGCTCGGCGTGCGCAGCGTGCCCGCCCTGCTCCAGTCCGGCGACCCGGCGGCACTGGCCCGCTCGCTGATCGAAGAACTGCGCGAACACGGCCTCAGCCAACTGGTCACCGCCCGCCGCAACGAACTGCTCGCCACCATGGCCTGCCACGGCGCCGTGCGCGCCCGCCGCCAGCTCAGCGTGCCGGAAATGAACGCCCTGCTCCGTCAGATGGAAGAAACCGAACGCGCCGGCCAGTGCAACCACGGCCGTCCGACCTGGACCGAGCTGAGCATCGATCAGCTCGACAAGCTCTTCCTGCGCGGGCAGTAGGGTCCCGCCCTACTCCTGGCGCAGGTGATTATGCACCTGGTCAAGGTCGGGATTGCCCGGCAGCAACTTGCCGTTGATCTTGAGTGCCGGCAGCATGATCCGCCCCTGGCCGTCGCCGGCGGTCATCGCCCGCAGGCGCTCGGCGGCCTGCGGATCGCGGTCGACCGCATGGACGGTGTGAGGCAGGCCCTTGGCCCTGAGCCAAGCCTGCATCTGGTCGCAAGCGCCGCAGCCGGCCATGACATAGATGTCGATCTCGTTGCTCTTGGCGTAGCGGACCTGTTGCCGGGCGCCGGCCGGCGAATCTTCCCCGGCCTCATCGTCATCGGCGAGCGCTTTCCTGCCCTGGCCGAAGGTCATTGCTTCTGCGTACAACATCGCCCTTTCCGGGTTCCGGGTAATGTCGCGATAGAACATCCAGGAAACGACGAAAAACGACAGCACCACCACCAAAGCCCGACGCCCGCCCCCGTCGGCCGGTGCCACCCCGTAATCGTTGTCGTCGTCATCGCCCCGCATGATGAGCAGGGCCAGCGCCATCAGGATGCCGAGCAGGGGTACGAGGAGGATCAGCGCCAGCCAGCCGCTGCGTCCGGTGTCGTGCAGGCGCAGGGCGATGCAGCGGAAGCCGTAGACCGTGATCAGGAAAAGCCCGAGTCCGGCAATGCCCGGCTTGCCGGCCTTGACCGCGAACATCACAAAGAGCAGCCAGAGCACCGAACTGAGCAGCGACCCGGCCAGATAGTCGAGACGGCCCAGGCGTCCGCCAAACCCGAGGCCGAGAATACCGGCCCGCCGCTCGCTGTCGCCAGATCGTCCGCGGGCTCGCGCTTCGCGGTGTTCGGCCAGCCTTGCTTCGCGCTCCTCGAAAGCGTCCCGTTCGGCTGCCTCCTGCGCCGCACGGTAGCGCGGCATGTCGAGGCCGCATTTCCGGCAAAGGTTGCGCTTGGGCTGGACCTCGCCGCATTTCGGGCAGGTAATCTCTTCGGCCATGGCGAGTTCCAAAGCCGGCGCCGGTGCCGCTTCGGGTCGCGGTGGCGCAAGCGGCGGGCTTGCCGCCTCAACCGATGGCTGGACGAGGCTCGCCGCGCTGCCCGGCGCGCCAAGGGAAAACAGTTCATCCGCCTCGGCGTTAACGGAAATTTCAGGCAGCGGCACCCGAACCGGCGCCGGCGAAGGTGATGTCTTGATCGCCACCTCAGAAGCTGAAACGATGCGCGCCTCCAGACCAATCGTCTGCAGGCGGGCATGCAGTTTTTCGGCGGCCTCCAGCGGGCCGCTGCGCAGGACGATCAGGGGACGGCCGCTGAGCATGCGTTCTAGCGGCGCGCCTTCGACCTTGAAGGCTTGCGCCACCGCCTCACGCAGCCACGCCAGCGGAACGCCCGTCACCGTTTTCCCGGTAATGACCACCCTGTATTTTTCTGTCATGATTTTTTTGGATATCGACTTGAATGCGCATTCTCGCTCGAATCATCCGAATCGAGCAATTTGCAAGCATGCCCACCGTATAATCGACGACGAAACCGACGCCGACCGACCCGCATGCTGATCCTTCCCCTTCCCGCCCGTCCCGACTGGAGCCGCCCACCGGTGGCAACCCTGGCGATCATGCTGCTCTGCCTGATCGCCTTTCTCATCCAGGGCAAGGACGCCCGGCGTTCGGCCGAGACCTGGCGTTTCTACCAGGAATCGGGCCTGGCCCGCCTCGAAGCCCAGGCCTATCAGGACGATCTCAAGCTGCGCGGCGAGAAGCCGGCAGCCGGCCGACCCGAAATCGTCTTCCGGACGATGGATGCCGACCGCGACTTCATGCAGCGCCTACGCAGCGACCGCGTCATTACCTCGGACAAGCCGGAGTTCGCCAAATGGCGAGCCGACCGGACACGCTTCGAGACGCTGCGCGCGCGGCTGATCACCGAAAATTACGCGCTGAACGGCCAGGAACCGAAGCCCGCGAGCCTGCTTACCCACATGTTCCTGCACGGTGACGTCATGCACCTGGCCGGCAACCTCGCCGTGCTCTTCGTCGTCGGCTATACGGTCGAGGCGGCACTCGGCCCGCTCGGCTTCCTCGGACTCTACCTGCTCGGCGGCCTGGGCGCCGCCCTGCCCGACCTTTTGCTGCCGGCGACCGGCTATCGCCTCTCGCTCGGGGCTTCCGGCGCCATCTCGGCGGTCATGGCCGCCTATCTCGTACTCTTCGGCTGGCGCCGGATCAACTTTTTTTACTGGCTGTTCTTCTTCATGGGCACGGTCCGCTGGCCGGCCGTCATCATCCTGCCGCTCTGGCTGGCCAATGAATTGTTGCAGAAATTCGCTTTCGATCGCGACGGCCACGTCAACTACATGGCCCACTTCGCCGGCCTGGTGACCGGCGCCCTGCTGATCGGCGCCTACCGCTGGCATCGTCGGGGGCGGAGTGCCGAAATCGTGCATCGCCAGGACGAAGTCCAGGCCAT
>JAEUOD010000138.1 GCA_016791065.1 Dechloromonas sp. | reverse complement strand
GAGCCGGAGTTCGCCCGTCTCGAAAGCCGGGTGCTCAAACGCCTGATGACGGTCGAGGCGATCAACAACCGCAACCAGATCCGTGGCCGGGTCGAGGACATCCTGGTCGACAGCGTGCTCTCCGAAGTCCTGATCCGGACGGCGAGCGGCATCGTCAGTTCGACCGTGCTCACCCGTTCGCTGAGCGAGCAGCCGCTGGAAGTCGGGGCCGAGGTACTGGCCACCTTCAAGTCGAACGAGGTTGTGCTGGCGACCTGAGTTGCGCTGGTACCGCATCACGGGCGGGAATCTCCTCGCCGCCGCGATGTCCACCGGCCGGGGAAATCGACCCCGAGCCCCATCCGCCAAGCGATCGGGGCGGGCCGGCTGCCCCGCAGCGAGGAGACGCATCATGAGCGAAAAACTGCCGCCCCTGGGTATCCTGCGCGTCAAAGTCGTCGCGCTTGCGGTCAACGATCTTGCCCGCGCCAACCGCTTCTACGCCGAGAAACTCGGGCTCGAACCAGCGTTCGAGGGCAGTGAGCAAGTCGGCTGGTGGCTGGACCGGGTCATCCTGATGCTCAAGCCGGACTGGGCCGCCCCCACCGGGATGCCCAATCCGCGCGTGACACTGGCCACCGAGCACGCGCCAAGCACCGAAGCCGCGCTGCGCGCGCGCGGCATCGAGATCGCCAACGAAGTACAGCCCTACGGCGATTTCTACGTCGGCAGTTTTCTCGACAGCGAAGGCAACAAGCTGTGGTTCTGCTCGCCGGTGGCGGCGAATGCGCCCATTGCCAGTTAAGGAAAGGGCGAGAGGAGGTTGATGGGCCCGGCGTCGGGAATCCCGGCGATAAACGGGATATCCCCATTTCCTGTGGATAAGCCTGGGAATTGCCGCTGGGCTGTTCCTTCAATTCCTTGTTTTTAATTGGAAAGAGACGCTCTGCCCAATTTTCGGGCGAACGCCTCAGGAGCAGTAGATTTCCCGCAGCATCTCGATGATTTTTTCCAGACGCGGGTCGGCAATCGCGTAATAGACGCGGTTGGCATCCTTGCGCGACTTGAGCAGGTGCTGATTGTGGAGCTGGTTCAGATGCTGCGAGATGTTGGGCTGGGTGCTTCCCACTTCGTCGGCGATTTCCCCGACCGAGCGCTCGCCCTGAGCGAGCAGGCAGAGAATGCCCAGTCGCAGGGGATGGGCGATCGCCTTGCAGCAGAGGGCGGTCCAGTCGATATCCGTTTCGCTCCAGCGCAGGGACATGTTCATTTCCTCGTGTAGATCTGATCGAAGCTGCCGCCATCGGCGAAATGCTGCTTCTGCGCCTTGCCCCAGCCGCCGAAGGTGTCGTCGATGGTGACCAGCTTGATCTTCGGAAACTGCGCGGCGTATTTCGCGGCCACCTTGGCATCGCGCGGCCGGTAGTAATGCTTGGCCGCGATGTTCTGGCCTTCTTCCGAATACAGGTAATCCAGGTAGGCCTGGGCGGTCAGCCGTGTGCCGCGCTTTTCGACCACCTTGTCCACCACGGCGACCGGCGGCTCGGCGAGGATGGAGAGGCTGGGCGCGACGATATCGAACTTGTCCTTGCCGATTTCATTGACCGCGAGTTGGGCCTCGTTCTCCCAGGCGATCAGTACGTCGCCGAGACCGCGCTCGACGAAGGTGGTGGTCGAACCGCGGGCACCGGAATCGAGCACTGGAACGTTCTTGTAGATCGCCGCAACCAGCTCGCGCGCCTTCGGTTCGTTGCCACCCGGCTGCTTGAGCGCCCAGGCCCAGGCCGCCAGGTAATTCCAGCGGGCGCCGCCGGAGGTCTTCGGGTTGGGCGTGATGACGCCGATGCCCGGTTTGGCCAAATCGCCCCAGTCCTTGATTGCCTTGGGGTTGCCCTTGCGCACCAGGAAGACGATGGTCGAGGTATAGGGGGCCGAATTGTGCGGAAAGCGCTTCTGCCAGTCGGGCGGGATCAGCTTGCGTTCGGCCAGGGCGTCGAGGTCCGAGCCCAGCGCCAAGGTGACGACGTCGGCTTCCAGTCCATCGGCGACCGAACGCGCCTGCTTGCCTGAGCCTCCGTGCGACTGCCGGATATTGACCGTTTGCCCGGTCTTGGCCTGCCAGTGCTTGTTGAAGGCGGCATTGACGTCCTTGTACAGTTCGCGCGTCGGGTCGTAGGAGACGTTGAGCAGCGTGGTTTGGGCAAGGGCGTTGCCTGCGGCAAGTGCCAGGGTCAGTGCGGAGATGAGGCCAAGTTTGCGCATCGGTTCGCTTCCTGTACGGAAAATTGATGCGCGCAGTCTAAGCGTTCAATTAACAATCAAAAAGAATGAATTCTTCAATGCTTATTATATTTTGATCTATTGCTCGAATGGGGCGAGCATAGTGCCTGCCCGGTATACGCATGAGGGCGCCTCTTATCAAATGTCAATGCGTGATCACTTATTTTGCCTCTCCAAACCAGACACTTGTTGGTCAAGATACTTGTCTCCTTATCCAAGTGAGCGACGTGTTGCTTCCAGATAAGCCCTGCCCCATTTCATATCCGGTTCCAGATGATTTCCTTCGCCCCATTCGTTCCAAGCATTTATGAAAACAATCCTTTCATCACCCTCGAATTTTGAGGATGTTCTTATTAATATGTTTTTTAACCAATTTTCATAAAATTCGGGTGTCGAATTAATAAATATCGCTGCTTCCGTTTTTCGTCTTGCGCTATTGTCGAATCCTGGTGTGACGCAATGGAAGCGAGGATAAGGAGCGTCCGGTTTGGCAAGCATTTTCGAAACCAAATCGGGGTATTCGACAATCATCTGCTCAAAATATACTTTTGGGATCATCCCAAAATTTGCCAGACGCTCCTGCCAACGACTTCGGTTCTTGAACGCCCCCATGTTCCGCCAGTCCGGTGCAAATTCAAGTGCCGCATCAAAGCCGATGCTTTGAGGGTCGATACCGCTTTTGAAACTCTCCACCCTGACTAGGTACAAATCCCCCAATCCGGATTTGTGCGCTTCAGTGCGCCAAATCTCTGCGGTCTTGGCCGGGTCGGGGAGTACTTCTGTTCGATAAATCAGAAGAAGGGGTTTGCCGTTAATTCTGAAGTAACGTTGATCCCTCAATGCCGGGACCAGGCTTTTTATGTGATTAAGGTCATCCTCATGGCTGTACTTTTGTTCGAGCAGGATATGTTTGTCACTCCCGTTCCAGGTGCGGGTCCAGTTTTCGTTTGCCCAGCACAGACAGAAAGGAAAATCTGGTTCACCTGATTGCAGTATGTCGTTGAATGGTCTTTCGAGTACCCTTCTCCCGGTAAACCAGTAATGGTAGTAGCAGAACGCCTCTATGCCGTATTCCCTCGCCATAATGGCCTGCTCGGCTCTGGTTTCGGGAACCCGAAGGTCGTAATAGCCGAAATCGGCAGGTAAGTGAGGTTGATAATGGCCAGGGAAAAGCGGTTTTGCTTTCGCGACATTTCTCCATTCGGTGAAACCTTTACCCCACCACTCATCATTCTCTGGGATCGGATGATATTGGGGGAGATAAAAGGCAATCAAACGTGTCATAAAGAGCTCCTGAACCGATGCGAATAAAAATTTACAAATCGTTTCGTTGAAGAACATTTCTGATGTATCGGTGTATTTTTGCACATCGTTATCAGAATATCATTGCTCTAAATGGTCATTCGCATTTCTTGTCCTCTGCACCTAGAGGCGAATCTATTGACTAGCTTGGGCGCGCAGCCGCTCGAACAGGGCGAGGCCCGCCGGCCACGGGCCATGTCCCGAATCGACGTTGATATGCCCGGCCTGGCCGATGTTCAGGTAGTCGCTCCCCCATTGTCCGGCCCAGTATTCGGCGACGCTGCTCCGCACCCAGGGATCGTTGCTGCTGGCGACCACCATGCTCGGGAACGACAATTTTTCCTCGAGCAGGACCGTCGGTTCGGCGAAGCGCTCGGGATCGGCCGGGGCGACGAGAAGGGCGCCGAGAATGCTCTCCGGGCGGACGAATCCGGCCGTGACGCTGGCCAGGCAGCCGAAGCTGTGAGCGACGATCCATACCTTGTCGCCGATGGCGTCGATTTCCTCGCGAACGCGGGCTGCCCAGTCCGACAGGCAGGTGATTTCCCAGTCGGCTTGCTCGACCCGCCGGGTGTCGGGCAATTGGCGTTCGAACCAGGTTTGCCAGTGGGCGGGGCCGCTATTGCGCAGTCCGGGAACGATCAGGGTGCTTGCCATGGTGACTCCATAAAAACGGGGCGGCCCGTCTGGGCCGTGCCCCGTGTCGTAATCTATCAAGCCAGGGTGTCGGACCAGATATTCCTGGCCCAGTCCCGGGTGAACAGGCCCTCTTCGACCGAGGGAGCGGCCGATACGCCGCCCGAGCCGGGCACGACGATCGGCGCCTTTTTTTCCGGATCGTAGCGATGCACGGAATCGACGTGGATCGCCCGGCGGTCGTCAACCAGCGAGTAGCAGGTGTTGGCCATCAGCGTCGGGACGGGGTCACGGCCCGAGAGAATCTCGATGATCGCCGCGGCGGCCGCCTTGCCGTGCTGGTTGGCCATGTGGCCCGATTTCGGCATGAGCGGTGCGGAGAGGGTGGCGTCGCCCAGCACATGCACGTTTTTCACAGCTGTCGATTCGAGCGTGATCCAGTCGATATTCACCCAGCGGTTGTTGGCGTTGACCGCGCCGATGTCGTGGGCGATCTTGCCGGCCGTTTGCGGCGGGACCAGGTTGATGATGTCGCCGCGCTCGCGGTCGCCGATTTCGCTGGTCACGATATGGGTGTCGGCGTTGATCTCGGTGACGTTCCAGTTCGGCCGGTAGTCGATCAGGCCGGCGTAGTCGCTGTCCCAGACACCCTTGAACAGTTTGCCCTTGGAGATGATCTGCTCGTTGGCATCGAGCACGATGATCTTCGAACTGGGCTTTTGCGTCTTGAAGTAGTGGGCGATCTGGCTGACCCGCTCGTAGGGGCCGGGCGGGCAGCGGTAGGGGGCCTTCGGGATGGTCTGGATATAGACGCCACCATCCGGCAGGTCGAGCAGTTGCTGGCGCAGGGCCAGGGTCTGCGGCCCGGCTTTCCAAGCGTGCAGGATCTTTTCCTGCGCCTTGTCGTCATAGCCGGCAACGTCGCCGAAGCGGAAATCGACGCCCGGTGAGACAACCAGGCGGTCGTAGGCAAATTCGCCGGCCTTGTCGGTCTTCACTTTGCGCTTGTCGACATCGACGGCCGTCACTTCGGCATGCACGACCTTGATGCCCCAGTTTTTCTTCAGCCCGTCGTAGCTGTGCGCGATGGAGGCGTATTCGCGGTTGCCGGACAGCACTTCGTTGGAGGTCGGGCAGGAGATGAACGCCTTGTTGCGCTCGATGAGCACCACCTCGATGGCGACGTTGCTCCACTTGCGCAAATACTTGGCGGCAGTCGCACCGCCGAAGCCGGCGCCGATGACGACGACGCGGCCGAGTTTCTTCTGTCTGGCCGGCGCTGCGAAGGCGCCACCGGGCAGTGCAGCGGCACCGGCCAGCGTGGCCGTGGCGCCCAGGGCCTGGAGCAGGCGGCGGCGGTCGGAGTTGAATCGGGTCATGATCTGCTTTCCTTCCTCTTATTTCTGCCGCGAAAAGTAATCGGCCAGCACCGCGATTTCCTCGTCGGTATAGCCCTTGGCCAGTTGATGCATGATCGTCGCCGGCTTGCTGCCGGCCTTGAAGGCCTTCAGGGTGTTTTCGAGATAGGCCTTGTCGCGCCCGGCGATGGCCGGAATGGCCGAATTGCTGCGGCCTTCAGTGCCATGGCAGTTGAAGCAGTTGCCGACGAAATAGGGATAGGGCGATGCCGGCTCCGCTACCGCTGCGCCGGTCGCGGCGAGCAGTCCGATGAGCGGAATGAGCTTTTTCATGGGAACTCCTGAGCATGCAAGGATGGGGGAACTCGGGAGCTCCATCCCGGAACCCCCTGCTGGTGGGCATTCTGGGGTTTTCCGATAGATCGCCAACGAATTTATATGCATATCGATAGCGGGTACGGGTATATGCGGTTTTGCGATTACGCCGCCCGGGATTCGGCATATCGATAGCAGAAAAACTTCGTTTCGCCGTGCCATTGGCATCTCTTATCTTCCGCATCCAGATACGAATCCATGGATTCAGGATGCCTCGATGACCGACGACATGACCGATTGTGCCCGGCGCGACCGCGCGACCAGGCCGGCTGGGCAATCCGCCCAGGGCAGGGCGGGTAGCGTGGTGAATCAGCTACCGACCCTGCAAAGAAATGCCTTGCGCAAGATTTTCGACCGCCCGGAGTTCACGCCGGAGGAAGTTGCCGCCCTGGGCTTTCGCCGCGTGCAACAAGCCGAGGGGATCGGCAACAAGGGACTGGCCGCGATCACGGCCTGGCTAAGGCGCTACGGATATGATCTGAAGGCGCCCGATCCGCACGAAGCGGCACCGACGATCAGGAGCAGGAACCGCCGCAACATCGAAATGGCGGTCCGCCTACTGCGCACCCACGGTTATGTCGTCCTCGGGAACGGCGATACACCTGAGGATGGTGGTGCCTTGAGTTCATGACTTATTGCCTGGCCGACCTATAAGCAAATAAAAAATCATTCGTTTCGAGGCCGGGAGGCCCTCCCTAGACTCCGCTTCACCTCAACTCGAACTAGCGGAGTAACCATGAAGCTCAAAGCCCTCGTTTCCGGCCTTCTGGCCGCCACCGTCCTTGCCGGCAACGCGCTGGCGGCGGATATTTCCCTGCTCAACGTCTCCTACGACCCGACCCGCGAGCTGTACCAGGACTACAACGCGGCCTTCGCGAAATACTGGAAGGCGAAAACCGGCGACAACGTCACGATCAACCAGTCGCACGGCGGTTCCGGCAAGCAGGCGCGCGGCATCATCGACGGCCTCGAGGCCGACGTCGCCACCCTGGCCCTGGCTTACGACATTGACGCGATCGCCGACAAGGGCCTGATCCCGCAGGACTGGCAGAAGCGCCTGCCGAACAATGCCTCGCCCTATACCTCGACCATCGTCTTCCTGGTGCGCAAGGGCAACCCGAAGGGCATTAAGGACTGGAACGACCTGGTCAAGCCGGATGTTTCGATCATCACGCCGAACCCCAAGACCTCGGGCGGCGCCCGCTGGAACTACCTGGCGGCGTGGGCCTATGCGCTCGAACAGCCGGGCGGCAATGAAGCGAAGGCCAAGGAGTTCGTCGGCCAGATCTTCAAGAACGTCAAGGTACTCGATTCCGGTGCCCGGGGCTCGACGACGACCTTTGTCGAACGCGGCATCGGCGACGTGCTGCTCGCCTGGGAAAACGAAGCCTACCTGTCGCTCAAGGAACTCGGCGATAAGTTCGAGATCGTGACGCCGTCGCTCTCCATTCTGGCCGAGCCGCCGATCACCGTGGTCGACAAGACTGTCGACAAGCGCGGCACCCGCAAGGTGGCGCAGGCCTACCTGGACTATCTCTACTCGCCGGAAGCACAGGAAATCGCCGCCCGGCATTTCTACCGGCCGCAGGACGCCAAGATCGGCGCCAAGTACGCCAAGCAGTTCGTCAAGACGAAGCTCGTAACCATCGATAAGTCCTTTGGCGGCTGGCGCAACGCCCAGAAGGTTCACTTCTCGGATGGGGGCGTCTTCGACCAGATCTACGTGCCGAGCGGCAAGCGCTGAGCCATTCCGGCCGGCGAAAGGGCGGGGCGCTCCAGCGGCCCCGCCCTTTCTTATTCAAAAAATGAATTTTTATTTCCGAATTTAGTATTTCTACTTATAAACATGACTTTTTACACTTCCCGGTAACTGCTGCATCGCAGCATAAAGGGGAAGGCATCATGGCAATACGCAAGCGCTTCAGTCCGCTACCGGGTTTCGGCCTGTCACTGGGCTACACGATTTTTTACCTCTCGGTGATCGTGCTGATTCCGCTCAGCGCGGTCGGCGCCAAGACGATCGGCATGGGCTGGGAGGCCTTCTGGGCGGCGGCGAGCAATCCGCGCGTCGTTGCCTCCTACGAGCTGAGTTTCGGTGCCTCGCTGCTGGCGGCGGCGATCAATGTCGTTTTCGGGCTGATCTTCGCCTGGGTTCTGGTGCGCTACCGTTTCCCCGGCAAGGGCCTGGTCGACGCCCTGGTCGACCTGCCGTTTGCGCTGCCCACGGCCGTTGCCGGCATCGCCCTGGCCACCATCTACGCCGAGAACGGGCCGATCGGCAGCCTGCTCAAGCCGCATGGCATCGAGGTTGCCTACAACCCGAACGGCGTCCTGCTCGCCCTGGTCTTCATCGGCCTGCCGTTCGTCGTGCGTACCGTGCAACCGGTGCTCGCCGACCTGGAAAAGGAGGTCGAGGAAGCGGCGGCCGGACTCGGCGCCTCGCGCTGGCAGACCTTCGTCAAGGTCATCCTGCCCCATGTCACGCCGGCGCTGCTGACCGGCTTCGCGATGGCCTTCGCCCGCGCCGTCGGCGAATACGGTTCGGTCATCTTCATCGCCGGCAACGTACCGATGGTGTCCGAGATCACGCCGCTGATGATCATCACCAAGCTGGAACAGTACGACTATGCCGGCGCCACCGCGGTCGCCTCGGTGATGCTGATCTTCTCCTTCATCCTCCTGCTCGTCATCAACGCCCTGCAGGGATGGATGCAGAACCGCTATTCGAAGGGAGCCTGAGATGTCGGCCACGATTGCCCTGCAACCCGGCGCGCTGGAGCGCCATGAAACGCCTACCACGCGCGAACCGGCCTGGGTCAAGGTGCTGCTGATCGGCATTGCCTTGACGTTCTTCACCGTCTTCCTGCTCTTTCCGCTGTTTGCCGTCTTCATCGAGGCTTTCCGCAAGGGCTGGGGAACCTACCTCGCGGCGCTGTCGAGCCAGGACGCCCTGGCCGCCATCCGCCTCACCCTGCTCACGGCAGCGATCGCCGTACCGCTCAATCTCGTGTTCGGGGTCGCCGCGGCTTGGTCGATCGCAAAGTTCGAGTTTCCCGGCAAGCGCCTGCTGATCACGCTGATCGATCTGCCGTTCTCGGTGTCGCCGGTCATTTCCGGTCTCATCTATGTGCTGCTGTTCGGCGCCCAGGGCTGGTTCGGCGAATGGTTCGCGGCGCACGACATCAAGATTCTCTTTGCCGTGCCGGGCATCGTGCTGGCCACCGTTTTCGTGACCTTTCCCTTCGTCGCCCGCGAACTGATTCCGCTCATGGAAGCCCAGGGTTCAGAGGAGGAAGAGGCGGCCGTCGTCCTCGGCGCCAGCGGCTGGCAGGTTTTCTGGCACACGACGCTGCCCAACATCAAGTGGGGCCTGCTTTATGGCGTGATTCTCTGCAACGCCCGCGCCATGGGCGAGTTCGGTGCCGTGTCGGTGGTGTCCGGCCACATCCGCGGCATGACCAACACGATGCCGCTGCACGTCGAGATTCTCTACAACGAATACAACTACGCGGCTGCCTTTGCCGTCGCCTCGCTGCTCGCACTGCTCGCCATCGTCACCCTTGGCCTGAAGACGCTGGTCGAGCGCCAGACCCGCAAACAACAAACCGAATCCCTCGCCCTGGAGAACGCCTCATGAGCATCGCCATCCGCAACATCAGCAAGCATTTCGGTGCCTTCCACGCGCTCGACGATGTCTCGATCGACATCCCCTCGGGCGAACTGGTGGCACTGCTCGGCCCCTCGGGCTGCGGCAAGACGACCCTGCTGCGCATCATTGCCGGTCTCGAATCGGCCGATGCCGGGCGCATCCTGCTCGAAGGCGACGACGCCTCGGATCGCCATGTGCGCGACCGCAACGTCGGTTTCGTCTTCCAGCACTACGCGCTGTTCCGCCATATGACAGTGTTCGAGAACGTTGCCTTCGGCCTGCGCGTCAAGCCGCGCAAGTTCCGCCCAAGCGAGAACGAAATCCGGAAGCGCGTCACCCGCCTGCTCGACCTCGTCCAGCTCGGCTGGCTGGCCGACCGCTACCCCTCGCAGTTGTCCGGCGGGCAGCGCCAGCGTATTGCCCTGGCCCGGGCGCTGGCCGTCGAGCCCAAGGTGCTGCTGCTCGACGAGCCCTTCGGCGCGCTTGATGCCAAGGTGCGCAAGGAACTGCGCCGGTGGCTGCGGCAACTGCATGACGAAATCCACGTCACCAGCGTTTTCGTCACCCACGACCAGGAAGAGGCCTTGGAAGTGTCGGACCGCATCGTCGTCATGAACAAGGGCGGGGTGGAGCAGATCGGCTCGCCGGACCAGGTTTATGACCATCCGGCGACGCCTTTCGTCGCCAGCTTCCTCGGTTCGGTCAACCTGTTCCACGGCCGGGTCGAGGATGGGCATCTGCACGTCGGCGAGCACGCGCTGGCCGTCGGGGCAGGGCAGCTGGCAACCGAGAAGGCGGTCGGCTTCGTCCGGCCGCACGAATTCGACGTGTTGCCGGCCAATGCGCCGGGCAGCGGGCTGCCGGGCAAGATCCTGCGCGTCATCGCCATCGGTCCGCTGGCCCAGGTCGAGCTGCTGCGGCCGGACGGCGAATTGCTCGAAGTGGCCATCCTGCGCGACACGCTGAGTGTGCTCGGCCTGCGCGAGGGCGACGAGGTGTCGCTACGGCCGCGGAACATCCGCGTCTTTCAGAACGATAACGAACGACTGGCCGCCTGAGGCGACGGTCAAGGGAGAAAAACATGAATTTCCAGCAACTCAGAATCATCCGTGAAACAGTCCGCCAGGACTTCAACCTGACCGAGGTGGCGAATGCGCTCTATACCTCGCAACCCGGCGTCAGCAAGCACATCAAGGATCTCGAGGACGAACTCGGCATCGAGATCTTCGTGCGCCGCGGCAAGCGCCTGCTCGGCCTGACCGAGCCAGGCAAGGAGCTGGTCGGCGTCGTCGAGCGCATCCTGCTCGACACCCAGAACCTGCGCCGTATCGCCGACCAGTTCGCCAGCCGCGAGACCGGGCATTTCGTCGTAGCCACGACCCACACGCAGGCCCGTTACGCGCTGCCGAAAATCATCCAGTGGTTCAAGGCCGATTACCCCAAGGTGCACCTGACGCTGCTCCAGGGCAGCCCGCGCGAGATCGCCGAGCTGGTCGAAACCGGCCAGGCCGACGTCGGGATCGCCACCGAGGCACTGGAAAACGTGCCGGAACTGGTGTCCTTTCCGTTCTACTCCTGGCATCACGCGATCATCGTGCCGCAGGGGCACCCGCTGCTGGCAGTCGAGCGGATCTCGCTGGAAACCCTGGCCGAATACCCGATCATCACTTACCACGAGGGCTTCACCGGACGGGCGCATGTCGACAAGGCGTTTGCCGAGGCCGGCATCGTGCCCGATATCGTGCTTTCGGCGATCGACGCCGACGTAATCAAGACCTACGTCGGCCTTGGCCTCGGCGTTGGTGTCGTCGCATCGGTCGCCTACGACCAGGAGCAAGATCGCTGCCTGGAGCTAATACCGGTGCCCGATCTGTTTCCGTCGAATACCACGCGGATCGCGGTTCGCCGCGGGACCTACCTGCGCAGCTATGCCCATGCCTTCATCGAGAAGGTCTGTCCCGATGTCGGGGAGGAGACGATCAAGGCAGCCTTGAAATCGCAGAATGGGGTAGAGGCGTAGACGTCACATCTTTGAGGTTACGAATTATGCAAGTTATCGTACAATCCGAAGCGTAATTCATAATTACACGAAAGGATGAAGGATGACTCAAAAAGTAGCGTACGTAACCGGGGGCATGGGCGGCATCGGTACCTCGATCTGTCAGCGTCTTGCCAAGGATGGCTTCACCGTGGTGGCCGGTTGCGGCCCCAACTCGCCGCGCAAGGATCGCTGGCTGGCCGAGCAGAAGGAACTGGGCTTCAGCTTCATTGCCTCCGAGGGCAATGTTTCGGACTGGGACAGCACCAAGGCGGCATTCGACAAGATCAAGGCCGAAGTCGGCCCGATCAGCGTGCTGGTGAATAATGCCGGCATCACCAAGGACGGCGTTTTCCGCAAGATGAGCGTCGAGGACTGGATGGCCGTCATCGATACCAACCTGAATTCGCTGTTCTTCGTCACCAAGCAGGTGGTCGACAGCATGATGGACCAGGGCTGGGGCCGCATCATCAATATTTCGTCGATGAACGGCCAGCGCGGGCAGTTCGGGCAGACCAACTATTCGACCGCCAAGGCCGGCATGCACGGCTTCACCATGGCGCTGGCCCAGGAAGTCGCGAGCAAGGGCGTCACGGTCAATACGGTGTCGCCCGGCTATGTCGGGACCGACATGGTGCGTGCCATCCGCGAGGATGTGCTGGAAAAGATCGTGGCGACGATTCCGGTCAAGCGACTGGGCGAGCCGAGCGAGATCGCTTCCATCGTCGGCTGGCTGGCTTCCGCCGAGTCCGGTTTCACCACGGGCGCCAATTTCGCCTGTAACGGCGGCAATTACATGAGTTGAGTGGGGGTAGCCGTCAGTGACGGCGGGGGCTGCTCCCGAAACGGGGGCAGCCCCTTTTCATTCAGGGAACCCCCTTTCCGGCGCTACACTGGCCCTTTTGCGCGTGGGATGAAGATGATGGAAGCGTGTCCGTGGTGCCTGGGTTTCGACCTTTATCGAAAGTATCACGACGAGGAGTGGGGCGTGCCGCTGCGCGACGACCGGGCACTTTTCGAATTGCTGATCCTCGAGGGGGCGCAGGCAGGCCTGTCTTGGTCGACCATTCTCAAGAAGCGGGAAAACTACCGGCGCGCCTTCGATGGCTTTGATCCGACGATTATTGCCCGTTACGGCGACGACAAGGTGGCGGCCCTTCTGGCCGACGCGGGCATCGTGCGCAACCGGGCCAAGGTTGCCGCGACCATCCAGAATGCCCGTGCCTACTTGGCGCTGAGCGAGCGCGGCGAGTCGTTCAGCGATTTTCTGTGGCAGTTCGTCGACGGCAAGCCGATTCAGAACCACTGGCAGAACATGGCCGAGGTGCCGGCCAAAACCGCCCGTTCCGATGCGATGAGCAAGGCGCTGGCTAAGGCCGGCTTCAAGTTCGTCGGTTCGACCATCTGTTATGCCTTCATGCAGGCGGCGGGGATGGTGAACGACCATCTGACGGGCTGCCCAAGGCACGCGGCGGTGCGGTCGGCAGCGGGCTGAGGGCCGGTTCAGGCAACAAAATCGCTGGCCAGTGCGTCGATCATGACGTGCAGTTCCCTTCGCCACTGTGCATCGCTGCCGCCCATCAGCAGGGCATCTTCGAGGCTGTCCAGCGCACTCTGCCGCAGTTCGCGAAAGTTCTCGTTCATCACCTTGATTTTCTCGTGACAGGCGAGGGGCGTGCCGTCGTCGGCGCGCCAGACGGGGCATGCCGGATCGAGCGGGTTGGTTTTCATGGCAGGATGAAGCGCGTCTGTTCGTGTGTCCGGTTTTCCGGATGGCGGGTGTCGACGACGCTGAGGCTGATCGGGAACACGCCTCGCCGGCGGCTTTCCGCTGGTGCGGCAAGGGTGAGCGGCAGGGCGAGGATGCTGCCTGCCTCGACTCGGAATACCCGGGGGCCGACGATGGACAAGCCTTCGGCGCCGGTGACTTCGAGCGCAAACTCGCGGGGCGCTTCGGCCAGATTCATGAGTTTCAGCGTGTAGCTGTTTTCGATGCGGCCATCCGGCGTTTCGCGGGAGAGGGCGCCACGGTCGCGCAGGATGTCGGCCATCACCAGCGGGCGCTGGGCCAGGTTCCAGCCGCCCAGCGTCATGCAGATCGCCAGAATGCCAAGGTAGATGGCGAGGCGCGGGCGCGCTTGCGGGGCGTTGGCGGCTTCGGCCGGTGCGAAGCGGATCAGGCCGGTCGGTGTGTCGAGCTTGCGCATCACCTCATCGCAGCCGTCGATGCACAGGCCGCAGTTGATGCAGGCGTATTGCAGCCCGTCGCGAATGTCGATGCCGGTTGGGCAGACTTCGACGCAGATACCGCAATCGATACAGTCGCCGGATTGCTCCGTCCGGCGGCGGCTGTTGCGCGGTTCACCGCGGGTGCGGTCGTAGCTGACGCTTTTCGTCGCCGGGTCGAACATCACACTCTGGAAGCGGGCGTAGGGGCACATGTGCTGACAGACCGCCTCGCGCGCCAGGCCGGCCTGAACGTAGGTGAAGGTGGCGTAGAAAATGAGCCAGAAGCCCTCCCAGGGGCCGACATGCCACTGCGGCAGGGTGGGCAGCAATTCGCGGATGGGGGTGAAGTAACCGACGAAGGTGATGGCCGTCCAGGCGACGACCAGCAGCCATAGCCCGTGCTTGAGCAGCTTGCGGCCGAGCTTGTCGGCATCGAACGGGCGCTGGTCGAGCTTCAGGCGGGCAAGGTGATCACCTTCGACGCGGGCCTCGATCCAGGTGAAGATCATCGTATAGACCGTCTGCGGGCAGGCGAAGCCGCAGAATAGCCGCCCGGCCAGCGCGGTGACCAGGAACAAGGCGGTGGCGGCGACGATCAGCGCGATGGCGAGGAGCAGGGCATCTTGTGGCCAAAGAACCAGCCCGAACAGATAGAGCTTCTCGTGGGCGATATCGAGCAGCACCGCTTGCCGGATCAGCCCTTGGTTATCCCAGGGCAGCCAGCAGGCACCGTAGAAAATGATCTGGGTAAGCCAGACCATGGCCCAACGCAGGCGGTTGTAGCGACCATCCACGGCCTTGGCGTGGATTTTTCCCTGTTTCCGGTAGAACTCCAGCTTCGCTTCGCGAAGCTTGCTGACTGGCCTGTCCATCAATTTTTCCTGGCTTTGCTGCGTTATCGAAACGGCTGCCGGAAATTGCGCCGGCAGCAACGAAGTGCAGTAAATCAAAGCTCAGGTGATGGGAACAGATTCAGTCTGTTCGATTGTCGATAGGTACAGATGAGGCAGCTAGCATTGCGCCTTGATCAGTTGCCCGAGTGTCGCCAGGGCAGCTTGTTGAACCGGCGTATCCGGATGGCCGAAATTGAGTCGCAGGTAATGCCCGAACTCGCGCTGGGCGGAAAAAATCGGTCCCGGCGCGATGCTGATGCCACGGGCGAGGGCATCCTGATGCAGGCGCAGGCTATCGACGCCCGCCGGGAGTTCGAGCCAGAGAAAATAGCCGCCGCTTGGGCGTGCCAAGCGCGTGCCTGGGGGGAAATGTATTTCGACGGCGTTGATCAGCGAAGTCAGCTGGGCCTCCAGGGACTGGCGCAGGCGGCGCAAATGCTTGTCGTAAGCGCCATATTTCAGGTATTCCGCGACGGCAATCTGGATCGGTACCGCTGTGCCAAGGCTGGTGGCGAGCTTCTGCCGGCGAATTGCCTCGGCGTAGCGGCCGGCGGCAACCCAGCCGAGGCGATAGCCAGGAGCCAGGCATTTGGCGAAGGATGAAACGTGCATGACCAGGCCACTGCTGTCAGCCGCTTTGCTGCATAGCGGCGGTGGGCCGAAATGCAACTCGGCATAGACGTCGTCCTCGATCAGCGGCACCTCGTGGCGCCGCAGTATCGCAAGCAATGCTTGTCGGTGCTCGTCAGGGACGCAACTGCCGGTCGGGTTGGCAAAATTGAGCATGAACAGGCAGGCTTTGATCGGGTGGCGGCTCAATGCGGCATCGAGCGCATCGAGATCGACCCCCAGGCGCGGATGCGTCGGAATCTCGATAACCCGCAAGCCGAGCCGTTCGCTGGCCTGGAGTCCGGCATAGAAAGTCGGCGATTCGACGGCGATCAGGTCGCCCGGCCGAGTCACTGCTTGCAGGCAGAGATTCAGGCCTTCCATGGCGCCCGAGGTCACGATGATTTCATTGGGAGAGACAAGCGCACCCTGGTTCAGGTAGCGGAGGGCGATCTGTCGGCGTAGTTCGGCATTGCCCGGCGGCAAATCGGTGACGGTCGATAGCGGGTCGAACTGCCGTGCCGCCGTGGCGAGAAAGCGCCCCAGCCGGTCCAATGGAAATAGATGGGGGCTCGGAAAGCTTGATCCGAGCGGCACGATGCCGGGGTCCCGAACGCTGTCGAGAATCTGGAAGATGAAGTCGCTGACCGCCAGCGTGGTCGATTCACCGAGTGGTCGGGTCGGGGTCGGTTCAGGCAGGCTCCGGGCCAGTCGGCCGCGAACGAAATAGCCGGACTTTGGCCGCGCTTCGATCAGCCCGCGACTTTCCAGAACCTGATAGGCCTGGGTCACGGTGATCGGGCTGACGTCATTGCTACGGCAGGCCTGACGAATCGACGGTAGTCGATCACCCGTGCGCAGTACGCCGTTTTCGATCAGCTTGGCGGTCTGCTGGGCAAGGTCCTGGTAGAGGCTCATGGCAGGATGTTAGCAGGCGGCGCGGGGAGTGCTTGGCAGCTTCCGGAAAAAGCCGCCACCACATCACTCCCGATGTTTAAAGCTGGCCCTTCAACACCAGAAACTCATCGATGAGTTTCGCCAGCAAGGCATCCTCATCCTCTTCGCTCAGCCCCAGGAGATTAGCGACCAATTTCACTTTGCTGGGGCTGATGCGCGAGGAAACGACTGCAGGAGGCGGAGCATGGGCGATAGCGCTTGGTTTTGCGTCAGCCGGCTTTCGGCCCATGGCGTCGGTTTGATCGACGGGCTTTTCCTCGGGTTCCGCCAAATCAGGTTCGGGGGCCTCTGCCTTGCGCTTGATTTGGCTACCTTCGTCCGATACGGCGTTATCGACATCTTTTTTCGAGACTTTCTCGCCTTCAGGTAGCTGTGCGATCTGTTCGATAATGGCCTCGGCTTTGGCTTCGTCTTTCTTGGCGATTTTTTCGAGTTGCACGGCCGCGCTGGTGCTGGTGATCTTTCCGGAGTCGAGCAGGGCGGTGACTTTGGCGGACAGGTTCGCGGCCGCGGTTGCCTGGGCCAGCCAGGCTGGCGAGCGGCCGAAATATTGAGCCGCCTCGTCCTGGGTGGAAAAGCGCTCGGAAATGGCTTGAATCGCATTGGCCATATCGCGAGGTTCCAGGGCCGATCGGACACCGAGGCCGATGTTCTCGAATACACGAATCTCCAGGGCCTCTTCATCGGTTACCGAACGAATAACAACAGGAACCTTGGTTTCACCTGCCTGAAGGGCAGCCAATCGACGGCGTTCGCCAACCACTATTTGATAGCGCCCATTGTCTGACGGACGCACAAGCAAGGGGTGAATGACGCCCAGCTTCTGAATCGCACTGCTGAGTCCGGTCAAGGCTTCTTCATTGATGTTTTGCCGAACATGGCTTGGGTCCGGATCAATCGATTCGAGATCCATGATCACAAATTGCGAGGTGCTGTCCTTGAAAGCCATGTCTGATCGAGAGGAAATTGAAGGGGGCGAATACTCTCCTTTTTACCCGGGGCAATCAAGCTGTTCAATTGAAGAAATCAGCAGCCTACGAACTGCTGAGAAGGACGGTTTTCTGCCGGGGAAACCCGGATAATGGCGGCCAATTCGTTTTGCACGCTATTTTTGGGATTCACGCATGGAAATTAAGGTCAATTTTCTCGACAAGCTTCGTCTCGAGGCCAAGTTCGACGACTTCACGGTGATTGCCGACCAGCCGATTCGCTACAAAGGCGATGGCTCGGCGCCAGGGCCGTTCGACTATTTTCTCGCTTCGTCGGCCTTGTGTGCGGCCTACTTCGTGAAGTTGTACTGTGACACGCGCAACATCCCCACCGAGAACATCCGCCTCTCGCAAAACAACATCGTCGATCCGGAAAACCGCTACCAGCAGATTTTCAAGATTCAGGTCGAGTTGCCGGCGGATATTTCGGATAAGGATCGGCAGGGCATCTTGCGCTCCATCGATCGCTGTACCGTGAAAAAAGTGGTGCAGACCGGGCCCGAGTTCGTGATCGAGGAGGTGGAAAGCCTCGATGCCGATGCCCAGGCCTTGCTGACGCTGAATCCGGAGACGGGAACCCGTACCTATATCGCCGGCAAGGATTTGCCACTGGAGCAGACTATCGCCAACATGTCCGGCACCCTGGCCGGCCTGGGGATCAAGATCGAGATCGCTTCCTGGCGCAACCTGGTACCCAACGTCTGGTCGCTGCACATCCGCGATGCGCATTCGCCGATGTGCTTCACCAACGGCAAGGGTGCGACGAAGGAAAATGCGCTGGCTTCAGCCCTGGGCGAGTTCATCGAACGTGCGAGTTGCAATCACTTCTACAACGACCAGTTCTGGGGCGAAGAGATCGCCCATGCAGCCTTCGTGCATTACCCGGAGGAGCGCTGGTTCAAGCCCGGCCGCAAGGATGCGCTGCCGACCGAAATCCTCGACGACTACTGCCGGGAAATCTACAACCCTGAGGGGGAACTGCGTGGCTCGCATCTTTACGACACCAACTCAGGTAATGTGCAGCGCGGCATCTGCACGCTGCCCTATGTCCGCCAGTCGGACGGCGAAGTCGTCTACTTTCCGACCAACCTGATCGACAACCTGTTCCTGAGCAATGGCATGAGCGCCGGGAATACGCTGGTTGAAGCACAGGTCCAATGCCTGTCGGAAATCTTCGAGCGGGCGGTCAAACGCCAGATCATCGAAGGCGAAATCGCGCTGCCCGACGTGCCGGCCGAAGTCCTGGCGAAATACCCGGGCATCGTCGCCGGTATCGAGGAACTGGAAAAGCAGGGCTTCCCGGTGCTGGTCAAGGATGCCTCGCTGGGCGGGGAATTCCCGGTGATGTGCGTCACCCTGATGAACCCGCGCACCGGCGGCGTGTTTGCCTCATTCGGGGCGCACCCCAGCCTGGAAGTCGCTCTGGAACGCAGTCTGACCGAGTTGCTGCAGGGGCGCAGCTTCGAGGGCCTGAACGATTTGCCGCGGCCGACTTTCGAGAGCAACGCCGTCACCGAGCCGAACAACTTCGTCGAGCATTTCATCGATTCGAGTGGCGTCGTGTCGTGGCGTTTTTTCAGTGCCAAGGCGGATTACGAGTTCGTCGAATGGGATTTTTCCGGCCACGGCGAAAACTCGAACGCCATGGAGGCCGCTACCTTGTTCGGCATTCTCGAAGCCATGGGCAAGGAGGTGTACATGGCGGTTTACGACCAGCTCGGCGCCACGGCCTGCCGTATCCTGGTGCCAGGCTATTCGGAAATTTATCCGGTGGAAGACCTGATCTGGGACAACACCAACAAGGCGCTGGCCTTCCGGGAAGACATCCTGAACCTGCATCGCCTCGACGATGCCGGCTTGGAGGCGCTGCTCGAACGTCTTGAAGACAGCGAGCTCGACGACTACACCGACATCATCACCTTGATCGGTATCGAGTTCGACGAAAACACGGTCTGGGGGCAACTGACCATTCTGGAATTGAAACTGCTGATCAATCTTGCCCTACAGCAATTCGAAGCGGCCAAGGAACAGGTCGAAACCTATCTGCAATACAACGAAAACACCGTCGAGCGCGGCTTGTTCTATCAGGCCCTGAATGTGGTGCTTGAGGTCGTACTGGACGATGAGTTGGAACTAACCGATTACGAGCTCAATTTCCGCCGCATGTTTGGCGATCCGCGGATGGATGCAGTACTGGGCTCAGTGGATGGCAGCGTGCGCTTCTTCGGCTTGACGCCGACGAGTATGAAACTGGAGGGGCTCGATCGGCATCAGCGCCTGGTCGATAGCTATCAGAAACTGCACCGGGCGCGGGCCAAGGCGCTGGCTTCATAGGGGGAGGGCAAGTCCGGTCTATTTTTTCCACTTGGCCCATGGATCGGGATTGCCGGAAGCAAGGGCACTTGAACGATCCGACGCCCATTTGTTGGAGCCCGGGCGGCGACCTGCGTCCCGATCATGTAACGCCGCTTTCCTGACGCGTTTTTCCCGCAATCTTTCGGCGTCTTCCAGACTCAATTCAGCTGGCTGACCGGGCTTCTGATCCGGGGGAACGATGCGATCTCTTGGCGGCAACTCGAATTGCTCGGCTGACGCTCTGGGCAGATTTTTATATTGATAGAGATAGAAGGCTTCAACTTTTTCCCGCGCCCAATCCGTCTTTTTCAGAAACTTCACGCTGGAATCAATGCTGGGATTGTTATTGAAGCAATTGATGTTCAAGTAGGCATACAGGATTTTAAAGCCGTAACAATCCACAATTTCAGTCAGCAGTTGCTTCAAGCTGATGCCGTGCAGAGGGTTGTTCTTGTAATCGAGATCGGTATTCATGTGATCGGCTTGCCGAAGCTGTGTTGTGACGTTAATTGAATCGCGCTTGATTCTGAGCCAGGATTTGCCGCGCAAGCTCACGGTAGGCTTCGAGTATCAGCCGAGCAGCCCGGTCGACATCCGCTTCCGCACTGATTCCCTTTGAAACACAGTAGCTCGTCACTGCTACAAGATCAAAGGGATTCACCATTCCCTCGGAACCCAGCGTTGCCTCTACAGCCTTTCCGACCGCAGTTTCCAAAGAAAGCCGACGGAATTCGGAAAAGGTTGTTTCTTGGACCACGACATCAGCAGCCCCGACATGTAAGGCAACATCCTTCGAAATATGCAACCCAATCATCCCGGTCCAACGGGATACGGGTGTTACCAAGCCGAGCACAGGTAGGGGAAAGCCAGGAATATGGGGGATTAGACCAATCCGCCAGTCATCGTAGTAATTGTTTAACAAGGTTTGAGTCAGACGCCGTTAAGAAGAGAGGAAGGGAATACGAACTCATTCTGGAGAGCACTTGAGAGCGCGTCAATGAGCAGAGTTCGACTGGATTCGGTATTGGAGACCTTGGCATGGTCGATGTCACGCCAAGAATTATTCAGGTAACTGTAACGTTGTAATTCAGTAACTTAGAAAGACCAGCAGAAAAAATGATTGCTGGCCTTCGTTTAATTAAATGCACTATAAATCAATTGGTTGCGAACGACTGACAATATTCGGCAGGAAATTTTGGTAACCTGACCGAAATCGGTTGTTAGCGGAAAATCTATCGATGTGGCGCTGATGGATTGACGCGCTTTTGTCGTATGGCCCTTGGTCTGGCTAAGCTCTGTTGTGAACTCCAGTATTTTCAACACACCGAGTTCACCATGACCTCAAGAAAATGCCTGGCGTGCGGCCAGTTCTTCAAGCCCAGGCCACAAACCCGAGAACAAACCTACTGCTCTAATCCAGACTGCCAGCGGGAGCGACGCCGACGCTCGAAACAGCAGCAGCGACTTGCGAGCGCCTCCCTCAACTCAGTTGGCGCCAAGAGAAAATCTGAGTATTGGCGAAAGTATCGTGAGCAACACCCTGGGTATGTCGAACGGAACCGGGTGCAGCAGCAGTACCGAAACCGCCGCAATTTGCACCGGAGCAAAACCAATGAAATCGCTCGATTGCCGCCAGGGCGCTATCTAATCACGCGGTTAGACGGCGACATAATTGCAAAAGGGCACGCGTGGCTCGCCGAAATCCGCATCCTGTCTGCGTTTCCAGAGGATGGATAATTGCAACTGTCGCCTACATGTTCAACTGATTCTTTTCTTGCTAGCGTCCGGCAACTGTTTGTTTTTCAGTGGTTTGGCAAGAAGCCAGACTCATTGCAGGCCTGGCCATGAAGGTTGGAGAACAGCATGACGACGCAGCGACTGCCGCACGGCAATGGGGACTCCCAGACACACGCTTTCCGGGCTGCCGAATATGTCCGCATGTCCACCGAGCATCAGCAATACTCGACCGAGAACCAGGCTGACAAAATCCGGGAATATGCCCAGCGCCGCGGCATCCAAATCGTCAAAACCTACGCGGACGAGGGAAAAAGCGGATTACGAATCGACGGCCGTCATGCGCTCCAGCAGTTAATAGCCGACGTCGAGTCCGGCAAGGCCGAGTTCAACCTCATTCTGGTCTATGACGTCAGTCGCTGGGGCCGCTTCCAGGATGCTGACGAATCGGCCTACTACGAGTACATCTGCAAGCGCAAAAACATCTTGGTCAGTTACGTGGCCGAGCAATTCGAGAACGATGGTTCTCCGGTTTCAACCATCGTCAAAGGTGTCAAACGTGCGATGGCCGGCGAGTACAGCCGCGAGCTCTCCGCCAAAGTCTTCGCTGGCCAATGTCGTCTCATTGAGTTGGGATACCGGCAAGGTGGACCGGCCGGATACGGCCTGCGCCGTGTGCTGATTGACCAGCATGGCCACCACAAGGCAGAGCTGGCCCGCGGTGAGCACAAAAGTCTGCAGACCGACCGCGTTGTCCTCGTCCCAGGCCCGGAATACGAAGTGCGTGTCGTCAACGACATCTACCGCTGGTTTATAGAAGAAGCGTTGTCCGAATCCCAGATTGCGATGCGCCTGAACGCGATGGGAATACGCACCGACCTTGACCGCCAGTGGACGCGAGCCACAGTCAACGAGGTGCTGACCAACGAGAAGTACATCGGCAATAACGTCTACAACCGCATTTCCTTCAAGCTCAAGAAAAGCCGCGTTACCAACACCCCGGATATGTGGATACGCAAGGAAGGGGCTTTCCAGGCCATTGTCCCCAGCGCATTGTTCTTTACCGCCCAGGGCATCATGCGGGCGCGTTTTCGTCGCTACTCGGACAACGAATTGCTCGACCGCCTGCGCGACCTCTACCAGAGCCGAGGATTTCTCTCCGGTCTCATCATCAACGAAACAGAAGGGATGCCATCGACCTCGGTCTATGCCCTGCGTTTCGGTAGCCTGATACGCGCCTACCAGATGGTGGGCTTCACGCCGGACCGAGACTACGGCTACCTTGAAATTAACCGCTACCTGCGAGACATGTATCCCGAGGTGGTCAGTCAGAGCGAGCAGCGAATTGCAGAGCTGGGGGGACAGGTCGTTCGCGACCCGGCAACTGGCCTTTTCGACATCAACAACGAGTTCACCATCTCCATCGTGCTGGCGCGCTGCCACACCACCGAGTCTGGCGGCCGCCGCTGGAAAATCCGCTTTGATACCAGCCTGTGCCCGGATATCACCGTGGCCGTCCGTCTTGACCCGGATAACCGGTCAGCACTCGACTATTACCTGTTGCCGCGATTGGACTTTGGACAGGAGCGTCTTTGCCTGGCGGAGTCGAACGCCTTCGAACTCGACACCTACCGATTCGATACGCTGGAGTACCTGTACGGAATGGCTGAACGCTTCCGTATCCGGAGAGCAGCGTGAAACCGGACTTCGATATCCAGCAGGTTCAGCAGGTGCCGCTCGACCGAATCCAGGTTCTCAATCCACGCGACCGGAACCAACGAGGTTTCGAGAGCATCGTTGAAAGCATCCGTAACGTCGGCCTGAAAAAGCCCATCGTCGTCACAGCGCGCCCATCAACGGATGACACGCCATCCTATGCTTTGGTGTGTGGCGAGGGGCGCCTGACAGCCTTTCGCCTGCTGGGGGAAACGCATATTCCTGCCTTGGTTATCGAGGTAAGCGACGAAGAGGCCTACATCATGAGCCTCGTTGAGAACATTGCCCGACGTCAGTACCGCCCCCTGGAAATTCTGGCCAGTATTCGCCAGTTAGCCGAACGGGGTTACACCGCGGCCGAAATCGGTCGCAAAACAGCACTGTCGGCGCCCTACATTTCCGGCATCCTGAATTTGCTGAGCTGTGGAGAAGAGAGGTTGCTGACGGCTGTTGAGCGAGGGGTAGTGCCACTCAACACGGCATTGGATATCGTTGGCGCCGGCAACGATGATGCGGCACTGCAAACGGCCATGCAGGACGCCTACGAATCCGGTGCCTTGCGTGGCAAGCGACTGGCTCAGGTTCGGCATATTGTGGAACGAAGACGAACCCTTGGACCATCAGCCCACCGGCGCGCCAAGCGAGGGACGACTGAAATCACCACCTCAAGCCTGGTTCGGGTGTACGAGCGGGAGGTTGAGCGCAAAAAACTCATCCTGCGCAAAGCCGACCTGACGCAGAAGCGGCTGTTGTTCGTAACCAGTGCGTTACGCCAGTTGCTTGGCAATGAGCATTTTGTGAATCTGCTGCGCGCCGAACAACTCGACGTGATGCCGGTCTATCTGGCGGACCGTGTCTGGCCAGAGCGGGTGCGCCGGTGAGCCAGTTACCCCAGGCCTTTTCTCCCAATGTACTGCAGGTGGCGCTCGACAAGCTTCTGCCCTCCAGGCGACTTCCTGTTCTGCAGGGCAGCGTGAAATTTCGGCAAATTATCAGTTCCATCCAGAGTGTCGGCCTGATTGAACCGCTATCGGTCACCTTGGCAGATACGGCCACAGGCCAATATCTACTTCTGGATGGCCATGTTCGGCGCTTGGCACTCCAGGAACTAGGGATAGCCACTGCCCCCTGTCTGGTGGCCTCGGACGATGAGGCATACACCTACAACACCCGCATCAATCGGCTATCATCCATTCAGGAAACGCGGATGCTGCAGGAGGCTGTGACCAAGGGGGTCTCACGGGAACGCTTGGCGCAGGCCCTCAATATCGACATCAGCAGCCTCCTCAAAAAGCTGAAGTTGCTCGACGGTATCTGCCCCGAAGCCGTCGCAATGCTGAAGGACCGCCAGTTTTCTCCGGAG
>JAEUOD010000134.1 GCA_016791065.1 Dechloromonas sp. | reverse complement strand
CGCAGCACTTCGGCCGAGACCTGCGGCGGGGCGATCTTCTTGTCGCGCACGGACACCCAGGCGTCGCCGTTGTCGGCCTTGACGATCTTGTAGGGCATCAGGGCGATGTCCTTCTGCACTTCCTTCTCTTCGAAGCGGCGACCGATCAGACGCTTGACTGCGTACAGCGTGTTCATCGGGTTGGTCACGGCCTGGCGCTTGGCCGGGGCGCCGGAGAGGATTTCGCCGTCTTCGGCATAGCCGATCACGGACGGCGTGGTGCGCGCACCTTCGGAGTTCTCGATGACCTTCGGCTGGCCGCCTTCCATGATGGCGACGCAGCTGTTGGTGGTGCCGAGGTCAATACCAATGATCTTGCCCATGTTGTCTTCCTTTACTGAATGCGAGTGAATTTGTGATGTTCTGGAGTTGGGGGCATTGCCCCCGATTTCAAGACTTCGGCTTGGCGACCATGACCAGGGCGGGGCGCAGCGTGCGCTCGGCAATCAGGTAGCCCTTCTGCAGGACCGTAACGACGGTATTGGCTTCCTGCTCGGAATCGACCATGCCGATCGCCTGATGCTTGTGCGGGTCGAACTTCTCGCCGACCGGATTGACTTCGACCAGGGCGTTCTTCTCGAAGGCGGACACCAGTTGCTTCAAGGTCAGCTCGACGCCGGACTTGAAGCTTTCGACGGTCTGTTCGGGCACGGCCAGAGCGGCTTCCAGGCTGTCCTTGACGGCCAGCAGTTCGCCGGCGAATTTCTCGACGGCAAACTTGTGCGCCTTGGAAATGTCTTCCTGGGCGCGGCGACGGATGTTTTCGCCTTCGGCCTTGGCACGCAGCCAGGCGTCGTAGTGTTCGGCGGCCTTCAGTTCGAGGGCGCGGAACTGCTCCTCGATGCTCGGCAGGGTGTCGGTGTGCGCAGCCTCTGCCGGCGCGGCTGCTGGTTCGACGGCCGGTTCATTCACCAGCATGGGGTCCTGGGGTGTTTCGGGGTTGGGCATACGCGATTTCTCCAAAAAAGCTGCTCCCCATGTAGGGCCTTTGTTTGCCATTTCAAGTGCCCAACACAAAAATCTTCACACGATTTCCCATGCCCCGGCCGAGCGCTGCATGCTAGGATATTTCCATCCGATTTTCCCGAAGCCTTAATGGAAACGATAGGCAAATACCGCGTCGTGCGCGAGCTGGGCAAAGGTGCCACAGCGACTGTGTACCTGTGCGACGATCCCGATGGCGAGCGTCAGGTAGCAGTCAAGGTCATCCGCTTTGGGCAGGATAACGCGGCAATGTCGCGCCGCATGCGCAAACTCTTCAAGAACGAAGGAATGGTCGCCCAGCGTCTCGATCACCCGAATATCGTTCGGGTCCATGAGGCGACCGTCGAGTCCGATTTCGCCTACCTGGCCATGGAGTACGTCGAAGGCTTCAGCCTCGAGCAGCATTGCCGCATCGACAAGCTGCTGCCCATGCACCGCGTCATCGGCATCATTTTCAAGTGCTGCATGGCGCTCGACAGCGCTTATCGGCAGGGCATCATCCATCGCGACATCAAGCCGGCCAACATCATGGTTGCCGCCAATGATGAAGCGAAAATCGCCGATTTCGGTTTGGCCCTGAACATGAACAAGGATCTCGACCGGGATTCCACCTTCATCATGGGCGTTGGCTCGCCTGCTTACATGTCACCCGAGCAGATCAAGGCCTACCCGCTAAATCAGAAAACCGACCTCTATTCGCTTGGGGTCGTGCTCTTCCAGTTGCTGACCGGCCGCTTGCCCTTCCGTGCGGCCAATCAGGCGACCCTGGTTTACCGCATCATCAACACCGAGGCGCCAGCCGTGACGGCGCTCAATCCGAATCTGCCTGAAGGCCTCAATGCCATCCTCAAGCGGGCGCTGGAGAAGGATCTCTACAGCCGTTACCGCAATGGTGCCGAATTTGCCAAGGACCTCTCGGCGGTTCGCTATCAGATTCTCGAAGAAGATGAAACGGCGCAGGATACCAAGCACTTCGAAATGCTCCGCCGTCAGGAATTCTTCACCGAATTCGAAAATATCGAAATCTGGGAAGTCTTACGGGTTTCCGTCTGGCGGGAAATTTCGCCCAATGTGGCGATCATCCGCGAAGGCGAACGCAACAAGCTGTTCGGCATCATCCTGACTGGTAGTGTCGAGGTCTCGGTGGCCGGTCGCGCGCTGTGCCGACTCGGCGCGAGCGAACCGATCGGTGAGAACGCCTATCTGCATCCGGCCAGCGACGAGCGTCATGCGACAGTCATCACGCTCGAGCCGACGATGTTCCTCGAAATCAACGCAGCAGCGCTGGCCTTGTCCTCCGAGGAATTGCTCGAGCGCATGCGCAACACGCTCCTTGCGCGGATGATCAAGCGTCTGCGCGAAGTCAATAAAATCGCTGCGGCGCTCGGTCAGCCGGCGGTGCAGGCCGGTACCGGCTCGCTCACCGGGATGCCCCGTTCGCGGCCGGGCGGTGGCCTCGATCTCGAACTGACGCCGATGTAAAAAAACGCCTCTTGCGAGGCGTTTTTTTTGCTGCCGAATGCCCGGGTCGGCTTAGACCTTGAAGCGTCCCACCATCGAAGCCAGGCCTTCTGCCAGGCGCGTGAGGTCGTGGGCAGCGCCGGCCGTCTGTTCGACGGTGCCGGTGTTGTCGCGGGCCATGCCGGCAATCGCTTCGATGCTGGCCTCGACATTGCCCGACACGCGGCGCTGCTGCTCGGTGGCCGAGGCAATGCTGTCGAGGCCGCGATCGACTTCGGTAACCGAGCCATTGGTCGCGAGCAGTACGCTCGACACCGTGGCAACGGCAGTCTGGCTGCTTTCAAGATGGTGCAGGCCGGCCTCGATGCTGCGCCGGACAGCGACCGACTGGGCGCTGAGGTTGGCGGTGATGGCGTCGATTTCGCTGGCCGAACGCGAAGATTTTTCAGCCAGTTTGCGTACCTCGTCGGCGACGACTGCGAAGCCGCGACCCTGTTCGCCAGCCCGGGCGGCCTCGATGGCGGCATTGAGTGCAAGCAGGTTGGTTTGTTCCGCGATGTCCTTGACCTCGCGGGTCATCTGGGTAATCGCCTCGGTGTTGCGCACGAAGTCGTTGACCGAGGTGGCCATCTCCTTGACGGCGTGTTCGACCACATCCATCTCGCCCAGCAACACGTTCAGGTTGCGATTGCCCTCGGTGGCGCGGGCCAGGCTTTCCTGCGACTGATGCTGCACGTGCTCGGCGCTCTGGGCAATCGAGGAAATGCTCGACACCAGTTGCTCGACCGCACCTGCCGCCTCAATCGATTTCTCGTTCTGCAGGTGCGAGCTTTGCGAGACGCGGTCAGCACTGTCGGAAAGGGCGGCGACGCGGGCGGAAACCTGACTGGCTGAGTCGCGCACCTGGCGGACCAACTGGTTGAAGTTCTCCATCATCTCGTTGAAGACAAGCGCCGATTGCCCAACCTCGTCCTGACCCTTGACTGGCAGGCGACGGGTCAAGTCGCCCTCGCCGCTGGCGATGTCGCGCAGTCCCTTGCGCAGTTCCTCGAGCGGGGCGGTGACGAAGTGGTGGGTGAGCAGGTAGATGATGACGAGCAGGGCGCCGAGCGCACCGAGCGCGACGCCGGCGATTTTCAGGCGGAACGCCGAGACTTCGCTCTCTACCGAGTCAAGCGAGACCTTCATGCTAACCACGCCGAGTACCGTGCCTTCGGGGACCTGGTGGCAGAGGATGCAGTCCTTGCCGAGATAGTTTTTCGAGGCCTTGGTCGGATTGATCACATGGAGATAAGAACTTTCCGCGCTCGATTCGACCGCCGTATAAGCCTGCCCGCTGTTCATCACCTGCTGTTCGAGCGGCGTCAGTTGCCGGCTGGCCTTGGTGTCCGGTCCATAGAGCTTGGCCACGGCATCGCTGCGGGCAACATGGAGGTCCTTGATGATGGAAAGCTGCTTGATCTGGTCGAGGAAGACTTCGCGCTGGCCGACCGTACCAGTGATCATCATGCCGGTCAGGCCGGCCATGGTCATTTCATGGATGCTTTGCGAAAAATCCTGCGCTTGGCGGATGGCGGTATCGCGGTTGACCTGAGTCGTCCAGAGAATCGCTCCTACCCATATAACAGCCAGAATCACCCAGATGGCAGCGGTCAGGCGCACCCAGATTTTCAGATCGGCAAAGCGCGGCATTTCATCCCCTCTCGTTACTGCCGCTCTGAAACTCAGGCGGTCAGGTCAATTTGCTGAATTGTGCCAGCCGTGCCGTCTTCCTGCAAAAATATCCCTGTACTGCGCACCTGACCCATTAGCTCATTGGCATTTGTCTTGATATCGAAGGGGGTAGCCAGGCGGTTCAGTGAGATGGCACCAACCCCGGCATCGGTCAGCGATTGCAGGCTGTCCTCGCTTGCGGCGTTGCGACTCCAGATTTGCAGTTGCGCGAACGCGGCATCGTTCTCGTCGATCCAGCCGTTGCTGTCATCATCCAGTTGCGCCAGTTCGGCGAAGCCATCGTTGGTGCTTGGACCGAACAGCTCGCTGCCGTCATTGATCTTGCCGTCCGCATTGCGGTCGAAGACCAGGAAGCCGCTGCCCGGGGCGACGAAGTTGATTTTTTCTGTTGCTTCGCCGTCCGCATTGAGATCGAAGGCAAAACGCTGATCACTCAGTTGTGCTGCGGTGCCGGAGAAATTGAGGACAAGCGGGTCGGTCTTGCGGGCGGCGTCGCCGAGCCGGATGCTGACATTGCTTTCTTCATGGTAGCTGCGAGCCATCGAAAGTTCGAGCTGGAAGCTGATTTCCCGGCCGTCCGCTGTCTTCACGGTACCGCTGGCCGCAAAAGTCGTTTGTTCGATCTCGGTATAGGACTCGTGGCGATCATATTCCACGCCGTAACCGGCACGGGGCGGGGGTTGCCGTGGCGCTTCTCCGGCCGAGTCCGCAGCGCGTGCCATGCGTTTGTGCAACTCGCGTCCATCGAAAACCTCAACCGCATGGCCGAGCCATAGCTCAAGCATTTGCCGGATCAGGACAAGCTTGGGATCGTCCTCGACAGCGGCTTCTGGATCGCCTTCGACCGCATCGGCAGCTTGGGCGGCCTTGCCGGCATCAGACAGGCTAACCAGCTCTCGGGGGGGGCGGTTCGATGCCTCGCCGGCAAAGTCCGGTCGGCCTTGCCCAACCCACATCCGGAGCGATTCACTGACTTCACGGTGTTGCAGACTGGCGTGCGTGGAGGCCATCTGCAGGCTGGCACTGTCGATTTTCATGGTGGCCTCCGAAAAAACGTGTTCCGACACGTTGTTAACGGCAGGCCACCGGGAAAGTTAAGCTTTGTAAAGGTGGGGGGTGATCCAACGCTTGAGCGAGCCGAGGTCGAGGGCGCCGCTTTGCCGGGCGACTTCACGGCCATTCTTGAAAATGGCCAGGGTCGGAATGCTGCGGATGTTGAAGCGGGCCGCCAGCTGCTGTTCGTCCTCGGTATTGACCTTGACCAGACGAGCCTGAGGTTCGAGATCGATCGCTGCCTGATGGAAGTTCGGTGCCATCACACGGCAGGGACCGCACCAGGGGGCCCAGAAGTCGACAACGACCGGCAGATCGTTGCGGCTGGTGTGGCGGTCAAAATTGGCCGCATTCAATTCGGCCGGTTCGCCGTCGAACAGCGCCTGCTTGCACTGCCCGCAGGAAGGGTTCTGGCCCAGACGCTCGGCGGGAAGGCGATTGACTGCATCGCAATGCGGGCAGACGAGATGCAGGGATTCGGACATGGTGGGCTCCAAATATCAGGTTTTTCTGATGTATGGGTTCCGACGGCTATTTCAAGTCCTCGCCCCAAATTTGAAGGCCTCACGGGCGCTGGTCTCCAGCGCCTGCGGATCGACCGCTTCCCGGGGCGACCAACCGCCGAGCTGACGTTCGACGAGGTCGGCCAGGGCTTTGATCCAGGCATCGTCTTCATTCAGGGCCGGGATGTAGTGATACTCCTTGCCGCCGGCGGCAAGAAAGTCGTCGCGGCCTTCCTGGGCGATTTCCTCAAGCGTTTCGAGGCAATCGGCGACAAAGCCGGGGCAGATCACGTCCACGCGCCGAATGCCTTTCTGGCCCCATTCCTGAAGCGTCGGGGCGGTGTAAGGCTGCAACCACTCGGCCTTGCCGAAACGGGACTGGAAACAGATCTGATACTGCTCGGACGTCAGCCCGAGCCGCTCGGCGAGCAGGCGGCCGGTCTTGTGGCATTCGCAGAAGTAGGGGTCGCCGAGGTCGAGGCTACGCTTGGGCAGACCGTGGAAGCTGATGAGCAGGCGGTCGTTCTCGCCGGGCTTGCCGTTGACCTGCCAATGCTGGCGAACCGATTTTTCCAGGGCGGCGAGGTAGCCCTCGTCATCGTGGAAGTTGCGGATGTAGCGCAGTTCCGGTTGATTGCGCAGTTGCAGCAGCCACTTGCCAGCCTCGTCGACGACCGTGCCGGTGGTGCTCGACGAATACTGCGGATACATCGGCACGAGCAGGATACGGCTGGCACCTTCGGCCTTGAGATGGGTGAGCACGCTGGCGATCGAGGGCTTGCCGTAGCGCATGGCGTAGGCGATTGTCAGATGATGGCCCCGCTCGCCGAGCAGGCACTTGAGCAGCTTGGCCTGACGTTCGGTATGGACGCGCAGCGGGGAGCCTTCCGGCATCCAGACGCTGGCGTACTTGGCGGCCGATTTCCTGGGTCGGACGTTGAGGATAATGCCGTTCAGGATCAGCCACCAGATCGGCTTGGGAATCTCGACGACGCGCGGGTCGGAGAGGAATTCCCGGAGGTAGCGCTTGAGCGCCGGCGCCGTGGCTTTGTCGGGCGTCCCAAGATTGACCAGGACGACGGCCGTAGACGCAGGGTTGCCATGCCGGTGCGGCGGCTCGGGGAGGAAACGGGGCATGCTTACTCGTCTTTGTAGGAGAGGGCGCTGGAGAGCAGGCGGGCGGTGATGTCGACGATCGGAATCACGCGCTCGTAGGCCATCCGGGTCGGGCCGATGACGCCGACCGAGCCGACGACCTGGCCGTCGACCGCGTAGGGGGCGGTGATGACGCTGCACTCGTCGAGCGAGGCAATGCCCGATTCGCCGCCGATGAAGATCTGTACGCCGTCGGCCTGGTTCGAGACATCGAGCAGGCGCATCAGGCTGGAGCGTTGCTCGAAAAGATCGAACAATTCGCGCAGACGCTTCATGTTGGAGGAGAGTTCCTCGACATCGAGCAGGTTGCGTTCGCCGGAGATGACGTAGGGGAGGGCGTTTTCAGCCATTGCGGCGTCGCCGGCATCGAGCGCGAGGTGCATCAGCGGTTTGATGTCATCGCGGATCTGCTGGATTTCCGTAGCCAGGCGATGACGAATCTGCTCGAAATCGAAGCCGGCGAAGTTCTGCGTCAGGTAGTTCGCCGCGCTGACCAGTTCGGCCGCCGAGTAGGCGCGTTCGGTGTTCAGGATACGGTTCTGCACGTCACCGTCGGTGGTGACGATGATGAGCAGGATGCGTTTTTCCGCGAGGCTGAGGAATTCGATCTGGCGGATGCGACTGCTCGCCCGGCGCGGGGCGATGACGACGCCGGCGAAATGAGTCAGGCTGGAGAGCAGTTGCGAGGCGCTGGCGATGATCTGGTTCGACGGGCGGCCCTGCAGCGCTTCTTCCATGGCGCCGCGCTGATGCGCTTCGAGCGGCTGCACGGTGAGCAGGCTGTCGACGAAAAGCCGGTAGCCGCGCGGTGTTGGCACGCGGCCGGCCGAGGTGTGCGGGCTGGCGACGAAACCGGCCTCCTCGAGGTCGGCCATGACGTTGCGGATCGTTGCCGGCGAGAGGTCGAGCCCGGAAAATTTGGAAAGCGCACGCGAGCCGACCGGCTGACCATCCGCGATGTAATGTTCAACCAGCGCCTTGAGAAGGGTACGAGAGCGTTCATCGAGCATGGCAGGGCATTGTACAAAAAACTCGGGGCCGCGCCAGAGCCCATTTTTATGCAAGAATTCGACCCCATGAACAGAAGCTTCGCTTCCCTCCGCTCGCCGCGCACCATTGCCCTGGTCGGCAAATATCACAGCCTCGAAATTGCCGAGTCGCTGCGACGTCTGGCCGAATATCTCCATGAGCGTGGCGTGTCGGTATTCATCGAGCGGGAAACCTCCGAACACATTGGCCGCATTGTCGATCTCTCGCGCTGGGTGACCTGCGGTTTCAACGACATCGGCGCTCATGCCGACGTCGCCATCGTGCTCGGCGGCGACGGCACCATGCTCAATGCGGCGCGCCGTCTGGCGCGCTATTGCGTGCCGCTGGTCGGCGTCAACCAGGGGCGGCTCGGCTTCATGACCGACATCGCCCGCGAGGACATGCTGACCTGCATGGACGACCTGCTCGATGGCAACTTCACGCCGGAAAACCGCATGCTGCTGGCGGCCGAGGTGGTGCGCGACGGCAAGGAAATCGCAGCCAACATGGCGCTCAACGACGTCGTGATCGACAAGGGCGCCATCGGCCGGATGATCGAGTTCGAACTGTTCATCGACGGCGAGTTTATCTACAACCTGCGCTCGGACGGCCTGATCGTCTCGACGCCGACCGGCTCGACGGCCTACGCGATGTCGGCTGGCGGGCCGATCATGCACCCGACGCTCGGCGGCATCGCGCTTGTGCCGCTCTGCCCGCACGCCCTGACCAACCGGCCGATCATCGTCAATGACAGTGCCGACATCGAATTGCGCATCGCCAATGCCGATGATCCGCGCGTGCACTTCGACGGCCAGGTGACGCTCGACCTCGCCCGCAATGACAGCGTCCGGTTGCGTCGTTCCGAACACAAGATCTGCTTCCTGCACCCGCCTGGCTACAGCTACTTCGCCATGCTGCGCCAGAAGCTGCAATGGAGCGAGCGCCCGAAAGGCCCCTGATGCTGCGTCACCTGACCATCCGCGATTTCGTTATCGTCGATCGCCTGGAGCTTGAATTTTCCAAAGGATTCGGTGCCCTGACCGGCGAAACCGGTGCTGGCAAGTCGATCCTGATCGATGCCTTGGCGCTGACCCTCGGCGAGCGGGCCGATGCCGGCGTCGTCCGCTCGGGTTGCGACAAGGCCGAAGTAGCGGCGACCTATGACGTCGCCAGCTTGCCGGAAGTCCGCGACTGGCTGGCAGCCAACGACCTCGACGGCGACGACGAACTGCTGCTGCGCCGGGTGGTCGATGCCGGCGGTCGTTCGCGTGCCTACATCAACGGTTCGCCGGCAACCGTGCAACAGTTGCGCGAAGTCGGCGAATGGCTGGTCGACATCCACGGCCAGCATGCGCATCAGTCGCTGCTGCGGCCCGATGCCCAGCGTGCCTTGCTGGACAATCATGCGGGGCTGACTGGGCAGGCACGCGAAGTTGGCGTTGCCTACCGGACCTGGCGCGACGCCGAAGCCTTGCTGCGCTCGGCGAGCGAAGGCGCGGATGCCCTGGTTCGCGAGCGCGAACAACTGGAATGGCAGGTGCGCGAACTCGAGACCCTGGCCTTTACTGTCGACGAGTGGGGCGGCTTGGAGCAGGAGCACCGTCGGCTCGGTCATGCCGCCAGTCTCATCGAAGGGGCTCAATTCGCGCTGGCCGTGCTGGCCGATGATGATGCAGCCTGCGAACGCCAGGTCGATAGCGTGGCCTCCAGGCTCGATGCGCTGGCCGAGTTTGATCCCGAATTGGCCGAGGTGGCGGCGCTGGTCCAGTCGGTACAGGCTGAACTCTCGGAAGCGGTGTCGACCTTGCGTCGCTATGCTGACCGTGTCGACCTCGATCCCGGCCGTCTGGCCGAAGTCGAACGCCGCATGGAGGCCGTGCTCGGCGCCGCCCGCAAGCATCGCGTGCAACCCGAGGTATTGCCGGAGCTGCTGGATGGCTGGCAGCAGCGCCTCGCCGCACTGGCTGAATCGGCCGATCTTGAGGTGCTGGCCGTGCGCGCTGCAAAGGCGCGGAGTGCCTATATGGCGCTGGCCGATCGCCTGTCGGCGGCGCGCCGTCAGGCGGCGCTGGCCATGGGGCAGGCGGTGAGCGAGGTCATGCGGCAATTGGCCTTGTCTTCCGGCCGCTTCGAGGTGGCACTCGTGCCCATCGATAATGGCGCAGCACACGGCCTGGAACAGATCGAATTCCGTATCGGCGGTCTGGCCAGCAACGAGGCCAGGCCGTTGGCCAAGGTTGCCTCGGGGGGCGAGCTTTCGCGGATCAGTCTGGCGATCCAGGTGCTGACCTCCCGCTCGGCCAGCGTGCCGACGCTGATTTTCGACGAGGTTGATGTCGGTATTGGTGGCGGTGTCGCCGAAATCGTCGGTCGCCTGCTGCACGAACTCGGTGCTGAGCGCCAGGTGTTGTGCGTGACCCACCTGCCACAAGTGGCGGCCCAGGCCGACTGGCAATGGCAGGTCAGCAAGAAAACGCAGGATGGGGTCACGCTGAGTGCCATTCAGTCGCTCGATCCGGCGGCGCGGGTTCAGGAGATTGCCCGCATGCTGGGGGGCGTCGATATCACCGACATCACCTTGCAGCATGCCAGGGAATTGCTCGGTGGCAACGGCAAAAATAGCAAAAAATAGTCCGAGAGCCACTATAGTTGGGATATCTGTCCGGCTCTGATAGTCCATGATCGGCTCGCTCGCCACCACTTCCGCTTCATCGTTCGCGGCCTCGGGGCGCATGGTTGCCCAGCGTGGTGGCTTGACCGCGGAAGAACAGGGTCAGGTCGAGGCGCTCAAGCAGACGGACCGCAAGGTCAAATCGCATGAACAGGCGCATATGGCGGCCGGGGCAGGGCTGGTGCGGGGAGGTAGTTTCGAGTACCAGGCAGGCCCGGATAACAAGCGCTATGCCGTCGGCGGCGAAGTCTCGATCGACACCTCGCCCGGCTGGACACCGATCGAGACGATTGCCAAGGCCCGACAGATTCGCGCCGCAGCCTTGGCGCCGGCCGACCCTTCGACGCAGGATCGGCGCGTTGCGGCTGCGGCCAGCCAGATGGAAATGCAGGCGCAGCAGGAGTTGGCGCAAAAAACGAGCGAGGAGCGCACTGGCGGCGGATCGGAGAACAGGGCCATCAATGCCTATCGTCAGGTGGCGACGGCCGGCAACGGTTCGGGTGGTTTTTCGGCAGAAGCCTGATGCTGCGGCCCTAGCAGAGACTACAGGAGCCGCGAGGCTGCGTAGGCGGCCAGTAGGATGAAAAACACGCCGCTGATGCGGTGAATCCAGACCAGTGGCAGCTTGTGCAGGAATTTGCGGCCAGCGATGACGCCGAGTAGCGAGGTACTGGCCAGGGCGAGGGTGGCGCCGCTCCAGACGGCAGTTGCTTCCGTCGTGCTGCCGAGGCCGGCGACGGCGATCTGTGTCTTGTCGCCGAACTCGGCGAGAAAAATCAACAGGAAGGTGGTGGCGAAAATGCCGTGACCGGGCTTTTCGGCGACTTCCTCGTCCTCATCTTCTTCCGTGTAGCGCAAGGCGCTGATGCCAAAAACCGCGAACAGGATGGCGACGGCAGTCGTGACCACCCACTCCGGCAGCCAGGCCGCGACCGCCGCGCCAAACAGCACGGCGAGCAGGTTGAGGACGGCAAAGGCGCTGACGGCGCCGAATACTACGGGTAGGCCGCGGTGACGGGCGGCCAGCGTCATGCAGACCAGTTGGCTCTTGTCGCCGAATTCGGCAAGTGCGATCAGCAAAAAACTGGCGCCAGCCGAGGACAGCCACGCGCCGAGCGTGGCGGTTGAAAGATCAGTCATCGGATGATCAGCAGATCAGGACTTGTTGTTCGTCTTGTTGCTGCGATGCGTGCATTCGGCCTTGGTGCACTGTGCGTACAGATATAGCGCGTGATCCTGAATGGCGAAGCCGCGTTCGACGGCAATGGCGTTCTGACGACGCTCGATCTCGGGGTCGTAGAATTCCTCGACCCGGCCACAGTCAATACAGACCAGGTGGTCGTGATGCTTGCCGCGATTGATCTCGAAAACGGCTTTGCCGGACTCGAAGAAGTGCCGTTCGAGCAGGCCTGCTTGCTCGAACTGGGTCAAAACCCGATAAACGGTGGCCAGGCCGATGTCCATGTGCTCGGCCAGCAGCATGCGATAGACGTCTTCCGCCGTCATGTGGCGCATGGTGCTTTTCTCGAAAAGCTCAAGAATTTTCAGGCGCGGAAAGGTGGCTTTCAGGCCCATGTTCTTGAGGCTTTGGGGGTCGCTCATCGTGATAATTCCAGGGAGGGTAGGCGCGGGCCAATTGGCGAATTCGGGTATGATATACCGCTTCAAAGCCGTTTGAGAAACTCCGGAAACCCGCATGCTCCGTACCCGCCCACTGCTTTTTGCAGCCTGTTGCACGCTGCTGGCCGCCTGTTCGACCAAGCCGAGCTTCATTAACGAATACAAGATCGACATTCAGCAAGGCAATGTGCTCAGCCAGGATGCGGTTGCCCAACTCAAGCCCGGCCAGACGCGCGACCAGGTGCGTTTTCTGCTCGGCACGCCGCTGATTGCGGATATTTTCCATCAACAGCGCTGGGACTATGTCTATCGCTATCGGAATGGTCAGACCGGCGCCGTCGATTCCCGAAAATTCACCGTTTTCTTTGATGTCAACGGTCGTCTGGAGCGGGTCAGTGGCGATGTGGAAA
>JAEUOD010000133.1 GCA_016791065.1 Dechloromonas sp. | reverse complement strand
GCCCAGCTTCTTCAGCGCCTTGGGCGGCAGTTCTTCAACGAACAGTTCGACGAGGAGATTCTTGGCGGTCATGATCAGGCTGCTTTCTTGGCGTTCTGTTCTTCGAGCTTGGCCAGCACTTCGGCGGCCCATTCCTTCGGTGCCATCGGGAAGCCGAGGCGGGCGCGGGAGTCGAGATAGGCTTGCGCCACGGCGCGGGCCAGATTGCGGATGCGGCCGATGTAGGCGGCGCGCTCAGTGACCGAGATGGCGCCGCGGGCGTCGAGCAGGTTGAAGGTGTGGGCGGCCTTGAGCACCTGTTCGTAGGCGGGCAGGGCCAGTTGGGCGCCCATCAGGTGCTGCGCCTGCTTTTCGTGTGCACCGAAGGCGTGGAACAGGAAGTCGACGTCGGAATGCTCGAAGTTGTAGGTCGATTGCTCGACTTCGTTCTGGTGGTAGACGTCGCCATAGGTCAGGCCGTCGGTCCATACCAGGTCATAGACGTTCTCGACGCCCTGCAGGTACATGGCCAGACGCTCGATGCCGTAGGTGATTTCGCCGGTGATCGGCTTGCAGTCGATGCCGCCGACCTGCTGGAAGTAGGTGAATTGCGTCACTTCCATGCCGTTCATCCACACTTCCCAGCCCAGGCCCCAGGCGCCCAGGGTCGGGTTTTCCCAGTCGTCCTCGACAAAGCGGACGTCGTTCTTCTTCAGGTCGAAGCCGAGGGCTTCGAGCGAACCGAGGTAGAGCTCGAGGATGTTGTCCGGAGCCGGCTTGAGCACGACCTGGTACTGGTAGTAGTGCTGCATGCGGTTCGGGTTCTCGCCGTAGCGGCCATCCTTGGGGCGGCGCGAGGGCTGGACGTAGGCGGCTTTCCACGGCTCGGGGCCAATGGCGCGCAGGAAGGTCGCGGTGTGGCTGGTGCCGGCGCCGACTTCCATGTCGTAGGGCTGGAGCAGGGCGCAGCCCTTGTCGCTCCAGTATTGCTGCAGACGCAGGATGATCTCTTGAAACGTGGGTTTCTGGCTGGTGGTCATCGGACGCACTCGGAATGACGGAAAGCCTTGAATTTTACTAGCTTTCGCCTTGCTCAGGCAGGGGTGCCCGGGCGCCGGCCATGGGGTGCAGCTGGAGGCCGCGGCGAGGGGGCGGCGACTCAGCAAACATGCGGCCTGGACGGGGTGTGTGTTGTTGCGACGCAACACAAAATTCGACATCGAATTTCCCGTTGATTGACGAAACTCAATTAAATCAATACAATGCAAATCATGTTGCGGCGCAACATCGGTTTCGCGGGTGCTTGAGTGAGCAACCACGCGGGATTCGGGCTCGCTCCCGCCGATGTCGTACACCCGGTAACTGTTCTCTGCCAATCCGTATTTCTGGCAGGTGCAAAGTGAAGGAGGTCGCATGATCGCTTCAAACACACTCTCCCCCAGCATGCTCCGCATTTCCGCGGCAGCGCTCGCCCTGGTCCAGAAGTTCCTGATGGTGGCCGGGCTGATTTTCATCACCGGACTGATCGGCTTGCAGATTGGTCATTCGGGCTTGATCGACGGCCTCAAGTCGCTTCTGCCTTCCGCCGAGGCTTCGGTTGCCGAGGAGGTTGCCGAAGAATTGCCAGCGGCCGATTCGGTGGCTGTGTTGAGCCCGCGCATGCGCGGCGCGCTCGATTACGTCTCGCGTCGCTATCGCGTCTCGAACGAGGCCCTGCAGCCGATCTTCGCCACCGCCCAGAGCGTCGGCAAGGAGTTGCATCTCGATCCCTTGCTGATCGTCGCGGTGATCGGCGTCGAGTCCGGCTTCAATCCTTTCTCGCAGAGCGTCTTCGGCGCCCAGGGGCTGATGCAGGTCGTGCCGCGCTTCCACATGGACAAGCTGCCGGAAGAAGCCGATCGTGCCGCCTTTCTCGATCCGGTGACCAATGTCCAGGTCGGTGCGAAGGTACTCAAGGAGTCGATCCGCCGCTTTGGTGGCCTCGAAGAGGGGCTGCAGCAGTTCGGCGGCGCCATGAGCGATCCGGATCGCCGCTATTCCAGCAAGGTTCTCGCCGAAAAGCAGCGCCTGGAACAGGCTGCCCAGCGCTTGCGCACCTCCTGAGTTCTGACGTTTCCCGTCTTTTTGCGGTAAGTTCTATGTCGCTGTAATATCGCCCCTCGATTTTGTCGGGGCGGGAAATGAACACTGCTGTACGTAGCGGCCTGCTGGCTGCGGTTTTGTGCCTCTTCGCGGCAATGGCGTCCGCGGCCGGCGATCCGCCGCCGTCCCGGGGTGCAGCACTCGATACCTGTTCGGTCGCGGTCCGCCAGGATTACACGCTGGTCGACATGGCGAGCCGCATCGCGGCCCATCAGGTCCTGACCGAAGAGGCCCTGAGCCTGCGCGAGCGTGCCATTGTCTTCCTCAACGAACTCAAGGCCAGCGAGGTGCGTGGCGAACCCTTGTCCGGCGGCGATCTGCGGCGCCTCAACCAGGGGGCCTCCCGCTTGCTCGAGCAACGCCAGGCCCTGCTGCGGACGGCAAGCGAATACGAATGCTGGCTGGACGATCCTCTTCCCGACAACGCCACGGCGGCTCGCGCTCAGGCGGCCGGTATCGCCCTGTCGCTCTCGGCAGCGCTGATTCTCTACGACAATTACCTGACTGCCATCGGCCTCTACCAGGCGACGCCCTTCCTGCGCCAGCACCTGAATCGGAAGGATTCCGGCTTTGCCATTCCGCCAGGCGAACTGAACCGGATTGCCGCTTCGTTCAGTTCTCCGATCAATCGTGCGCGGGTGCGGCGGGCGCTCGGCTGGTATGAGCAAAATGGCCACGTATTGGGCGAATCGGCCGATCAGGGCGAGCGTTACCTGGCGGGGTTGATCGGCCAGAGCCTTTCCTACAATATCGTCCGGCGCTTGCGGCCGGTCGGCTATGCCCAGAACCTGATGGGCTTCTTCGGCGTGCTGTCGATCGATACGCTGAACCAGATGAAGAACGAAGGCGTCAATTTTTCCAGCATGGTGTTCGGCAACGCGGTCGGCCTTATCGAAACGCGACGCGGCAAGCTCGATGGCGATGCGGGCATCCTGGAAAAGCTCAAGGATGGGGTGCGAGCTGGGGATATCCTGCTGGAGAAAACGCCCTTCCGGCTGACCGATGCCTTCATTCCGGGGCATTGGGGGCACGCCGCAGTCTGGGTCGGCAGCGAGCAGGAATTGCGCGACCTCGGGCTGTGGGAGCATCCCGTGTTGCGCCCGCTGCAAGCGCGTATCCGTGAAGGGCGTGGCGTGGTGGAGGCGCTGCGCGGTGGCGTCACGATGAATTCGCTGGAGCATTTCATCAACGTGGACGATCTGGCTGTCCTGCGGCACGAAACGCTGACGACCGAGCAGCGCCGCGAGGTGATCCTGCAGGCCCTGCGCCAGGTCGGCAAGGCCTACGATTTCAATTTCGACGTCGAATCGACCGACCGTATCGTCTGTTCGGAACTGGTCTATCACGCCTATGGCGACATCCGCTGGCCAACGGCGCGTCATCTCGGCCGGGCCACGGTCAGCCCGGACAACATCGCCGTGCTGGCGACGGGTAATGGCCCGCTTAGCGTTGCGGTGCTCTACCACGACGGCCGCGAAGTGCCGGCCGCCGATGTGCGTCGTTACATCGGAACGCTCGTCCAGTCCGAGGTGGTCAGGCTCGCCCGCGGCGAGTAGCGACGACGATGAGCAGGAAGATCAGGCCAATTGCCGGCCAGTTGCCGAAGCGGGCGTAGGGCGTCATGCCCTCGTAGGCCCGCACTTCGGCCTTCAGAACGCCTTGCGTGAAGGGCGGCAGGCTGGCCTGAAGCGCCCCGTCGGCGCCGATGACCGCCGTCATCCCCGTGTTGGTAGCACGCAGCATCGGCCGGCCGGTCTCGACGGCACGCAGGCGGGCGATCTGCAGGTGTTGCGGCTGGGCTAGCGAGCGGCCGAACCAGGCGGTGTTGGAGAGATTGGCCAGGATGCCGGCCTGCGGCAGGGTGCGGATGATTTCCTCGCCGAAAACGTCTTCGTAGCAGATGTTGATGGCCACCTGCTGGCCGGCGACGGCGAGCGGCGGCTGGATGTCGGGGCCGCGCGAAAAAGCCGACATCGGGATGTTCGCGTAGCTCATGAACCAGGCGAAGCCGGCCGGAATGGTTTCGCCGAAGGGCACCAGGTGGCTCTTGCTGTAGGTCTGCTGCGGCGAACTGCCCAGGCTGACGGCGCTGTTCCAGTAACGTTCGCCGTCGCCGGTCAGGGCACCGAAGATCAGGTCGCCTCCCTGTTTCGCGGCTGCCGCCTTGAGGTCGTCGAGGTAGGCCGGCGGCAATTGGTCGAGGAAGGCCGGAATCGCGGTTTCCGGCAGCAAGGTCAGTTGCGCCGGGTTGGCCTCGACCAGGTCGCGATAGAGCAGCAGCGTCCGGGCAAAGTTTTCCGGACGGAATTTCATGTCCTGCGGAATGTTGCCCTGGATCAGGGCCACGCTGATCGGTTCGCCGGTCGGCGAGGTCCATGCGATCTGTTGCAGGCCGAATCCGCCGAGGCCGAGCAGGGCCAGAACCGGCAGTCCGATCCGCCAGCGCAGCAGCAGGGCGCCGCTCAGCGCGACGAGCAGGCTCAGACCATGCGCGCCGAGTAGCGGCGCGAACCCGGCCAGCGGGCTGGGTGGCGCCTGCGAATAGCCGACAGCCAGCCAGGGAAAACCAGTGAAAAGCCAGCTACGGATCCAGTCGGTGCCGGCAATCAGTGCTGCAAATAACAAGGCTTGCTGCCAGAAATTAGCCGGCTGCCAGCGTTTGAAGGCAGCGCCCGCCAGCATCGGGAAGACCGCCATGACGCCGCAGAACAGGAAGGCAGCAATGCCGGCCAGCCACCAAGGCATGCCGCCGAAGACGGAAAGGCTGACGTAGACCCAGGAGACGCCGCAGAGGAAGAAGCCGAGGCCGAAGGCGAGGCCGGTCAGCAGCGCCGCACGGACGGTTGCGCAGCTGCGGAACAGGGCGAACAGGGCAAGCCAGACGAGCGGCGCCAGCCAGAAAAATTCGAACGGGGCGAAGCAGAGGACGCCCAGCGCGCCGACGCCGGCGGCAATCGCCAGGCGCGGCAGTCCCCGGCTAGCCGCTAAAGTCTTCAGCACCGGGGGCAGGTTTGGCGGGCGGGGAGACGAGCAGGGTATAGAGCCGGCGACTATCGGCGCGCAGCACCTGGAAGCGGATGCCGTCGATGTCGATGATTTCGTTGCGCTTGGGGACGCGACCGAGGTGGCGCAGGATCAGGCCGCCGACGGTATCGAATTCGCCGTTCGAGATGGTGGTGTCGAAGGCCCGGTTGAAGCTTTCGATCTCGGTGCGTGCCTTGACGCGGTAGCGGCCGGAGGCATCGAGGCGGATGTTGTCGTGGGCTTCGTCGAAATCGTATTCGTCCTCGATGTCGCCGACGATCTGTTCAAGCACGTCCTCGATGGTGACGAGGCCGGCGACGCCGCCGTATTCATTGACGACGATGGCCATGTGGTTGCGCGAGACGCGGAATTCGCGGAGCAGGACGTTGAGGCGCTTCGACTCGGGAATGAAAACGGCGGGGCGCAGCCAGTCGCGCAAATCGAAATTCTTTTCGGTCTGGATGCGCAGCAGATCCTTGGCAAGCAGCACGCCGAGTACCTTGTCGCGGTCGCCATCGACCACGGGAAAGCGTGAGTGGGCGGCCTCGATGACGGTGGCGACGATTTCGTCGAGTGGGTCGTCGACGTCGATGACATCCATCTGCGCCCGCGGAATCATCACGTCGGCAACGCGGGTGTCGGAAGCCGCCAGGGCGCCTTCGATGATGGTTAGCGCGTCGGCGTCCATCAGGTTGCGCTCGTAGGCCGAGTGCAGGATTTCCAGCAACTGCGCCCGGTCTTCCGGTTCGCGCAGCAGCAGGGAGGTCAGTCGTTCGATGAAACTGGGCTTACTGTCACTGTCCATAGTTTTTAGGCGGCGTAGGGGTCGGGGTAACCCAGCGCGGCAAGAATTTCCTTTTCTTCGTTTTCCATGGCCTCGGCATCTTCGTCGTTGTCATGATCCCAGCCTTGCAGATGCAGCATACCATGCACCACCAGGTGGGCGTAGTGGGCGGCCAGCGGCTTGTTCTGCTCGGCCGCCTCGCGCGCCACGACGCTCGGACAGATGACGAGGTCGCCCATGACCACGGGCTCCGTGTCGTAGGGGAAGGAGAGGACGTTGGTCGCGTAATCTTTCCCCCGGTATTCGTTGTTCAAGGCCTGGCCTTCATCGGCGTCGACCAGGCGGATCGTCACTTCGCCGCCGCCGACCAGCGCGGCGCGCGCCCAGCGCACGAAATCCGGCCGCAAGGGTAAGCCCTCGCGGTTACAGGCGTATTGCACGGAGAGGTTAAGGCGTTTGCTTGGTGTGGGATTCATAGGCGGCAACGATGCGGGCGACCAGCGGATGGCGCACGACGTCTTCCTTGAGAAATTCGGTAAAGGCCAGGCCGCGCACGTCCTTGAGGATGTCGCGCGCTTCGCGCAGGCCGCTCTTTTGCCCCTTGGGCAGGTCGATCTGGGTCAGGTCGCCGGTGACCACCGCCTTGGCGCCGATGCCGATGCGGGTCAGGAACATCTTCATCTGCTCGGGCGTGGTGTTCTGCGCCTCGTCGAGGATGATGAAGGCGTGGTTCAGTGTCCGGCCGCGCATGAAGGCGAGCGGCGCGATCTCGATGGCATGCTTCTCATAAAGCTTGCTGACGCGGTCGTGCCCCATCAGGTCGTAGAGCGCGTCGTAGAGCGGGCGCAGGTAGGGGTCGATCTTCTGCGTCAGGTCGCCGGGCAGGAAGCCGAGGCGCTCGCCGGCCTCGACTGCCGGGCGGGTCAGGATGATGCGTTCGACCAGATCGCGCTCGAAGGCGTCGACCGCTGAGGCGACGGCGAGGTAGGTCTTGCCGGTGCCGGCCGGGCCGATGCCGAAGGTGATGTCGTGTTCCTGGATCGCTTTCAGGTACGACACCTGACGCGGCGTGCGGCCGTGCAGTTCGGTCTTGCGCGTGATCAGCTGCGGACCGTCGATCGGGCCTTCGGCACCGCGCGAAATACGGCGGACCGGGGCGTTGGTCAGCTCGATCAGGCCGAGCTGGATTTCATCGACCGATAGCGATTGGCGGGCCATGCCGTAGAAGTGGCGGAGGGCATCGGCAGCGCGCGTGGCGTTTTCACCAACGATGGAAAAGCGCTCGTTGCGGCGGCGGATGATGACATCGAAGCCGGTCTCGATCTGCCGGATATTCTCGTCGAGCGGCCCGCACAGGTTGGCGAGCTGGACGTTGTCGAGTGGCGCCAGTGCGACGTCGATCGGTTTGCTCTTTGGCGCCGGTTTAGTCTTCGCGGATGACAATTTCGCCCCTCAGGCTGTGCGGCAGTGCGGACGTGATGCGGACATCGACAAAGGTGTTGATCAGGCGGGCATTGCCGGCGAAATTGACGATCCGGTTGTTGTCCGTACGGCCGGCCAGTTCCTGGGCATCCTTTTTCGAGAGGCCTTCGACCAGCACGCGTTGAATGCTGCCGACCATGGCCTGGCTGATCACCTGCGCCTGCTCGTCGATGCGCTTCTGCAAGCGGGTCAGGCGGGCCGACTTGACCTCGGGCGGGGTCGAATCGTCCAGCTCGAGGGCCGGGGTTCCCGGGCGCGGGCTATAGATGAAGGAGAAGGAATTGTCGAAGCCGACATCGTCGATCAGCTTCATTGTCTTCTCGAAATCCTCGTCGGTCTCGCCGGGGAAGCCGACGATGAAGTCCGAAGACAGCGAGATGTCCGGGCGTGCCGCGCGCAGCTTGCGGATGATCGACTTGTATTCGAGCGTCGTGTAGCCGCGTTTCATCGCCGCCAGCACGCGGTCCGAGCCGGCCTGCACAGGCAGGTGGAGGTGGGAGACCAGTTTTGGCTGCGTGGCGTAGGTGTCGATCAGGCGTTGCGACATCTCGCGCGGATGCGAGGTCGTGTAGCGGATGCGTTCGATGCCCGGCACTTCGGCGATGTACTCGATGAGCATCGCGAGATCCGCCTTCTCCTCGGTGCCCGGCATGTCGCCGCGGTAGGCATTGACGTTCTGGCCGAGCAGCGTCACTTCACCGACGCCATTGGCCGCCAGGTCGGCGACTTCGGTTAGCACGTCCTCGAAGGGGCGCGATACCTCGCCGCCGCGGGTGTAGGGCACGATGCAGAAGGTACAGAACTTGGAGCAGCCTTCCATGATCGAGACGAAGGCGGAGGCGCCTTTCACCTCGGCCGGCGGCATGGCGTCGAACTTCTCGATCTCCGGGAAGGAGACGTCGACCGCTGCCTTGCCCTTTTCCTTGCGCTCGGCGATCAGCTGCGGCAAACGGTGCAGGGTCTGCGGTCCGAACACGACATCGACGAAGGGCGCCCGGGCGACAATGGCATCGCCTTCCTGGCTGGCGACGCAGCCGCCGACGCCGATCACGAGGTTCGGATTGGCTTGCTTCAGGTGCCGGACGCGGCCCAGGTCGTGGAAAACCTTCTCCTGCGCCTTTTCGCGCACCGAGCAGGTGTTGAACAGGATGATGTCGGCTTCTTCGGGGTTGTCGGTCTTGACGACGCCTTCGGCGGCATTGAGCACATCGGCCATCTTGTCCGAATCGTACTCATTCATCTGGCACCCGAAAGTGCGGATGAACAGTTTCTTGGGCATGGGTAAACTACTTTGCAAATCAATGGTTACCGAACGGGCAACCGGGTGTGCGGGGAAAGGCGATCATTATACCCGAGCAAATTTCGTTGACCGGAGAAAGCCCGGCAAACTATAATCCGCGCCCTTGAAGCGTGGTGATGTAGCTCAGTCGGTTAGAGCGATGGATTCATAACCCATAGGTCGGCAGTTCGATTCTGCCCATCACCACCAAAAATGCAGAAGCCGTTGATCCGAATGGATCAACGGCTTTTTGTTTGACTCAAGGGCAGGCGAGGCCTACTGATGGATTCGTGCGCACCCAGTGTCGGGCGCATATTCACGACATTAATAGAGGCCTGATCCGGTTTGCAGCCAGCTATTGGCGACGAAGCTGAGGTGTCATGGCAGAGGGGGGGGGCACCTCAGTTCGAGTGAAGTAAGATTTGCGTTCACAGCAATCATCGGTGGCGGAATGACTGAACAAACCAAAGAGCAACTGATGGCCAGCGACGCGCAGATGATCAAGGGCCTGCTGGCCCGAGGCCTCAAACTTCCTCCTCAGCCTGCCATCGTTGAGGAGCTGCAAAAGTGCCGACTGCGCCAGGAAAAGGATTTGCGCGTAGTGGCCCGTGTCATCAGTCAGGATGCGGGGGTTACCGCACTCCTGTTTCGCGCTGTTCAATCGCCCGTGTATCGGGCGCACCAGCCCTTTACATCGGTCGAGAAGATACTTCAGGCGCTCGGTATCGACCAGGTCTTTAATCTTGTCCTGGCCATTGCGTTGGAAGCTGCCAGCTCCCCACGAAGCAATCGCAAAACCTATGAAAATTTCTGGGCAAATTCCACCGCAATCGCTCAGTTGGCGATGCTGGTGGCCGAGGATCGGGTGTCAGTCTGCAATGTATTCCCGGACCAAGCCTATCTAGCCGGGGTTTTTCATGATTGCGGCGTTCCTCTTCTTATGGAGCGCTTTCCTGCCTATTGCCGAAAACTGGACATTGCTCAGCAGGTGCTTTGGTTCAGTCTTGCCGAAGAGGATCGCAGTTATCAAACCGATCACGCTGTCGTTGGGTATTTTGTAGCCAAGCACTGGAAGCTACCCGATTTCATTTGCGAAGCCATTCGTTTTCACCACGATCTGTTATGTCTCGACGACCATCACGCCCGATCCATGGTCGCCATTCTGCAAATGGCGTTTCATCTTCATTTCCGCAATCTGCACATTCCCAATCCGGAGTGGGAGCTTGCCGGCCCGGCGGTTCTTGAAGAATTGGCATTGGACGCGGGTAGTCTCCCGGAGTTTCTCGACGAAATGCTTGAGCGATTTAACGCGAACGCACATTGAGCGGTGGGTGTGAAGGACTAAAGGTGCTGAAAGCGTGGGGGCTTAGCTGCGTGCCGGGCGGGTTATGTCGGGTCATCTAAGAGGTTCTTGGTCAGGCTGCTGGCAACGAGCTGGCCGTTGCTGACCCGAGGCTCCGTTGAAGGGGCTGCATGGCTCACTGCCTTGCAAGCGACTGGGTCACGGTCTCGAAATTGGGGCGGCCGAGAACGTTCGTTTGAAGACAGGCGGCTTTCAGGGCGCTCAGTCTGTCGCGTTGTACGCCTGGGGGCGAATCGGGATCGCAATGGGCGATCAACTCTTCCAGCAGGCAACCAAAGGCGCGAATCTCGATCCGCTGAAGGCGATCAGCGAGAATTTTTTGGTCAAGCGGAAAGATCGAGGCCGCCCCGAAATCACCCAGCAATGCCCGGCCTTGGCCGCAATGCAGAATGTTGTGGGCGTAGAGGTCGCCATGCATGATGCCTTGCTGGTGCAACTGCCACGCCGCCGAAGCGATCCCGCGGGCGATGCTCGTCGCGGTGCTAGCCGAAAGCCGCGTATTTGGAGGGTAAACGTCGCGTGTGCAGGAGTCGAGGCTGGGCGGACCTGCCAGGTTGCGGAATGTGGGGTCAATCAGCCCCAGAATCAGGCCGTGCGTCTTCTCGGGATGGGCTTGCAGCTTGCCGAGCACCGGAATGAGATTGGCGTGTTCTCCTGCGGCGATGCAGGCGGCCATTTCGCAATCCGGCAGGCCGTCGCTGGTGACCTGCCCCTTGAATAATTTGACCGCGACCGCGCGGGGGCTGCCTGGGGAACGGTCTTCGGCGCGATAGATGACACCGGAGGCGCCTTCGCCCAAGCGTTCCTGGATGGTCAGTTGCGACCAGCGAATGTCGGGAATGCCGGCGGCAGCGCTACAGGACAGCTCTGGGCTGATTGCGAAAGGGTTGCCGGCAAAGGCCAGCCAGGCGAGGCGCGGCATGTGCAGGAGCCAGTCCGGCAGTTCATCCAGGTTGTTGGCAGCGATGCGCAGCAATTCGAGCTGCCGGCAATTGGCCAGCGTGCTCGGGAGCTGGCGCAGGCGGTTACCGGCCAGCATCAACTTTTGCAAATGCGTGCAGTGCCCGAGTTCGTCGGGCAGGGTTTCGATGCAGTTGTCGGTCAGGATCAGCCAGCGCAGGCGCAGCGGCAGGGACTGGGGCGGCACGTGCCGGATGCGGTTGGCCTTGAAGCCGATCATGCTCAGGTTCGGGCATTGCCCGAGGACGGCCGGCAGTGTTTCGAACGGGTTGTCGGAACAGAAAACGATGCGTAGCTTGTGCAGGCGCGGCAGGTCGTCGGGTAGGCTGGTGAGCGCGTTACCCGAGAGGTCGAGGATTTCCAGCGTGTCGGCCAGCGTGAAGATTTCGCGTGGAAATTCACGCAGTCCACAGGACAGCCTGAGCCGCGTGGCGCCGGCCAGTTCGCCGCGCCGTAATTGATCCAGCGTCTGCATGGCGGTTTATGGGGTCGTCGTTCCAGCCTGCAGGGCACGTTGCCGGGTCTCGAATTCCTTGCGCAATTCCCGACGGATTTGCGCAGCCTGGAAACGCCGGATTTCCTCGGGCGTTTGGGGTGAGAGTGGCGGCACCGGCGTCGGCTGGCCCTTGTCATCCACGGCGACCATGGTCAGGAAGCAACTGTTGGCGTGGCGGATGACCTGAGCGCGAATGTCCTCGGTCAGTACCTTGACGCCGACTTCCATCGAGGTATTGCCGGTGTAGTTGATCGAGGCCAGGAAGGTGACCAGTTCGCCGACGTGGATCGGCTGGCGGAACATCACCTGATCCACGGAAAGCGTGACGACATACTGGCTGGCGTAGCGGCTGGCGCAGGCATAGGCGACCTGGTCGAGCAGCTTGAGGATGGTGCCGCCATGGACGTTGCCGGAGAAGTTGGCCATGTCGGGGGTCATCAGGACGGTCATGGCGAGCTGGTGCTTGGGGAGATGCATACGGAAATCCTTGGTTTGTGCACCTGCAGTATAGCGAGGTGCCAAAAGAAACAGCCCGGGGAAGTCGCCTGCCCCGGGCTGCTTGCCGTCGTTTTCGCTTCAACCCGGCGCCGAAGTCCGAATCAAATGATCGAAGGCGGAGAGCGACGCCTTGGCCCCTTCGCCCATCGCGATGATGATCTGCTTGTACGGCACCGTCGTACAGTCGCCGGCCGCGAAGACGCCGGGCACCGAGGTCTGCCCCTTGGCATCGACCACGATCTCGCCGCGATTCGACAACTCTACCGTCCCCTTGAGCCAATCCGTGTTCGGCAACAGCCCGATCTGCACGAAGATCCCTTCGAGTTCGATCGTCTTCAGTTCATCGCTCCGGCGATCCTTATAGACCAGGCCATTCACCTTCTCGCCATTGCCCGTCACCTCCGTGGTCAAGGCCTGGGTGATGATCGTCACGTTCGGCAAACTGGCGAGCTTGCGCTGCAATACTGCATCGGCCCGCAACTGCGCATCGAACTCGATCAGCGTCACATGCCCGACGATACCGGCCAGATCGATCGCCGCCTCGACGCCCGAATTGCCGCCACCGATCACCGCTACCCGCTTGCCCTTGAACAGCGGACCATCACAGTGCGGGCAGTAAGCCACGCCCTTGCCGCGGTATTCTTTTTCCCCGGGTACATTCATCTCGCGCCAGCGCGCCCCGGTCGCCAGGATCACCGACTTGCTCTTCACCGTCGCGCCGTTCTCCAGCGTGACTTCGATCAACTCGCCCGGGGTCAGCTTCGCCGCCCGTTGCAGGTTCATCACATCGACGTCGTAATCCTTGACGTGTTCCTCCAGCCCCATGACCAGCTTCGGGCCGTCGGTCGCCTTGACCGAGATGAAATTCTCGATCGCCAGCGTATCCATTACTTGGCCGCCGAAACGCTCGGCTAGCAGGCCGGTCCGGATGCCCTTGCGGGCCGCGTAGATCGCCGCCGAAGCCCCGGCCGGACCGCCGCCGACGACCAGTACGTCGAAGTGTTCCTTGGCCGCGATCTTCTCGGCCTCACGTGCCGCCGCCCCGGTATCCACCTTGGCCAGGATTTCCTCGATCGTCATCCGGCCGGCACCGAACTCGGCGTCGTTGAGGAAGACGGTGGGCACCGCCATGATCTTGCGGCGCTCCACTTCGTCCTGGAACATTGCCCCGTCGATCATCGTGCTCGTGATGCCGGGGTTGAGCACGGCCATCAGGTTGAGCGCCTGCACCACGTCCGGACAGTTATGGCAGGACAGCGAAATGAAAGTCTCGAAGGCAAACGAACCGGGCAGCGCCTTGATCGCGGCGATGACTTCCGGCTCCACCTTGGGCGGATGACCCCCGGTCTGCAGCAGGGCGAGGACCAAGGAGGTGAACTCATGGCCCATCGGGATGCCAGCGAAATGGATACGCGGCGTCTCGCCCGGCAGGCCGATCGCGAAGGAGGGGCGCAGGGCGGCCGAACCATCCTCGCGCAGCGTTACCTTCGGCGAGAGCTCGGCAATGTCGACCAGCAGGCCGCGCATCTCCTGCGCCTTGGCGCTGTCGTCGAGCGAAGCGACCAGTTCGATCGGCCGCTGGAGTTTTTCGAGGTAAGCCTTGAGCTGGGTCTTGATGGCGCTGTCGAGCATGCGGTTCTCTCCGTATCCGGATGACTCCGGTCTTGTTGAATTTCACTGGAAAGCTGCGGCCAGCGCAGCTTTGCGTTGAAATCCACGCCGCCGAGGCGGCGGGACGTTCAAGTCAGACTTAGATCTTGCCGACCAGGTCGAGCGACGGGGCCAGGGTGGCTTCGCCTTCCTTCCACTTGGCCGGGCAGACTTCACCCGGGTGGGAAGCGACGTACTGGGCAGCCTTGACCTTGCGCAGCAGTTCGGAAGCATCGCGACCGATGCCCAGGTCGTGAATCTCGGCGACCTTGATGACGCCTTGCGGATCGACCAGGAAGGTGCCGCGCAGGGCCAGGCCTTCTTCTTCGATCATCACGTCGAAGTTGCGGCTGATCGTGCCGGTCGGATCACCCAGCATCGGGTAGGTGATCTTCTTGATGGTGTCGGAGGTGTCGTGCCAGGCCTTGTGGGTGAAGTGGGTATCGGTCGAGACGGCATAGACTTCGACGCCGATCTTGGCGAATTCCGGATAGAGGTCGGCCATGTCGCCCAGTTCGGTCGGGCAGACGAAGGTGAAGTCGGCCGGGTAGAAGAAGAACACGGACCACTTGCCCTTCAGATCGGCATCCGACACCGGCACAAACTTGCCATTGTGGAAGGCGGTCGTCTTGAACGGCTTGAGCTGCGAATTGATGATCGACAT
>JAEUOD010000132.1 GCA_016791065.1 Dechloromonas sp. | reverse complement strand
CGGCCGCTGGATATCTGCCTGCTGTTCGTGGCCGAACCGGTACGCAGCTGGGAAGTCCTGCGTTTCTACCGCGAAGACGAAGTGCGCCAGCATTTTCAGGCGCGCGCCGCCGTCTTTCTGGACGAGGCGGCCGCGACGCTGCAGCGGGCCGGCCTGCCCTGCCGCCGCTTTTTCCGCGAGGCCGATCCGGTCGGCGGCATCCTCGACCTGGCCGAGGAGCTTCAATGCACCACCATCGTCGTGCCGGCAACGCACTGCCTCGGCCTGTTCCCGACCGGCCTCGGACGCAAGCTGCTCAGCCGACAGGGCAGCGTCCCGATCACGCTGGTCGGGGCGGATGGCTCAACCGTAGTTTGACCACCACGTTCCCTCGTGGAGGAAATCCTTGAGGCGGGCAACCACCTCTTTTTTTGTGCGACTGCCATCCCGTCGCGTTTTGAGGATAATGAAGCTCCCTTCAGGAAAGCCCACCATGCGCATCAATCCCTCTGCCTCGCTGCTCCTCGTCGTCGACATCCAGAGCGCCCTGCTCCCCGCCATCGATGGCGGCGAAGCCGTGCTCGGCCATACCGGCTGGCTGATCGATGTCGCCCAGACAATCGGCATTCCGGTGCTGGCCACCGAACATTGCCCGCAGCGGATCGGCGTCACCGATGCCCGGCTGCGCGACAAGTTCCGGCCGGAAGCCATCGTCGAGAAGGAGCATTTCTCGGCGGTCAGCGAGGGCGCTCTTCTCAAGGCGCCCGACGCCGAGCGCACGCAATGGATCGTCACCGGCACCGAGGCCCACGTCTGCGTGCAGCAGACGGTTCTCGACCTGCTGGCCGCCGGGCGTCAGGTCTTCGTCGTCGATGAGGCGGTCGGTTCGCGCCGGCCGCGCGACAAGGAACTCGCCCTGCAGCGCATGCAGCAGAACGGCGCCGAGATCGTCAGCCGCGAGATGGTCGCCTTCGAATGGCTGGAGAAGGCCAACACGCCGCTCTTCCGCGACGTGCTGAAGCGCTTTATCCGCTGACCCAGGCGCCCGGCCGGGCAGCGTGTTTACCGGGCGAGCAGGCCGTCGAGCAGGCCGATCATCTGGTCGATTTCCGCCACGCTGACATTCAGCGCCGGCATGAAGCGCAGCAGGTTGGGGCGCGGCGAATTGAGCAGCAGGCCGACCGGGTCCAGCGCCAGCGCTTTCTGAACGATCTCCGGGCCGCGCTCGTCATCGAGAATCAGCGCGCGCAGCAGGCCGGAACCCCGCTCCCCCGCCAAGCCGTGTCGGGCCGACAAGTCGAGCAGGCGCTGGCTCAGGTATTGCCCCCGGCTCGTCACCTCGGCCAGGAAGCCCGGAGACAGCATGCGCTGCATGACCGCGACGCCGACCGCCGTCATCAGCGGGTTGCCGTTGTAGGTGCCGCCCTGGTCGCCCGGCACGAAGCAGCAGATGGCCTCGCGGGCAAGCAGTGCGGCCAGCGGCACGCCACCGCCGATGCCCTTGCCGAGGGTCATGATGTCCGGTTCGATCGCGGCGTGTTCGTGAGCGAACAGCTTGCCGGTACGGCCGACACCGGTCTGCACCTCGTCGACGATGAGCAGGATGCCGCGCGCCTCGGTCAGCGCACGCAGTGCCTTCAGGAATTCGATATCGGCCGGGATGACGCCGCCCTCCCCCTGCACCGGTTCGAGCATGACCGCGACGGTCTGCGGGCTGATCAGCGCTTCGACCGAGGCGATGTCGTTATAGACCGCCTTCGGGAAGCCCGATACCTGCGGCGCGAAAATCGTATCCCAACCGGCCTTGCCGGAAGCCGACATGGTGGCCAGGGTGCGGCCGTGGAAGGAGTGGCCGAAGGTGATGATCTCGAAAGCGCCCCCGCGGTTCAGTTGCCCCCACTTGCGAGCCAGCTTGATCGCGCCCTCGTTGGCCTCGGCGCCGGTATTGGCGAAGAAGACCCGGTCGAAGCAGGAATGGGCGGTAAGCAGGCCAGCCAGCTCGATCATCGGGCCGTTGTAGAACGCCGGGCTGGGATTGAGCAGCTTGCCGGCCTGCGCCGTCAGCGCAGCGGTGATTTCCGGCGGGCAGTGGCCGAGGCAATTGACCGCCCAGCCCTGGATGAAATCGAGATAACGCTTGCCCTGGTGGTCGGTTAACCATGAACCCTCGCCACGTTCGAAAACGAGATCGGGGCGGTTGGTGATGGTCATCAGGGAATCGGTATTGGCGGCGTGGTATTGCATTGTCGGATTTCCGTGGAAGGGGGCTTGAATGCTAAGAGAGCGATGTTACCGAATTACGCGGTGCTGAAGCGAGTTCAGCCGATCAGCCAGCAATCGCCCCAAGGCAAGTGAATGCGACGGCAAAATACAGCCCACGGTTTGTTAATTTAATTTACATCCTGTAATTTGTACGCGTAATATACAGACAATAGATTGTATTCGTACCAGATTCGCCAACGGAGGCAAAAGTGATTTATCCCATCAAGACCCTCAGCCAGCTCCCGCTGATCCTCAAGGGCTTTC
>JAEUOD010000114.1 GCA_016791065.1 Dechloromonas sp. | reverse complement strand
GTTGCCCTCGTAGGCAGCCTTCGGCAGCGGCACGTACTTGACTTCACGGACCAGCTTCTCGGCGTTCTTCATGTAGAAATCGACGAACTCGCGGACTTCCGGCTTGGCCAGGGACTTGACCTTGACGTAGACGAAGATCGGGCGCGACAGCGGCACGTAGGTGCCGTTCTCGACGTTGGCGGCGGACGGCTCGACAGCCTTGCCGGTCTTCGGGTTGACGATCGGCAGACCCTTCAGGCGGGCCATGTTCTCGGCGTAGTAGGCGTAACCGAAGTAGCCGAGGCCATTGACGTCGCGCGAGACGCCCTGGACCAGCACGTTGTCGTCTTCGGAAGCGGTGTAGTCGCCGCGCGAGGACTTGGCCTTGCCGACGATGGCTTCGGTGAAGTACTCGAAGGTACCGGAGTCGGCACCGGCACCGAACAGCTTGATCGGCGCATCAGGCCAGGCCGGATTGACCTGGTTCCACTTGGTGATCTTGCCCTGGGCGGCCGGTTCCCACATGGCCTTGAGTTCTTCGACGGTGGCCTGCTTGAGGAAGGCGTTCTTGGGGTTGATGACGACGGTCAGCGCATCGTAGGCGACCGGCATTTCGATGTACTCGACGCCAGCGGCCTTGCAGTCTTCCATTTCCTTGGCCGTGATCGGGCGCGAGGCATTGGAGAAATCGGTTTCGTCGCGGCAGAACTTCTTGAAGCCGCCACCGGTGCCGGAAATGCCGACCGTCACCTTGACGGCGTTCTTCTTGGCTTTCTGGAACTCTTCGGCAACCGCTTCGGTAATCGGGTAAACGGTGGAGGAACCGTCGATCTTGACGATCTGCTGGGCCATCGCGGCCTGGGCGCCAAACAGGGCGACACCGGCGACCGCCAGGGCGGAAACGAGCTTGGATTGCTTGAACATGGGTAACTCCTGCACATAGTTTGGGAAACAACGCTGTGCAGGTTACCCGCCGATTGTTACAGCCAGATGACCGGCTGTAACAATCGGAAAATACCCCTTCCTACTTGGCCGGACGGCCGGTCTTGATGCGCTCGACGCGGCCCATGACGGCCTTGAGCTCGGTATCGTTGAGCGCCGCCAGCACGGCGATGCCGGCACGCAGCAACTCGCTCTTCTTGACCTCGCCACCCAGCCCCAGCATGCGTTTCTTGAGTTCGCCGATACGGGCATACTCGGCTTCCGGCATGGCGTAGCTGTCGCGCACCAGCTTGACCTTCCTGGCCTTGGCAGGCTTTTCCACCTTCGCCGCCTTCTTGCCCTTGGCAGCCTCCGGCTTCATGACCACGGCCGGCTGCTCGTACTTGATCGCCTGTGCCTTTTCCAACGCCTCCGCCAGCGACTTCTGGTGGCGGGCGACCGTCTCATCGACACGCGAAGGTTTGCGCACTGGCTTTGCCTTTGCTGCCGCAGCGGCCGTCGCGGGCGCCGCCGGAGCGACTTCCGGAACCACGACCGGCGCCGGCTCGGCAGCGGTGCCTGGCGCCTGCGCTGTCGGCGCAGGACGCGGAACCAGCTTCCTGGGAGGCTTTGCCGTAGCTGCCGCCTTTTTTGCTTCTGTCATCGTTCTCTCCCGTTTAAAAACAGTATGGCGAGTTTAGCGATATTGTCGGCTTTGAAAGTTAAACTTTTTTGACAGGTAAAATGCCGGCATTCCCAAACAGGAGCGCAGCATGACTCAGGACGAACTCAAACAGGCGGTCGCCCAGGCCGCCGCCGACTACGTGGCGACAAACGTGCCGGAAGGCAGCATCGTCGGCGTCGGCACCGGCTCGACGGCCAACTTCTTCATCGATGCGCTGGCCCCGCTCAAGCACCGCTTCAAGGGTGCCGTCGCCAGCTCCGAGGCAACCCGCAAGCGCCTGGAAGGACATGGCATTGCCGTGCTCGACCTCAACGAGGTCGACACCATTCCGGTCTACGTTGACGGCGCCGACGAGATCGACGCCGGCCTCAACATGATCAAGGGCGGTGGCGGCGCCCTGACCCGCGAGAAAATCGTCGCCGCAGTGGCGCAGACCTTCGTCTGCATCTGCGACGCCTCGAAGCTGGTCAACGTCATGGGCACCTTCCCGCTGCCGGTCGAAGTCATCCCGATGGCCCGCGCTCACGTTGCTCGCGAGTTGCAGAAGCTCGGCGGCACGCCCGTGCTGCGCGAGGGTTTCGTCACCGACAACGGCAACCTGATCCTCGACGTCCGCGGCCTCTCAATCACTGACCCCAAAGGCCTGGAAGCGCAGATCAACCAGATCACCGGCGTCGTCACCAACGGCCTGTTCGCCATCCGTCCGGCCAACGTGCTGCTGCTCGGCACTCCGGAAGGCGTCCGCCGCCTTCCCTGATCCTTCATCCTGTTGTCACATCGGGGCGTTAGGCTGCTCCTCACATCAGTCGTGAGGAGCGCCCCATGTACCTTTCCGCCCAGGAAATCGCCGCCCATCGCAATCGCACCCTGAGCAACCTGCTCGGACTGACGACGGCCTGTTTCGAGGCCGGGCAGCGACTCAACAACCTGCTTGCCGCCGCCGGACGCGATGCCGTGCACCACGGCAGCCGACAACTGATGGCCGCCAGCCACGATCAGATCGATGCCATGGGGCAGGCGCCGGTCAATTTCTGGCTCGAGCAAAGCATTCGCCAGGGCCGCCTGCTCGACCAGGCCTGCCAGATCGCCGGCCACGCGCACAAGGCGCTGATCGAGGGCGCCGAAGCCCAACTGCGCATTGTCGATGACATCCTCCTCACCGGCATCCGGCGGGGCGAAAAATCGAGTCCCTGGGAAGTCGAACTGGCGCTCGGTGCGCTGCGCCACTCGCTCGAATCCGCCGAGAAAAGCCTGCACGACATAAGCCGTGCCGCGACCGACAGCGTCGAGCGCGTCGAACAGGAAATTCACGACATTGCCGAAAGCCTCGACGAGGGCAGCACGACGAAAAAAGCCCCATCGCCGCGAGCACGCACCCGGCAAGCCTGAAAGGGCGGCTTCGCCCTCCCCCCTTCTCTCCATTTTGCCCGGCCCCGCCGGGCATTTTTTTACGCCCGCCGGCCGACGCGTCCGCCAACCCGGCATAAAATTCCAACGGCATTGCCTGCAACCCTCCCTATCCATGCGGAAATGCCCGGCCTACAATGGCCCTCTCGACACTCCGATGTGAAATGCCCACCCGCATGGCCAAACCCGTGATGCCAAAGGAAAGCCCCCCTCGTTCATCCGGATTGGGCTGCTATTTCCCGGCCCTGTTGCTCGCCCTCGGCGTATTCGCTGCGCCCTTGGTCGAGGCCGAGCCGCGCGACGTCCGCGTTGGCATCTACATCAACGAACCCAAGCTCATGCCAGGCAAGGATGGCGCCCCGAGCGGCATCCTCGGTGACCTGCTCGGCGAGATAGCCGCCCGCGAAGAATGGCGCCTGATCCCCGTTGCCTGCGTCTGGCAGGAATGCCTGGAAGCCCTGAGCGAAGGCCGTATCGACCTGATGCCGGACATCGCTTATTCCGAGCAGCGCGCGCAGCGCTACGATTTCCACCGGACGCCGGCCTTGCATAGCTGGTCGCTGGCCTACAGCCGGGAAGGCACGAGCATCCGCTCCTTCATGGATTTACGCGACCGGCGCATCGCCGTGCTGCAAGGATCGATCCAGGAGAGCTACCTGCGGCAACTGCTCAATGATTTCGGGATCAAGGCCGAACTGGTACTGGTTCCATCGTTCGAGGCCGGCTTCGCCAAGACGGCCTCGGGCGAAGTCGATGTGGCGATCACCAACCGCTTTTTCGGCGACCGCGAGGCAATTCGCTTCAAGCTCGCCGAATCCTCACTGATGTTCCAGCCGGTGCAGTTGTTCTACGGCACGCGCAAGGGAAGCAATCCCGAACTGCTGGCCGCGATCGATCGGCACCTCGACCGCTGGCTGGGGGAAAACGACTCGCCCTATTTCCAGATCATGGAACGCTGGATGGGCCACCCCAGCACGATCGGAATCCCCCGGCTGGTCTGGTGGGTCCTGGCGGGCCTGGGTCTCCTGCTTGCCCTGGCCCTGGGCGGCAACGCCCTGTTGCGGCGCCAGGTCGCCGGCCAACTCCGCGAGATCAAGGGACAGCAAACGGAACTGATGCGTAGCGAAGCGCGCTATCGTGCCTTGTTCAACAACAGCCCGATCTGCATGCTGATCATCGACCCGGCCAGCTGCCGCATCGTCGATGCCAATGCGGCAGCGAGCGAGTTCTACGGCTGGAGTCATGGCGAACTGCTGGCGATGCACATCCAGCAAATTAATACCTTGAGCGCCGAACAGGTCGCCGCCGAAATGGTACGAGCCAGGGCGGCCAGCAACCGACATTTCCTCTTCCAGCATCGGCGGGCCGATGGCTCGGTCCGTCACGTCGAAGTCTTCAGCGGCCCGATCCGCATTGGCGAACGTGAACTGCTGTATTCGATCGTCAGCGATGTCACGCAACGCCACGAGAACGAGGCGCAACTGCTCAAGCTCTCCATGGCGGTCGAGCAAAGCCCGGCCAGCATCGTCATCACCAACCTTGAAGGCAACATCGAGTATGTCAACGAAGCCTTCGTCCAGGTCACGGGATACGCGCGCGAAGAAGCACTGGGAAAGAACCCTCGCCTGCTGCAATCCGGCGACACAGCGCCGGAGGTCTATCAGGAGCTTTGGGATACTCTCCTCCAGGGCAAGATCTGGCGCGGCGAATTTCAGAACAAGCGCAAGGATGGCAGCGTCTATTCGGAACTGGCGACGATTGCCCCGGTGCGCCAGGAAAACGGCGAAATCACGCACTACGTCGCGATCAAGCTCGACAACAGCGCCCAGAAACAGCTGGAAGCAGCGCTCGAAGAACATCAGCGGCATCTCGAATCGCTGGTCGAGCACCGCACCGAGCAACTGCACCTGGCCAGCGCCCAGGCCGAATCCGCCAGCCAGGCGAAAAGTGCCTTCCTGGCCAACATGAGCCACGAGATCCGGACGCCGATGAATGCCATCCTCGGCATCACCCACCTGCTCGCCAAGGAAGACCCGACCCCGCGCCAGGCGGAGCGGCTGCGCAAGATCAACGCAGCGGCAGAACACCTGCTCTCCGTCATCAACGACATCCTCGACCTCTCGAAGATCGAAGCGGGCCGCCTGCAGCTCGAGCACACCGACTTCCTGCTCATCGACGTGTTCAATCATGTCGCGACGCTGATTGGCGAGTCCGCCCAGAACAAGGGCTTGGCGGTCGAAATCGACACGGCCTCGACACCAGCCTGGCTCAACGGCGATCCGACCCGCCTGCGTCAAGCCCTGCTCAACTATGCCGGCAATGCAGTCAAGTTCACCGAGCGCGGCTCGATCCGGCTGCGCGCCCGCCTGCTCGAGGAGCAGCACGGCGAGCTGGTCGTTCGCTTCGATGTACGCGACACCGGGATCGGGATCGCCGCGGACAAGTTGCCCCGGCTTTTCGAAGCTTTCGAACAGGCCGATGTCTCGACCACGCGGAAATACGGCGGGACCGGCCTGGGCCTGGCGATCACCCGCCGGCTGGCCCGTTTGATGGGCGGCGATGCGGGTGTCGATAGCACCCAGGGGCTGGGCAGCACCTTCTGGTTCACCGCCAGGCTGGCCCGCGGCGTGGGGGAAATGCCGAGCATCAAGCAGCTTCCGGCCAGCGATGCCGAAGTCGAACTGCGCCGCCGCCATGTCGACAATCATCTGCTCCTCGTCGAGGATAACCCGGTTAACGAGGAAGTCGCGCTCGAACTGCTCAACGAAATCGGCCTGTCGGTGGATATCGCCCGCAATGGCAAGGAGGCCGTCGAACGGGCACGCAGCCAGGTTTACGACCTCGTGCTGATGGACATCCAGATGCCCGAGATGGACGGACTGGAGGCGACACGCGCCATCCGCCTGCTGCCGGGCTGGGCCGAAGTCCCGATTCTGGCCATGACGGCCAGCGTCTTCGAGGAAGACAAGCGCGAATGCCTCGCCGCCGGCATGGACGACTTCGTCGCCAAGCCGGTAAATCCCGGCATCCTCTATAGCAGCCTCATTCGCTGGCTGCCTGCGCCGGCCGGCACGACCGCCCCCGGCACGACGCCGCCAGCGGCGACCGCCCTGCCGAACGAGGAAGTGATGGCGCGCCTGCAGGCCATTCCCGGCCTCGATACCGAAGCCGGCCTCAAGGTCGTCCGTGGCAAGCTGCCCAACTACCTGCGTCTGCTCAACATGTTCAGCACTCTGCATCGCGACGACCAGATACGCCTGCGTGAGAAACTCGCTGCCGGCGACCGCGATGGCGCGCGCCTCATCGTCCACTCGCTCAAGGGCGTCGCCGCCAATATCGGCGCCGTCGATCTGAGAAGCCAGGCGGCCGCGCTGGAAGCAGCCATCAAGGAAGGCGAGGAGATGGCCAGACTGACGGCCATGGCCGATGAGCTGGATACCCTGCAGAGTACGCTGACCGCATCGATTCGCCAGCATCTCCCGGAGGACACAGCACTCGCCGGCACGGCGACCGACTGGGCAGCGCTGCGCCAGACGCTCGACGAACTGGCCGCCTTGCTGGACACGGCCGACATGGCGGCCTACCAGTTCTGCGCCCGCCATGCCGGCGACATCCGTAATGGACTCGGCACGCTGGGCACCGACATCGTCAGCCATGTCGATGCCTTCGCCTTCCCGGAAGCACTCGAGTGCATCGAGCAGGCACGCCGTCAGGTTCCTGAGCTGGGCCGCGCCTAGCCGGCCCGCCGCATGCCGATCGCCGCAACCTCGCCCCCGCTCAACCTGGCGCTGCAAGGCGGCGGGGCGCATGGCGCCTTCACCTGGGGCGTGCTCGATGGCTTGCTCGAAGCCGGCTACAGTCATTTCGAAGGCGTCAGCGGCACCAGCGCCGGCGCGATGAACGCCGTCTGCCTGGCGCATGGCCTGATGCAGGGCGGTGCCGATGGCGCCCGGGCGGCCCTGGCGGGTTTCTGGACGGCGGTTGCCGGCAGTTCGCCCTTCGAGACCAACGGCGACGGCAGCACGCTTTCACCGGCCCTGCGGCTGATGTTGCAATGGACCGACTACCTGTCTCCCGAGCAGATGAATCCGCTCGACCTCAATCCTCTGCGCGACATCCTCGCCGAGCAGATCGATTTCGCGGGCCTGCGCGCTCACAGTCCGGTCAAGCTCTTCATCGCCGCCACCCACGCCAACTCGGGCAAGTTGCGCATTTTTCGCAGCCCGGAGATATCCCTCGAAGCCCTGCTCGCCTCGGCCTGCCTGCCGACCATCCACCGGAGCATCGTGATTGACGGTGAGCCTTACTGGGATGGCGGCTACAGCGCCAATCCCGCGGTCTTTCCGCTGGTCCACGAATGTGCTGCCGCCGACATCCTGCTCGTACTGCTGACGCCACTGCGTTACGAAGCGACGCCAGAGTCAGCCCCGGACATCAAGCTGCGCCTGCGCGAACTAGCCTTCAACGCGACCTTTCTGCGCGAGATGCGGATGTTCGCCCATCTGCAGGAGCAGGTCAGGCATGGCGCGCCGAGCAGCGACCGACCGGGCTGGTTCGACAGGCTGTTGGGCAGGCGCCCACAGCCACGCGGACTGGAAGCGCGTCTGAGCGCCCTCCGTTTTCACGCCATTTCGGCCGACCAGGCGCTGCACGCCCTGCCCGCCGAGAGCAAACTGGCTGTCAGCCTGCCCTTCTTCGAGCGCCTGCGCGACGATGGCCGTGCGCATGCCAGATCCTGGCTGGAAAAGCACCGCTCAATACTGGGCAAAGCAGCGACACTCGACCTCGGCTCCTTGTTTTACTGAACGCCACACTCAGTTCAGCGTGACCGGCAGGGGCCTCGCCAGCGTCGGCCGGCGTCGTTCGATGAAAACGGTTCCGCCCAAGCATTCGCCCCCCTGCTCCTTTGCGCGTTTCTTGGCCTGCTTCTTGGCCACGGCAGCAGCAGCGGCCACCTCGCGGTGCGACTCGTACTCGCCGCCGGCGACGCGAACCGCACCGATCGAGAGTGTCGGCAAAACCTGAAAACTGAATTCGCCACGCCGGTTTTCCGCCATGTAACCGCCCCGCGCCTGCTCCTCGGGACCGAGATGCCCGTTCATCGTTTCGGCAAATCCGCGAACCAGCTCCCAGCAGCGCATTTCCCAATCGCTGCTCTGGAAGATCACGAAAAAGTCGTCGCCCCCGATATGGCCGACAAAATCAACACGACCGTCCGCCACCTCGACAATCAAACGGCCCAGCGCCTGAATCACGTCATCACCACGCCGGTAGCCGAAAGCATCGTTGTAGGGCTTGAAATTGTCGATATCGACATAGGCCGCCACGAAATCCCGGGCCGACAGCAGCATGCGATCGATGTGCTCGTTGATCGGCACGTTGCCCGGCAACTGGGTCAGCGGATTGGCATAGCGCGCGGCGCTGATCTGCATTTCGGTGATGGTCGCCATCAGGTCGTGGCTGCTGCCGACGCCCAGATAACGCCCTTGGTTGGTCACGATGAAGCCGTCGAACAGGTAGTGCTTCGGCGCCAGGGCGAGCATCAGCGCGAGTTCCTGGATGGTCGCTTCCTGGTCGACAACCAGCGGCGCCTGGTCCATGAACAGTTCGCAGCTCTTCCGCCCGAACAATTCCTTGCGGAAAGGACGGGCGAAGCGGTCAATCATGCTGTGCCGATTGATCAGGCCCACCGGCTGCCCGTCATGCACGACGGGTAGAACGTCAAGCTCGGGGTCAGCCTCGAAACGGGCGATGGCCACCGCATTGGTCGCATCGTGGGGCAATGGCGGAATTTCCCGCAGCAAGGTGCGGGCCGTCGGCAGCTTGCCGGCGCCGAGCGCCATCGGCGAAAGCGACAGTTGCGGATGGCCGAGGGCACCGACCACCGCCTCGGACAACTGGCGCATCGGTTCCCGCTCCGGCCGGGCGATGAAGTAGCCCTGGCCGCAGGCAATTCCCATGTCGCGGATGCGCACCAGGTCATCGAGGCGCTCGATGCCTTCGGCCACCAGCGAGGCGTTGCAGATCTCGGCGAGATCCTGCATCGCGCGGACGAAATGGAATTTGATCCGGTCGTCGGCGATGCCATGCACGAAATGCTTGTCGATCTTGACGTATTCCGGCTTGAGTTCCGACCACAGACGCAAGTTGGCGAAGCCCTCGCCAAGATCGTCGATGGCGATCTGAAAGCCGCGGCCACGATACTGCTGGAGGGCATCGAAAATCCCCGGACGATCGGTGATCTGCTGGTTCTCGGTCAGTTCGATGACGACCCGGTTGGGCGCAATGCCCAACTCGCCCAGCAAATTGCGGAAATCGCCTTCCAGCATCCTAGCATCGAGCAAAGCGCCAGGGGTGGCATTGAGGAACAACCGGCCGGGAAGGCGCTGCGCGGCGAAGGCTCGCAGGCACGCCTCACGGCAGGCATGCTCCAGGGCCAGGGAAAGGCCCTGGCGAGCCGCTGCTGCGAAAAGTTTTCCCGGGTTGTGCAGGACGCTTTGCCGCGGGCCGCGGATCAAGGCCTCGAAGCCGAGAATGGCTCGCCCCCGGAAATCAATGATCGGCTGGAACACCGGGGAAAGCAGCGCCTGATCCATCACCCGGGCGAGTTCGGCGGCTTCATCTTCCATTAAGGCAATCATCGATACGGCTTCTGGAACTTGGATGGCCAATCACTCTATGAGCCAGAGGTTTCACTTCCGTGACAGCGACGATGCTTCGCAAGAAATTCTGTCATCTCCGTGCAATATGGGCCTATCATGCTGATCAGCACCCCTGGTTCGCCGAAAGCTCGCAATGACTCAAACACGTTTCTGCTACTGTTGCCGCGTCCACCACCCCATCGACCAGATGCGCCCCTTCCCGACCCGGCAAGGCACTCGCTGGCGCTGCATCCGCAGTATCGAGGCAGCCGCCTGTAGCCTTCCCGAACGCGATGCCTTTGGTCAGCAACAAACCGCGAAGAATCGCGAGGAATCCCGCCGCATCGCCGAACGCACTCAGTTGCTACGGCACGAAAGGCGCCTCGCCGTGTAGGTCGGCTACCCCCGCTTCGCCACTTCATCTTCCTGCAATATGGACTGGCGATAGTGCTCCGCAACCAAGGCACTCCGGCTACACACCGGAGGGACCAACCCCGCATTGACCACATTCGGAGCATGTCATGGATAAACAGGGTAGTCGTGAAATCGCCGCTTTTCCGGAGTTATTCGACGGCCTGGAGCAGTTCATCGAGGAACAGGCCAGTGGCATCAAGCGAACGAGCGGCATTGTCTGCGTCGTCGCCATGGCCTGCGGCGCGCTGCTTTTCTACAGTCTGGAAAAACTGGGCTGAAAAAAATCCCGCCGCAGCGGGATTTCACATGACGGGTCGCCCTGATGGGCGCGCAAGCACTCAGGCCTTGGGCGGCACGTAACCCTGGATCTGGTCGGCGCCTTCACCGAAAAAATGCTTCTCGACCTGCTCGGAGAGATACTTGCGATGACGGGCATCGACCAGGTTGAGGCGGTTTTCGTTGATGATCATGGTCTGCATCTTGATCCATTGCTGCCAGGCTTCCTTGGAGACGCTCTCGAAGATGCGCTTACCCAGCTCGCCCGGATAGGGCGGAAAATCGAGACCTTCGGCTTCGCGGCCGAGCTTGATGCAATTGACGGTACGTGCCATTTGAAACTCCGTGGGGGTTGATGCGGCGAATTATAAAGTCTTGAACAGGACTTTCGAACGCCGCTGATAGTTGTACATGTCGCGCTTGTTGGCCGGCAGATCGTCCACCTTGCCGAGCTTGAAACCGCGCTCGACGAACCAGTGCTCGGTACGCGTGGTCAGCACGAAGAGACGCTTCATGCCGGCCCGCTTGGCGCGCCGGATGATGCGCTGCATCAGCTGCTCGCCGTAGCCCCACTCGCGGTGGTCGGGATTGACCGCCAGGCATGCCAGTTCGGCCTCCTCCTCGGAATGCGGGTAGAGCGCGGCGCAGCCGACGATGATGCCGTCGTGCAGCATGATGGAGAAGTGCTCGATTTCGCGTTCGAGCAGTTCGCGCGGCCGATGCACCAGAATGCCTTCCTCTTCCATCGGCTCGATCAGGGCGATCAGCGCGGCGATGTCGTCGGGCTTGGCTTCGCGGATGTTTTCCAGCGATTCGCGGGTCACCACGGTGCCGACGCCATCATGGGTAAACAACTCGCGCAGCAGGGCGCCGTCCTGCTCGTAGCCGATCAGGTGCACCCGGCCGACGCCAGACCGCGTCGCGCGGACGCTGCACGGCAGGTAACGGCGGATGTCAGGAGACAGCCAGTCGCCCTTCTTGAGCATGTCGTCGACCTCATCGGCCGTCATCGCGTCGAGCAGTTCGCCGGTCTTGTCGGTGACGCCACGGCTGTCGGTCAGGTAGACCAGCTTGTCGGCCTTGATCGCCACGGCAACGGCCTCCGCCGCTTCCTCCATCTGCAGGTTGAAGATTTCGCCGGTTGGCGACGGACCTTCGCAGTTGAGCAACACGATGTTGCCGAGGCCCAATTGCGCATTGATGCCTTCGGCGTCGACCTTGCGCACCTTGCCGGCGTACTGCATGTCGATGCCGTCGAGCACGCCGATCGGCTGGCCGGTGATGAAGTTGCCGCCGATGACGCGAATCCGGCTGTTGGCCATCGGCGTGTTGGGCAGCCCCTGCGACAGCATGGCCTCGATTTCGAGGTAGACGCTGCCCACCGCGTCAAGCACGCAGTCGAGTGCCGCCGCGTCGGTCACCCGGTAGCCGCGGTGATAGACCGACTCGAGGTTCTTCTCGGCCAGCTCCTCCTCAATCTGCGGTCGCGCGCCATGCACGAGTACCAGGCGGATGCCCAGGCTGACCAGCAGGTTGACATCGTAGGCCAGGGTCTTGGCAAATTCGCTGGCCACCGCCTTGCCGCCGAAGGCAATGACGAAGGTCTTGCCGCGAAAGGCGTTGATGTAGGGCGTGACCGCCCGGAACCAGGAAACGAAGTGCTCGTCGTAAGGGGTGTCGCTCATTTGTCGGCGTATTTTCCGTCGTCGTCCTTCAGGGCCATTTCCAGGCGCTCGCAAACCGTCTTCAGCACCTTGACCCGGGCAAAATTCTTGTCGTTGGCTTCAACCAGCGTCCAGGGCGCCAGGCCGGTCGAGGTGCGGTCCACCATGTCGCAGACCGCCGAGACGTAGGCATCCCACTTCTCGCGATTGCGCCAATCCTCCTCGGTAATCTTGAAACGCTTGAACTCGGTGTCCTGGCGCTCCTTGAAGCGGCGCAACTGCTCGTCGGCACTGATCTGCAGCCAGAACTTGACGACGATGGCACCGGCATCGACCATCTGGTGCTCGAAATCGTTGATCTCGGCATAGGCGCGCAGCCAGTCGGCTTCCGAGCAGAAACCCTCGACCCGCTCGACCAGTACGCGGCCGTACCAGGAGCGGTCGAAGATCGCCACCCGCCCGGTGCGCGGCAGATTGCGCCAGAAGCGCCAGAGGTAGGGCTGGGCACGTTCTTCCTCGGTCGGCGCAGCCACCGGGTTAATCTGGTACTGCCGGGCATCGAGTGCGGCGCCGATGCGGCGGATGCTTCCGCCCTTGCCGGCCGCATCGGAGCCTTCGAAAACGACGACCAGCGAACGCTTGGCGAAACGTGGATCACGCGCCAGTTCCGAGAGCCGGGCCTGGTACTTGGCGAGCTGGCTTTCGTAGTCTTTCTTGGCCAGCTTCTGCGTCAGGTCGAGTTCGCTGAGGACGTTTTTCTGGTCGATGGTATGCACGATCGGCGGCGCCACCGGCACCTGCTGGCGCCCCTCTTGCTGCAAGCGGCGTTTCATGGCGTCGAGCACGATGCGGCCGACGGTCAGCGAGCGGTACTCGTCGTCGGTTCCCTCGACGATGATCCAGGGCGCATGGGCCGTATTGGTGACGCGCAGCACATGACCGGCGACCTCCTGCAGCTTGCCGTAGGTCTTCAGGCGCTCGTAGCTTTCCTTGGTCACCCGCCAGGCCGTACGCGGATCCTTCTCGAGGGCCTTGAGGCGGGTCTTCTGGCCATCCTTGGAAAGGTGGAACCAGAACTTGAGGACCAGCGCGCCTTCATTGACCAGCATGGCCTCGAAACGGTTGATGTCGTCGAGCCGCTCATCCATTTCGGAGCGGCGCATGGCCCCCGTGATGCGGTCGGTAATCGGCTGCGAGTACCAGGAACCGGCGAAGATGCCGACCTTGCCCTTGGGTGGCAGGGCACGCCAGTAGCGCCACATGTAGGGGCGCGCCGCTTCCTCGTCGGTCGGCGCCGAGAAGGCGAGGGTCGAGATGTGACGCGGATCCATCCAGGAGTACAGGAGGTTGATCGTCTCCCCCTTGCCGCTGCCATCGACGCCGCTGATCAGGATGACGACCGGGAATTCCTTTTTCTCCAGCATGTCGTACTGCACGTCGAGCAAGGCGGCGCGCAACTTCGGCACTTCCTTCTTGAAGGTTTCCTTGTCGATCTTGTGGCCCAACTCCGCTGATTCGAACATGTCCGCTCCCCTTATTGTCTGAAATCGCCCCACAGCGCCTGGATCGCGGCAAGCGCCGCCAGCCCGGCCGTTTCCGTACGCAAGACTCGCGGCCCCAGGCGTACCGGCCGGAAACCGGCCTGCCCGGCAGCAATCACTTCCTGCGGATCGAGCCCCCCTTCGGCCCCGATCAGCAGCTGTACCTCACCGGCCGGCGGCGGTAGCGACGCCAGTGTCTCGGCCGCATCCGGCGCCAGCATCAGACGCAAGGCGCCATTAGCCGGACGCGCCAGCCAGTTTTCCAGTTTTTCGAGCGGTGCGACGAGCGGCACCTGGTTGCGCCCGCATTGCTCGCAGGCCGACGCCGCCACCCCCTGCCAGTGCGCGACGCGCTTGCCGGCACGGTCGCCGGTCAGACGCATGACGCTACGCCGGCTTTCGACCGGCACGATATCGCTGATGCCGAGTTCGACGGCCTTCTGGATGGTGAAGTCCATTTTTTCGCCGGCCTGCAAGGCCTGAACGAGGGTCACCCGCAACGGGGATTCGCGCTCGACCTCTTGCCAGGCGCCCAGTTCAGCCAGCACACGGTCGCGCTCGATGCGTTCGATACGCGCCGGATACTCGCCCCCCCGGCCATCGAACAAGACCATCGGCGCCCCGGGCGGCAGGCGCAGGACACGCACCGCGTGGCGCGCCACCGGCTCGGGAAGTTCGACATGCGCCCCCGGCGAGAGCGCTTCACGGCAGTAAAAACGAGGCATATTCATCAATGCTATTATGGGCGAAATGCCTTTTGGAGTGGACAAACATGGTCGCCCTCAACCCTCCCGTATGTGATTTCGGCCAGCCTGCCGTCGACTTCGACCTGCCCGGCACCGATGGCCGGCGTCACACCCTGGCCAGTTGCCGTGGACCGAACGGCCTCCTGGTCGTGTTCATCTGCAACCACTGCCCTTTCGTCAAGGCCGTCATCGACCGCCTGATCCGTGACTGCCGCGAACTGGCCGGGCACGGCATCGGTTGCGTCGCGATCATGAGCAACAATGTTGCCGACTACCCCGAAGATGCGCCAGAGAGGATGCGCGACTGGGCGAACGAACTGGGCTTTCCGTTCCCCTATCTCTACGACGAGAACCAGGCAGTGGCACGCGCCTACGGCGCAGTGTGCACGCCCGACTTCTTCGGCTACAACAGCCGGCTCGAACTGCAATACCGCGGCCGCCTCGACGCCTCCGGCCGTCAGCCCGGCCCGCCGGACGCCCGCCGCGAACTATTCGAGGCCATGCGCGACATTGCCGCCAGCGGCAGGGGACCGAGCGAACAACTGGCCTCGATCGGCTGTTCGATCAAATGGAAGGACGCCTGAATCAGCTTTTTACGAAACGCTAACGTCGGCATCGCCAACGCGCCGCCATCGGCTATCATTTAACATTGTGAAACGATTTTCCCCACCGCTTGGAACCCTTCGACGCCTCCTCGTCCAGCACCCTTGAATCGCGCCGCCGTCACGCCTACCTCCAGGCCGTCATGTCAGCCATGCCGCAGGGGATCAGCGTCTTCGACGAGCATTTGCATCTGCGCGTCTGGAACCAGGGCTTTCTTGATGTCCTGAACCTGCCTGCCGAGGCGGTATTTGATGGGGTGCATTTCTCCGACCTGATCCGTATCCCGGCCAGCCGCGGCGAATACGGCCCGGGCGACATCGAGGAACACGTCCGCCGGATCACCGCACTGGCGCTCAAGTTCGAACCGCACCGCTTCGAACGAACCCGCCCCGGCGGCCTGACCCACCTCGTCCAGGGCGAACCGCTCTTCATCGATGGTCAACTTTCCGGTTTCATCACCACCTATACCGACATCACCGAGCGCAAGGCCGCAGAAGAAAGCCTGCGCAGCCAGCACGACCTGCTGCAGACGGTGATCGAGAGCATCCCGAGTGCGGTCAGCCTGTTCGACAAGGATCAGAAACTGGTCCTGCACAACCAGGAATTCCTGCACCTGCTCGATATCCCAGCCTCGATGCTGGCGCGCGGCCCGGTCGATCTGGAAAGCCTGTTCCGCTTCAACGCGACGCGTGGCGAATACGGCCCGGGGAATCCGGACGAGATCGTCAACACCCTGATGGCCCGTGCCGCCCAGCGCAAGCCGCATCATTTCGAACGGATGCGCCCGAACGGCAAGACCCTGGATGTACGCGGCGTGCCGCTGCCTGACGGCAGCTTCGTCACGATCTATACCGACATCAGCGAGCAGCGCAACAGCGCCGAACGCGAACAACTGGCGCAGAAGGTCTTCACCCACACGCCGGCCGGCATCATCTTCACCGACGAAGCGCACCGCATCCTGTCGATCAACCCCGCCACCACGCTGATGACCGGCTACGAGGCCTTCGAGTTGCTCGGCCACACGGTGTTCGGCATGATCAACCTGCACAACGACCAGACGCCGGAAGATTTCCAGGCAATGGTCGTCGAACGTGGCTCGTGGAACGGCGAACTCGACGTCACCACCAAGAACGGCAACGACTGCCCGGTCGGCATCCGCGTCACCCGGGTAGATGACCCGCGTAGCGGCGTGCCGGCGCACTACATCTGGATCCTCGCCGACATCACGGAACGACGCCAGGCTGAGGAACGGATGCGCCACATCGCCCAGCACGACGCACTGACCGGCCTGCCCAACCGCCTCGCCTTGCTCATGCGTCTCGCGCAGTTGCTGCCCGAGGCGCGTCGACACCAGTGGAACATCGCGATCATGTTCATCGATCTCGACCGTTTCAAGATCATCAACGATACCCTCGGCCACCAGATCGGGGACGAGATGCTGCGCGAGGTGGCCTGCCGCCTGTCCTCTGTCATCCGTGAAACCGATTTCGTCGCCCGCCTCGGCGGCGACGAGTTCGTCATCCTGCTGCCCGGCATCGCGACGCCAGCCGATGCCGCCATCGTCGCCAACAAGATCATCGCGGCCCTGTCGACAGCAATCCAGGTCGACGGCCACGAACTGCACACCAGCCCTTCGATCGGTATCAGCCTTTTCCCTGACGACGGCCCGGACGGCGACAGCATCCTGAAGAACGCCGATACGGCGATGTACCACGCCAAGTCGGCCGGCCGGAACAACTACCAGTTCTTCGCCACCGAAATGAACCGGGTCACCGCCGAGCGCCTCGACATCGAGCGCAAGCTGCGCCACGCCATCGCCCGCAATGAACTGACGCTGTGCTTCCAGCCGCAATTCGGCGCCCACAGCAACCAGCCGACCGGCGTCGAAGCCCTCCTCCGCTGGCTGCACCCGACCGACGGCATGATCCGCCCCGACCGCTTCATCCCGGTGGCCGAGGAAACCGGGATCATCGTCGAGATCGGCGAATGGGTCCTGCGCAATGCCTGCCGCGAGATGAAGCACTGGATCGATGCCGGCCTGCTGCCGATGCGCATGGCCGTCAACGTTTCGGCCCGTCAGCTGCGGCGGCGCGACTTCTGCGAAACGGTCGCCGGCGCCCTGGCCGAATCCGGTCTGCCGCCGGAACTGCTTGAACTCGAAATCACCGAGAGCTCGGTGATGGAAAACCCCGACGAAGCCATCGTCATCCTGCAACGCCTCGGCCGCATGGGCGTCACGCTGGCCATCGACGACTTCGGCACCGGCTATTCGTCGCTCGCCTACCTCAAACTCTTCCCGATCGACCACCTCAAGATCGATCGTTCCTTCGTCGCCGACATCGAGCACGACCTCAACGACCGCGCCATCGCCTTCGGCACCATCGCGCTGGCCCATTCGCTCGGCCTCAACGTCATCGCCGAGGGCGTCGAGACCGAGGACCAGCTCGACCTGCTGCGCAGCAACGGCTGCGACGAGGTCCAGGGCTACCTGTTCAGCAAGCCGCTCAACAGTGCCGCCGCCTTTGCCTTTCTGCACGCCCGCCAGACGACAGAGTAAAATCCGGCTTTTCGTCTCCGCAGGAATTTGTCATGGCATTGCGCACACTGGCCCGCTACCTTACCGAAGAACAACGCGACAAGGGCGTCATCACCACCGATCTGAAATTCCTGATCGAGATCGTCTCCCGGGCCTGCCAGTCCATCTCCGTCGCCATCGGCAAGGGCGGCCTCGCCGGCGTGCTCGGTGAAGCCGGCAGCGACAACGTCCAGGGAGAAGCGCAGAAGAAGCTTGACGTTCTCTCCAACGACATCCTGCTCGACGCCAACGAATGGGGTGGCCACCTCGCCGCCATGGCCTCGGAGGAAATGGACCTGCCGCACCTGGTGCCGCACCGTTTCCCGAAGGGCGAATACCTGCTGACCTTCGACCCGCTCGACGGCTCGTCGAACATTGACGTCAATGTCTCGATCGGCACCATCTTCTCCGTGCTCAAATGCCCGGAAGGTGCCGACCTGAGCACCCCGGAAGCTGCCGAGGCTGCCTTCCTGCAGCCGGGCACGGCGCAGGTTGCGGCCGGCTATGCCGTTTATGGCCCGACCACCACGCTGATCCTTACCGTCGGCGATGGCGTTGCCGTCTTCACCCTCGATCGCGAGCTCGGCATATTCATCCTGACCCAGGAAAAGGTGCAGATTCCGGCCGACACCAAGGAGTTCGCCATCAACATGGCCAACCAGCGCTTCTGGGAAGCGCCGGTCCAGCGTTACGTCGGCGAAATGCAGGCCGGCAAGGAAGGCCCACTGGGCAAGGACTACAACATGCGCTGGGTCGGCTCGATGGTCGCCGACGTGCATCGCATCATGACCCGCGGCGGCATCTTCATGTACCCGCTCGACAGCAAGACGAAGGACCAGGGCGGCAAGCTGCGCCTGATGTACGAGGCCAACCCGATGGCCTTCCTCGTCGAGCAGGCTGGCGGCGCAGCGACCACCGGCCGCCAGCGCATTCTCGACATCCAGCCCGACAAGCTGCATCAACGCGTTCCGGTCATTCTCGGCTCCCGGAACGAAGTGGAGCGCGTTACCGCTTACCACGGCATCTAAACACGACCCCTTGCGCCTCAACTCCAGGAGGAATCCGCCATGTCCGCACGCATCCTAGCCCTCGTCACTGCCGCGGCCCTTGCCGCCGGCTGCGCCACCAAGGAAACCAAGACCGAACCGGCCGCCGCGCCGACGGCTTCGACCCAGGCCGCCACGCCAGCGGCCGCGCCGAGCAAGCCGGTGTGTCCGGCGGAACCGGCCACGAAAAAGAAAACCAGCAAGTCCAAGAAGACCGAAACGCCGCCAGCCGATTGCGAGCCCGCCAAGCCGGCCGCCAAGGCCGCCGAACCCGCGGCCGCCCCTGCCTCCACCGCGGTCATCACCGGCAGCACCGCCGGCAAGGCCTGCAACCCCTGCGTCGTCAAGTCGCGTGACGGCACTTTCGACGGCGAGGTTTACGGCACTATCCCGCCGGGCAGCAAATGGGCGCAACTGCGCATCGGCATGGAGCAGCCCGAAGTCGAGCGCCTGCTCGGCGTCAGCCACCAGGTGCACGCCTACCCAACGGGCAAGGCCTACATCCCCTTCTATTACGGCACCGACCGCTACCGCTACGAAGTCAGCTACCCCGGCTACGGCAGCGTTTCCTACACCGGCGGCAGCTGGGGCGCCGGCCGTGGCGTCATGATGATGATCAATTACACCGGCAAGTAATCGCCACCTCGTGGTTCGGCAGCCCGACAGCGGCCGAACCACAACTTCACCCTACCCAAAAGGGGTGTTTTCCCGGATAATTTAGCCTTTTCAGCAGGTTGGATTTCCGGATCATGAGCGTCAGCCCCCCCCCGCAGTTTTCTCCCCTGACCGGCGCCATTCGCGCCCTCGCCATGGATGCCGTCCAGCAGGCCAATTCCGGCCATCCGGGTGCTCCGATGGGCATGGCGGAAATCGCTGAAGTGCTCTGGCGCCGCCAGCTACGCCACAATCCGGCCAACCCGCACTGGCCCGACCGCGACCGCTTCGTGCTCTCGAACGGCCACGGCTCGATGCTGATCTATTCCCTGCTGCACCTGACCGGCTACGACGTCTCGATCGACGACCTCAAGAATTTCCGCCAGCTGCACGCCAAGACCCCGGGCCACCCGGAATTCGGCTACACCCCGGGCATCGAAACCACGACCGGGCCGCTCGGCCAGGGCATCACCAACGCGGTCGGCTTCGCGCTCGCCGAAAAGGTGCTTGCCGCCGAGTTCAACAAGCCCGGCCACGAGATCGTCAATCACCACACCTATGTCTTCCTCGGCGACGGCTGCCTGATGGAAGGCGTCTCGCACGAAGCCTGTTCGCTGGCCGGCACGCTCGGCCTCGGCAAACTGATCGCCTTCTGGGACGACAACGGCATCTCCATCGATGGCCACGTCGAGGGCTGGTTCACCGACAACACGCCGGGCCGCTTCGAATCCTACGGCTGGCATGTCATCGCCAACGTCGACGGCCATGACAGCGACGCCATCGAGCGCGCCCTGCTCGCCGCCAAGGCAGTCACCGACAAACCGAGCCTGATCTGCTGCAAGACCACCATCGGCATGGGCGCCCCCAACAAGCAGGGCAGCCACGACTGCCACGGCGCCCCGCTCGGCAAGGACGAGATCGCTGCCGCCCGCGAGTACATCGGCTGGAAGCACGCCCCCTTCGAGATTCCGGCCGAAGTCTATGCCGCCTGGAACGGCAAGCCGCGCGGCGCCACCTTCGAGGAAAACTGGAATACCCGCTTCGCCGCCTACCGCGCCGCCTTCCCGGCCGAAGCCGCCGAGTTCGAACGCCGCGTCATCAAGGGCGACTTGCCTGCTTCCTGGGAAGCGACCAAGGCGACCTACCTCGCCGCCTGCCGCGAGAAGGCCGAGAACATCGCCACCCGCAAGGCCTCGCAGAACGCCATCGCCGCGTTGGTTCCGGCCGTGCCGGAAATCTTCGGCGGCTCGGCCGACCTGGCCGGCTCCAACCTGACCTTCGTCAAGGGCAGCAAGGGCGTCACCCGCACCGAAGGCGGCAACTACTGCTACTACGGCGTGCGCGAATTCGGCATGACCGCC